>CALADF010000044.1 GCA_937890835.1 uncultured bacterium
ACGGTGTCTGCCCATCCTGGGGCGGAGAGAGCGTTTTGCGGCATGATGTGCTCGATCGTGAAGTTGCCATCCCACAGGTTCATGGGATCTTTTGGGTGGTGCATGTTCTCGAGATTGGCCAAAAGGTAGAGCGATCTGCGGTAATGGTACGCGTCCCTCGTTGTGAGGGCATTGAAGAACTCGGCGTTGTCGGGGAACCTTCGCGCGGTTCCAGATTCCAGGAAGAGAAACGCCTCGAGCGCCTCGACGTAGTTTCCTCCTTCGTCCTGAACCTTGTTGAGCTTGGCTATGACGGAAGGCAGGAGCTTGTTGAGCGAGTTGGTCGCGACATCGCATATGGACCTGCGGAACACATAGCTTTCGATTAGGCTGAGCATGTGCAGGAAGCCTTCGTCATCGAAGGCGCCCTGATCGTAGTCGTCGTAGAGCGAGAGCAGAAGCGGATTGACCACCGTCACGTCGAGTCGTCGCAGGTTCGCAAGCACCCGCGCGCGTTCGGGCGATGTCTCGGTTCCTCTAGTGATGCAGGCGTAGTAGCTGGCGAACCTTTCCATCTCGCGCAACAGTTCGACGATGCGGTCGTCTTTGTTGTAGCCGCGATCGTAGACGTGCCGCTTGAATATGTGGTAAATGTCGCGCTTCACCAAGGGCTCGGGTGCGTAGAGCACAATAAGGTAGTTCCTCAAGAACTCATCGAATGTGTCCTCGTAGCTGTCGGCCCCTAGGGTCAGCTCGATGTTGCGCCAGTGGTTCAGGTAGAGCGCATCCTGCTTTTCCTTAGGAAGCCCCATGAGCACGAAATTGCGGATGAGGTCGGCTGAGGAGAGGTCTTTCCCCGTCGAGTTCATCGATTCGAAGATGAGCTGCGGGTTGTCCTGATTGGCGTCGAGGGATATGGAAACGACGTCCAGCCTTTGAATGCCGTCCCAGACGATGTTCGGATCCTCCATCGCCTCGATTCTCTTGCTGAAGAATGCGAAGTTCTCGATGAGTTTGCTCGATTCCTCATTGATGGCGAAATCGGGATCTACCAGGTTCTCGACTATCGACTCGAGCGTGTTTTTATCCCCGCGCGTCAGAGTGAGCTTGTACCGGTCTTCGCCTTGGCGGAACGTGTCGACAAGATAACCACGCTGCATGATTTCGTTGTATGAGAAGTGCAGGGTTGCCTCGGGGTCCTTTCGCGAGAAGTTTGCCAAGGCGGCGATGACGAGCGAAAGCGTGGTGATGCGCTGCTGGCCGTCGATGAGAAGCATCGGCTGTATGCCGGATGCGGAGAACGTGCCGTCTTGCACCCACACGACGGAGCCTGTGAAGTGGCGCTCTTGGGGCCTTGATCCTACGTAGAGGATGTCGTCCCAGAGCTGCTCGCATTGCTCCTCGTCCCATGAGTAGGGTCTTTGGTACACGGGGATCACGAAGCGGAGGTTGGCGCTCGTGATGAGTCCCACGAGCGCTTGCGCGTGTGCGTTCATTGCCATAAAGCTACCTGCTCTTCCCCTCGAGTTGTCGGCGTTCCGAAAGTTGATGTGCGTGCCAAATTCGCTCTTATTCTAGCCTGTCGTCTAGGATTCTGCTTCTGGCGGGATTGCCCACGTTTGCCTCGAGCGCTTACCGCATCAGCTCCCTCGCCCGTGAGCAAACCTCGCTCCAGGGGATAATCGCGCGAATCGCGCCGCAGGCGCGGCGGTAGTTGCCCGCCTCCATGGCGGCGTCGAAGGCGTGCCGGACCGTCTCGGTCGGCACGCCCACCGCTTCCGCAATCCACAGCAGCGACCCTGCGTTTCCCAAGCGCGCGTAGCAGCGGCGCGCGCTCGTGTTGGGGGTGCTGCGCGAGTAGGGGCCCGTGCCCGTTTTGTCGTTCGCCTCGAACCAGATGATCATGTGCTCGCGTTCGTCGTCGCCGCTTTTGTCGGGGGAGTCGTGGACGTCTTCCACGTAGCGGTCGGATAGGGGATAGTGCGCGTCTCGCGTTTTCAGCAATTCCGCGAACTCCTTGCATGTCATGTCGTCGGTCATGGTTTCCCTTGCCCCTTCGTCTATTCCGGCTTGCTGTCGTTGTTCGGCATTGCTCGCACAGTCGCGCTATTGGCGAAGCCTCGGAAAGCCCGATCTTACTGCCAGCTTATCCTATTTTTATCGAGCTCATGCCACGTTGCTCGCGATTAAGGTGTCGCTGGTTGCGCAAATCTCCCTTGTTGCGGTGGGCTAGAATAAGCTATCCGCAGGCGGTAGGTTGCTTTGTCGAAATCGGTCTGAAGGAGGCGGCTGTGCGTTCGATTTCTCAAGCGTCCCAAGTGTCTGGAGCTTCCGTTTACGTATCGGGCGGTTGCTACGATGGCGAGCCTTCTCCCGATCTTGAATTTTCGATGACGCGAGATCTCGACGCACGCGAGCCGCGTGAGATCTCCGAGATCGTGCAGGCGTTCGCGCCTGCGCTCGACCTGCTCGACGACTACGATCACCAGTGCCTGCGCACCCCGAAGGGCCGCGAGGCCGTGTACGTGCTGACGTACGAGGAGTGCTGCGCGGTGATCGACGGCATGCGGTTCGGCAGCGAGAGCGCCGTTTTCGGCGTGGAGAAAGACGACTCGTTCAGGGGCAGCATCGGCAACATCTACCAGTCCTTCGCAGGCCGGGAGATTTACCCCAGCTTGCAGGAGAAGGCGGCCAACTTGCTGTACCTGGTGGTGAAAAACCACAGCTTCCACGACGGCAACAAGCGCATCGCCGCCGCCATGTTCCTGTACTTTCTCGACAGGAACAACGCGTTGTTCGTCAACGGTGAAAAGGTTATAGCCGACAGCGCGCTGGTCGCCGCCACCATCATGATCGCCGAATCGAAGCCCGAGGAGAAAGACGCGATGGTGGCCTTGGTGATGATTTTTCTGGCCATGGGCGGTTGCTAGCGCGGTCGAAGCCGACGCGGGAGCGGCTTCGCGGATTGCTCGCAGTTGGTCGACGGCGCGGCGGGTGGGTCGGGACTCGCATCTTGGCATGTCCCGGGATCCTCGAATCAGCTGAAACGCGGTCGATTCCGTGTCCGATTTAGGGGACATCTAAGTTCGCTAGATCGGGGATAATCCGGGCATGGTAAGTTCTCGGAAAGAAGGTGAATCGTGCGACCGTTCATCCAGGCCAAAGGCGATATGCCGGGAAACGTAAACTTCTCCGCGGCCTATTGGGGCTTCGCGGAGATGGGCCTCGAATGCGTTTTGTTCCGCAGCGTCGAGGAGCTTGACGCATCGTCGCGTGGTGATGTCGTGGTAGGTGGGTTGGGTCCTGTGAGGCATGCGCTCGTCAGCCGCGGCGTACGGATAGAGGAGTTTGACTACCCCGACGAGCTTCGCAGCTACATGGGAAGGAGAACATGGTCTTCCACCATGGACGAAGTGGCTGCCGACTGCTCGATGTGGCCGGTGTTCGTGAAGCCTGTTGAGGACAAGCGCTTCGCGGGAAAGACGGTGGCGTGCATCGGGGATTTGACGGGGTTGGGAACCTCCGGATACAATCCGCCCGTTACCTGCAGCGAGGTCGTCGATTTCAGGGCGGAATGGAGATGCTTCGTGCGCTACGGGGACATCCCGGACGTTCGGCCGTACAAAGGAGATTGGAGACTGAGCTTCGACCCTGCGGTGATAGAGGGCGCAGTGGCGGCGTATGAAACGGCGCCTGCGGGCTACGCGGCGGATTTCGGGGTGACGCATGATGGCCGGACGCTTCTGGTCGAGGTGAACGACGGCTATTCGCTTGGCTGCTACGGGTTGCAGCACAATCTCTACGCGCAGCTGCTCGCGGCGCGCTGGGCGGAGCTTACCGAAACGCCCGACGAATGCGATTTCCGCTAGGGTGATCTTGCGGGCCTCCTTTCGAGTCGCTTCGAGGCGTTCAAACGGCTCGAAGACGAATCTTTCTTTTCGGGCGTTAAGGTCGACGCCGATGAATTCGGGATTGTGCGGAGCGATGGCGTCGACTTGTCGGGCAAGGAGCTTTGGGAGCGCGGGGTCGTCGAAACTGCTTCGGCAGTCGAATTTCGCCGATTTCTGCATAAAGGCGATGCAGTGAAAAGCGTTCGCCCAGCCGATTTTCCCGCTGCGGCGGTGATAGTATCTTCTTCGTTGCACCTTGCTCGAAAAGGGCAGGTGAAAACCGAAAAAACGAAGAAGGGAGATGCGGGATGGACAACAAGCTTTTGGCGGTGGCGGGAGGCCAGCAGCCGGCGGACATCGTGATCAAGAACGGAAAGATCGTGAACGTCCTCACGGCGGAGATCTACGATGGCGGCGTCGCCATCGTAGATCAGACCATCGCCGCCGTGGGCGATGTGGATTACTGCATCGGCGAGGGCACGCAGGTCGTCGACGCGCAGGGCATGTTCATCACGCCCGGCTTCATCGACGGGCACATCCATCCGGAAAGCTCCGACTTGGCCATTCGCTCCTTCGCCGAGGGCGTGCTCAAGCACGGCACCACCTCCATCATGACCGACCTGCACGAGGTCGGCGTGGTGTCCGGCATCGAGGGCATCGAGGCCGTGCTTAAGGAGAACGAGGCGACCGACCTCAACCTGTATTTCGTCGTTCCCTCCCACGTGCCGTTCTCGCCGGCGCTCGAGACCAGCGGCGGCTCATTCAACCCCGAGATCATCCGCAAGGCGCTCCAGCGCGAAGACGCGGTCGGCATCTCCGAATGCGTCGGACCCTACATCCTCGCGGGCTTCCCCGACCTTATGGAGTCGCTCGACGACGTCGCCGGCATGAAGGGCATGACCGCTCAGGGTCATTTGGTGGAGATGAAGGGCGCGGACCTGAACAAGTGCGTGGCCGCCGGCGTGTCCACCTGCCATGAGGCCTTGAGCGCCGACGACATCATGGACCGCGCGCGCGTGGGCGTTCACGCGATGCTGCGCGAGTCCTCGGCTGCCCGCACGCTCGTCCAGCAGCTCGAGTGCATCGTCGGCAAGGACATCGACACCTCCATGATGTCGATCGTCACCGACGATTTGCACACATGCGATCTGGCGGAGACCGGACACCTCGACCATCACCTCAAACTCGCCTTGGGCGCGGGCCTTCCCTTCGTCAAGGCCATTCAGATGGTCACCGTGAACGCCGCCCGCGCTTTCGAGCTCACCGACATCGGCGCCCTTGCTCCCGGCAAACGCGCGGATATCAACATCGTCGCAGGCGACACCGCCGATACGTTCGGCGTCGTGTCCACGTGGTCGCGCGGCAAGCAGGTTCTCGACAACGGCGAGATGCTGGTTCATTACGAGCCCGCCGAGCATGATCCCTGCCTGCTGAACACCACGCGCCTGCTCAACCCCATCACGCCCGATTCCTTCAAGATCGCCGCTCCCGAAGGCGCGTCGAAGGTGAAGGTGCTGTGCATGGACACGCTGCCGTGGATTCCCATCACGCAGCCGCGCGAGGTGGAGCTCGACTGCGTCGACGGGTACGTGCAATGCGACGTCGAGCAGGACGTTCTTTACATCGCGCAGGTCGAGCGCTACGGCAAGAACGGCAACATCGGCAAGGCGTTCATGGGCGGCTTCCACATGACCAGCGGCGCCATCGCCTCCACGGTGGGACATGACAACCATAACGTCATCGTCATGGGAACGAACTTCGAGGACATGGCTCAGGCGGTCAATCGTCTCATCGAGATCGGCGGCGGCCAGATCCTGGTCGACGGCGGCGAGATCATCAAGGAGGTCGCGTACCCGATCTGCGGTCTTCTGTCCGACCTGTCTGTCGAGGATCTTGCGGCCGAGAAGGCTCAGCTGAACGCGGCGTGCGCCGAGCGCGGATGCATCATTTCCATTCCCATGATGTTCCTGTCGTTCATTTGCCTGGCGGCGCTTCCCGGTTTCGCCATCACCGATCACGGCTTCATCGACGTTATGAGCCTTAAGGTCATCGACCCTGTTCTGGGCGTTGTCGAATAAACGAATAGAAAGGTATGACGGTCATGGCTGGCACTGTTAATCAGGCTTTCTACGGCTCTTTCTTCCATACTCCGGTGTACGGAGCGTTCGAGTACCTTGAAAACGCGCTCATCGAGGTTGACGACGCGGGCGTTATCGCGCGCGTGCTGAAAAACGACGATCGTGACCAACCCGCGGTGCTCGAGGCGCATCGTGCGCAGGGCACGCTTGTCGAGTTGGGGGAGAACCGTTACGGCCTTCCCGGTTTCGTGGACGTGCACGTGCATGCGCCTCAGTGGCCGCAGGCGGCGCTTGCGCTTGACGAGCCGCTGTATCTGTGGCTCGAGCAGCGCACGTTCCCGCTCGAGTCGAAGTTCGCCGACGTCGATTTCGCCCGCAAGGTTTACGCGAATCTGGTCGATCAGCTGACGGCGCGCGGCACGACCACGGTCGTTTACCTGGGCAGCGCCCACCTCGAGTCCAGCATCGCCTTGGCGGAGATCTGCGAGAAGGCGGGTCAGCGCGCGCTGGTGGGCAAGACCGTCATGGACGATCCCGAGGCCAACCCCGATTACTATCGCGATGCCTCGCCGGCGCAGGCGGTCGCCGATACGGCCACGTTGATCCGCGAGCTGGAATCCATCGGCCGCGGAAGTCGTCAGGGCATCTGGCCCGTCGTGACGCCGCGTTTCATTCCCAGCTGCACCGACGAGGTGCTTAAAGGCTTGGGCGATCTCGCCGCCGCGCACGACGTGTACGTTCAGACGCACTGCAACGAGGGCCAGTGGGAGCACGACGTGGTGCTCGAGCGTTTCGGCAAGACCGACCCGTACGCGTTGCGCGATTTCGGTCTTCTGCGCGAGCATTCCATCATGGCGCATTGCCCCTACCTCACCGAGGAAGAGGGCGAGATGTTCGCCGAGCTGGGCGTGTCGGTTGCGCACTGCCCGATGGCGAACTCTTACTTCTCCAGCGCGGTGGCGCCGATTCAGCGCTTCCGCCGCCAGGGAATTCACGTCGGTTTGGGCACGGATATCTCGGGCGGGTACAGCCCCAGTATGTACGAGAACATCCGCCAGACGGTTTTGGTGTCGCGTTTGCTGGAGACGGGCGTGGACGCCACGCTCGCGCCCGAGCAGCGCGGCGGTTTGGGTGAGGACACCCGCATGTCGCTCGTCCAGGCGTTCTGGCTGGCGACGGCGGGCGGCGCGGAGTCGCTGGGTCTTCCTATCGCGACGTTCGAGTCGGGTCGTGCGTTCGACATGCAGGTCGTCGACGTGAAGCGTCGCGACTCCGACCTGACGGGCTTCGGCGTGTTCGACGCCCCCGAGGACAGGCTCGCGCGCATTTTGTACCTGTCGACGCCGGATAACATCCGCAAGGTGTACTGCCAAGGTCGTCTTCTTCGCGA
Source organism: uncultured bacterium (assembly GCA_937890835.1). GTDB lineage: Bacteria > Actinomycetota > Coriobacteriia > Coriobacteriales > Eggerthellaceae > CALADF01. The sequence continues at coordinate 7,338 of CALADF010000044.1, forward strand.
CAAGGACGCGGAATAGCGGTGGCCGATCGGCATAGCTGACGTTGTGCGGCGCCCCCGTTGAGCCGCGTCTCGTTTCTTGCGTAAGGGAAATGGGGCGCGGTTTGCTGGCGAGGGCGCCGCTTTGCGTTTAGGATAACGATCATGACGCGAGAGGGGGTCGGTATGGCTGGAACGGATAACAGAAGGTGCCCGCGCTGCAAGTCGGATAACGTCGCGCGCATACAGTGGGGTTTGCCTGCGTTCACCGAGGAACTTGAGCGCGGTTTGGAAAGCGGTCGCGTGATATTGGGCGGATGCTGCATTTCTCCCGATTCGCCTGAGCTCCATTGCAACGATTGCGGCGCTGAGTTCGGACACCTCGACTTCGGCTGGCCGTTTCCCGATAACAGCTTGCGCGCGATTGTTTACGGCGCCGCTGTGGGCGACGCGCTGGGCGTTCCCTTCGAGTTCCGGAAACGCGATACGTTCTCGTGCACGCACATGGTCGGCGGCGGGGCGCGCGGCATGCCCGCCGGCACGTTTTCCGATGACACGTCGCTTCTGCTGGCAACCTGCGACAGCATAAAGGCCTACGGCGGGGAAATCGAGACGCGCGATATGGCGGATCGTTTTCGCTCGTGGCTTTTCGAGGGTGAATACACTGTCGACGGGGCGGCTTTCGACGTGGGGAACGCGACGGCGACGGCGCTTAAGCAGGGACATGGTTGCGCGGGCGAGCGCTCGAACGGCAACGGGTCGCTCATGCGCATAGCCCCGCTGGCGTTGACGGATGCCGACGATGCGCAAATCGCAGCGGTTTCCGCCATCACTCATGCGCACTCCGTATCAACCGCGGCGTGCGTCGTGTTCGTGCATGTTCTGCGCGCGGTGCGGCGGGGCGTGAGCTTGTCTGCCGCAATTGCCGAAAGCGTGCCGGATGACCAGCGGTTTTCTTTTCTGCGGGACATCGAGGAAAAGACGCGCGACGAGATTCAGTCGACGGGGTACGTGTTGCATACGCTCGAAGCCGCTTTGTGGTGCGCGCTGAACACGGAAAGCTATGCGGAGTGCGTGCTGGCCGCGGTCAACTTGGGCGACGACTCGGATACGACCGCGTGCGTTGCCGGCGCGCTCGCCGGCGCGATGTACGGGTACCGCGCCATTCCCGAAAGGTGGCTGGAGTCGTTGCGGGGTAAAGACCTCATCGAGTCGTGCTTGTTCGAGGTCGGCAGGTGATTTTCGGTGAGACGTTGTATCGGGTCAAGAATCGGCGTGTTCGAGGGGCAACGTCGAGAGTTACGAAATTTAATCTTCCCTATACGTAATTTCTCGGTGTATATCCATTTATCTTCCCGATAGGGAATATTACTGGCTACAATAGAGAGATCTTACCTATAGGGAGGAATTATGGCTCGCGATTTGTTAGGTCGGAGGAAGGGCGCTGGGGTACGCGGCGGTTGCGCGTCGTCGGCTCCACTGCTGCATGGCGGGACGCAACCGGCATCGTCAGCAGTTTCAAGGGATGCGGCTCTCGCGGCTGGTGAACGCATTTTCTCTGCCGAGGACATGGGCCGTGTTATTCGAGCCCGCAGGAAGGAACTCGGCTACACGCAAGTTGAAGTCGCTGAGATGATGGGATTCAGTCCTCGTCTTGTTGGGGAAATCGAGCGAGGCCGTGGAAGCGTGGGGTTTGATCGCGTTGTTTCTTACGCAATGAACCTTGGAATTGATCTGGGGGCTTTCGGGAGGTAATCGTGCTGAGCGATCGGTCTTTGCTGGTGTATCGCGAATACGGGGAGGGGATGCAGCTTGTGGGGAGGGTGCGTCTTGGGCAAGGGGAGGAGTCCTTCTCTTATGATGAGACGTATTTGCGCTCCCCGAGCGCGGCCGCTGTTTCGGTTCGCTTTCCGTTGCGCAAAGATCCTTATTCTCCGAGGGAGACGCTTGCGTATTTCGACGGTTTGCTCCCTGAGGGATCGAGGCGAAGCCTTTTTGCGCGAGCCGTCCATGCGGACAGCTCGGACACTTTGGCAATTCTCTCGCGTTTGAATTTAGAGTCGGTTGGCGGGTTGGTTTTTGCCGAAGAAGGCGTTTCCGCGTCGGGGGAGGGCTACGGCTATACTCCCATTCCGTTCTCTTGCTTGGAGGAGTTCGCTCGGTCTCCTCGGGCGAAGGCGCTTGATCTCAGCGTTTCCTCGCGATTGTCTCTGGCGGGCGCGCAGAGCAAGATCGGCCTACGTCACGACGGCGATGACATGCGCGATGAATGGAGCGTGACGGAGGGTTTGGCTCCGTCGACGCATATCATCAAGGCTGTCGATGGATCGTTTAAATTCCAAACGATCAATGAAGCTCTTTGCCTTGAAGTTGCTCGCCGTTTGGGCTTCTCGGTTGCCGACGCAGCGCTCATCAAGATTGACGGATGCGAGCCTTTGCTGTGCGTTAGGCGATTCGACAGGGTCGTCGATCGGGATGGCGGCGTTCGGAGGGTTCACCAAGAAGATTTTTGCCAAGGCATGGGGCTTTCCCCGAGGCTGAAATACGAGCCTACAGAGGGAAACTACCTGAACAAAATGGCGTATCTCGTTGCGCGTGAATCAAGCGATGCTTTCGGTGACAGGATAGCGTTATTCGATTCCGTGCTGCTCGATTGGGCGCTTGGTAATTGCGACAACCATCTGAAGAACCGTTCCTTGTTGTGGTCTTCTGACTGGATGAGCAAGGGGCTTTCTCCTCTCTACGACATAACTTGCACGACGTTTTATCCTGAGATGGATAGGGAGATGGGCGTTTCGTTATGTGCGAGCCGGAAGATCCACGAGATAAGTAGGGGGGACATTTGGACATCAGCGAAATCCGCGGGAGTTCCGAGGAGAATTGCCGAAGAACTCCTCGAGGAGCTGGCTGATGACTTTGAGCCCGCTTTGTCCGATGCGGAGAAGGCGATAGGAGATCAAGGTTATATCCAAGTTGAAGAGATAGCTGATCACATTCGCGCGGAGTGGAGGGCAAAGCTGTCTTCGCTGTGAAAGGCCAATGGTTGGGAGGGGCTTGGTCGAAGGGCGTTATTGCCAACGGACGATAACCGCCAGGTGGTTTCGAAGAGCGCTTCGGCGGCGGAGGGCAGAGGTCGAGCAAGTGCGACGGGTGTGCGTTTCGGCGGTCGCTTCCCTGATATAATCGCCGTATACTATTATTTCTATATGAGAATTATTGTTGAACAGCTACAGGAGGTTGACCATGCTGCAAGAGAGGATTCTGGAGGCTGCGCGTCCGTATCTTGAGGGTCGGACGGTAACGGATCTCGTTTTGGGCATTGCGCTCATCGGCGCGGAGCTCGACGAGAAGAACGTCGGCGTGTCGTACATGCTACGTGACAGTCTCCCCTCGGGGTGCGGATCGTTCGGGTTCGCGCGCCAAGCTATCGGCAAGGACGCCTATGAGGTGGCGAGTCTTTTGATCGAAGGCGAAGACGATGCTCAGCGCGGTTTGGCGGCTGCGGTTTTGAGCGCCGCCTGCCATGCGGCGCCGCTCGAATTCTGCGACGACGGTGAGGAAACTCCCTTCGGCGTGAATATTCAAGAAGGCGACAAGCTGGCGCTCATCGGGTACATGGCTCCTGTTGCCAAGCAGTTCGCGGGCAAGGTGGCCGACACGGTCATCTTCGACCGGGGTCGCGAGCTTGCGGGCCATGACGACGTGACGCCGTGCGCTCAGCAGAATGAGATTCTTCCCACGTGCGACATCGTGGTGGTCAGCGGCACGTCGGTCATCAACCGCACGGTCGAGGATCTGCTTGCGATGTGCCCGAATGCGCGCGAGTTCGTGTTGACGGGCACTTCCACGCCGATGTTCCCCGCAGCGTATGCGGGCTCGGGCGTTACGAGCTTGGCGGGGACCACGTGGAAGCAGGACGCGAAGGGCGAGATCTTCCGCACCATCTCTCTCGGCGGCGGCATTATGGCCAGCCGTGCTCTGCGCAGCAACGTGTGCGTGCGCGTGTAGGGCGAGGTTGGCCCCGTTAGGCGATGCGTGGGCACTGCTTGCTTGCATGGCGCGTTACATTCGTATCAGGGCTGTATCAACGAAAGGGGTTCATCATGGATAAGGAACTGTTTGATTACGTGGCGGAGCGCGCGGACGTTCTGATCGCGTCTGGCTCCAGCACGCAGGTCACCAGGGACGCGGCGCAGGCGTGGAAGGACGCGGTTGCCGCCGACGAGGTTGCAGCCGACGAGGCCACCGCCAAGCTGGTCGACGTTCTCGACGGCCGCCCGACCACGATCGACGGCGTCATCGCGTTCGCACAAGGTGCTGCCGTCGACATGTTCGGCGAGGAGAAGGCGGCGGAGATTCTCGCCACCCAGCTGAAGCGCAAGGAGGAAGGCGCGAAGTGGTGCGACTGCGACGCGTGCGTTGCGGCGTCGGAGATTCTCGCCAAGTTCGGGCGCGTCGAGCTGTAGGGCGCGAGCGGGGGCGAGCACACTGCGAGTGCACGCCCCCTAGCTGGTGGTTGCCTCGGGGGCGGTGCCTGGGTTTGGCGCCGCCCCCGGCTTTGTTAGAGCGAAGCCTTTTTCGACGTTATGGCGCCGCTTGTTAGAATTTGGTTTCTAAGCTGCTTTTGTCGTCGGGTAAGCGCGTGTTCTCGACTTTCCGTTCGCGGGCCATTTCCCATCGGGGCGAATAACGGTGCACGAGCCTCCTTCGTCTGGCAACCGCGCGGCGCCGCGTGTCCCACGGTGAGGACCTCCGCGATTATTCCGGGTCCCCCCGTATAATGGGTGCGTTTTGCTAGACGGGCTGTCTTGCTTCGTCGTTGTTCGGCTTCCGATGGAAAGGTTCCGCATGATCTTCTTCTTTTTCGGGACGGGTAATTCGGAGTATGTGGCGCTCCGCATCGCCCGCGCGTGCGGCGAGCGCGTCGTGGACATCGAGAACTTCGACCCGTCTCGTTTCGGCGTCGATGATTGGCGCGTGCTCGGCGTGGTGAGCGCGACGCATACCTGGGGGCCTGCGGCCATCATGGTGGACTTCCTGCGTGATTTGCGTTTGCCCGAGAACGCCGACGTCGACTACTCGTTCTGCGTTTCGACGTGCGGGACGACGTCGGGGGCGTCGGGGCGCATGGCGGATCAGGAGTTGCGTCGGTCGTGCGGCTTCGGCTTCGACGCGTTCTTCGACGTGAAGATGCCCGATACGTGGACGCCCTTGTTCGATTTGTCCGACGCCGAGAAGGTGGCGAAGGCCAACGAGCGCGCTGAACCGGAAATCGATGAGATCATCGAGCGGGTCTCGTCGCGCTCGAAGGGCGATTATCAGAAGAGGAAGATGCCGACGTTCATTTCGCGCGCGGCGTATCGGGTGATGTATCCCGGTATGCGCAATACGTCAGCTTTTACCGCAGGCGAGGAATGCACCGGATGCGGTTTGTGCGCGAGGCAGTGCCCGAGCGGCGCGATCGAAATGCACGGGGAAAGGCCCGTCTGGGCGAAATCGGAGTGCACGATTTGCATGAGGTGCCTGCACAGCTGCCCCGTTTTCGCCATCCAGCGCGGCCGGGCGACACGGGCCCACGGACAGTACTTGAATCCGAACGTGGGGCGGGAGCTGTAGACGGCGGAGCGTTCGCATGCCGGTCGCGGCGGTGCGGGCTGATTAGTCGATAGCGCTGTCAGAGCGCGCATGTCGGCTAATCGACGGAGGCCGCATCCGCGAACCGGTGAACCTGCTCTCGGAATTCGGTTCGTATGCGTAGCCATCCGGTTGGGTTACGGTAGAGTTCAAAGATTACGAGATGCTGGATCGTAATCGAAGAGATACCTGACCGATGCAAGGATGGAGCTATGACTGAGAGCAATGTTTTGAAAGGGGGGGCTTGGCCGTGCGGCTCTTGCCGCCGCGACGTTGGCGTGCGCTGCCGCAATGCTGCTCGCCTGGACGCCCTCGCAAGCATGGGCGGTAAGCGTTTCGACCGCGGATGACTTCCTCGCGAAAGCCGCCGATCCGACGGTCTCGTCAATCGAGCTGGAGGCGAACGTCAACCTTGGGAACGAGATTGTCGACCTGAGCGGAAAGACCGTCGACCTGCAGGGGGCATGCGGTAACTACGGTTTTCAAGAAGAATGAAATCGCTGGATTCGACCTGAGCCTCGTTTTCAAGGATCTGATTTCACGGTGAAGAACGGCACGTTTGTGAGCGAGAACAGGGCTGATTACCCGTTGTTCATCGGCGATGGCCCGATGAGCAGCGTCGTTCTCGGAGGGATTACCGTCGGCGGCGGCATCAACGTGTACAACTCGCGGAACGTGGTGCTTCGCGATGTAGCGGCGAACGCCGAAGGAAGCTACTACGCCGTTTGGTGCGATCAGGGCGCGTTCGTGACCGTTGAGAGCGGATCGTACTCATCGAAGGGTGCGGGCGTTGTCGGCATTACCGCAAGTGCGCCATCTGACCTTACCGTTAACGGCGGCGAGTTCGTGACGGCGGGCGAGAACACGCCGCTTGTCCTCCCCGGGTATCGCGACCCCCGGATCAACGGTGGAACGTTCGATACACCTGAAGTCGTCAACTATATCGACGAGGGTTTCGCGCCCTTGTTCGATGGCGAGCGTTACAGCGTTATGGGCGAGGATGAAGCGGTGGCGCAGGGCAGCGCTGTCAAGGACGGCATCTATTACGTGAACTCCGATGATGCGGAGAACGCACCCGACCTTCCCGGCCAGCCTGCCGTTGTGAAGCACAAGGTGACGTTCGAGGGCGAGGGGATCGAATCTTCCTTCTCCTTCGTCGAGGAAGGCTCTCTTGTTTCCGCCCCCGTTGACCCCGCGCGAGACTTCTACGTGTTCAAGGGTTGGTGTAACGGAAACACGCTTTGGGATTTCGCTTCCGATAAAGTGGACGGACCTCTCACGCTGGCGGCTCGTTGGGAGGGCGTCTCCTTCAAGGTGACGTTCGTCGATGGCGTTGAGTCGACGGAGGATCTCGTTGAGACGGTTCAGGGTGGAACCGCAGTTGTCAAGCCCGTCGATCCGGTCCGCGATGGATTCACGTTCGAGGGTTGGTTCGTGGACGAGGCGTGCACGGAGGCCTACGACTTCTCGGCCGGCGTGACGCGCGACATGACCCTCTATGCCAAGTGGGCGCAGGCTCCTGTCTTCGATGCCGGAGCCGCCGGCTCTTCGTCGCAGGGTGCGTCTCCGCTTGCTAAAACCGGGGATGCGGGTATGACGATCGTTCTTGCGCTGGGCTTTGTCGTCGTTTCGGCTGCGACGGTTGGCTTCTTTGCGCGCCGCCGCGTTCGCTAATCGACCGCTGATACGAAGCAGCTGCGGGGGAGTCGTCGCTGACGGCTCCCCTTTTTCATATGGTGTATATTCAGCATGGCAGGGTCTTGCCCGAGTAGGCTATCGCACGAGGTTCGTGCTCGCTATCCTGCCGGCTGCTGCGCTGCGCAGGTGCCGCTGGGTAGCCGATGCATGTGAAAGCGAGAAGGAAAGGACGCGTGCAGCTTCGGATGCTCTCAGCTGGGAGCCGGAGCGTTCGCACGGCCCGTGCCGATTTGCGCCTGCGGAATGGGAGAATCCGGGGAAGGGGACGGGGTATGTCGAAGCGAGGGGTCGCGGCACGAGCCGGGGCGTCGAATGCCGAGGAGCTGTTCGCGGCCGACGCGCGTCGTGACGTGGAGGTATGCGGTCGCTCGCTCGCGCAGCCGGGGCCTTCGCGTTTCGCTCGTGAGCATGCGCATGAGCCGACGCCCACGCCTTATTTCATTCTGGAAGATCTGTTCGCGCATCTGGAGTTTGCCGAGGATTCGCATTTGCTCGACGTGGGCTGCGGGACGGGTCGTGTTCTGGCTTACTTCGCGGACGCGGGGTTTCCCGGGCGCGCTACCGGCGTGGAGCTCGATCCCGATTTGGCGCGCGATGCCGCATCATGGGCGCGGGGATTCGCGAACCTCTCTGTGATCGAGGGCAGCGTGTTGAACGTGCCGCTTGCCGAGTACACGCATTTCTATCTGTTCAATCCGTTTGACACGGTGGTGCTGCTCGATTTTCTCGCGCGGATCGAGGCTCAGGCGACGCGCCCCGTCGCGCTCGTTCACATGTCGGATAACGGCGAGACGTATTATTACGCGGGGCGCGACGGCTGGAGTCTGATGGCCGAGGGGGAGTTTCAAAAGCATCCCGATGCCAGGGGCCGTATGTTCGCGGTGTACGAAGGCCCGCAGCACTACTCGATCTGGCGGTTCGAACCGCTTGCGGTGGGATAGTTTGATGTTTCGCAGCGCGCTTCGTCCGTTTTTTTTGCCGAACGGTAGTAGGCGGTTCGGCTTCGCCTGCTCGCAGCTTTGGCGGAAAGCGGCGCCTTGCCGTCCCGCCGTGTTGGTGCGCATCCTCGGGTTCGATGCGACCGGGTGCGATATAGTGTGATGAAGCGCTGACGCTCGATTCGCGATCCTAGTCTCGGAGACAATGTCTCGAAGCGGCTCGCTCGTTTTGGAGCAGTGCATCGAGAAAGGTGAAGCCGTGCATTTGAACGATTCCCAAGCCCGTCGTTTCTATCGTTTGCTCAACGCGCTCGCGATTGAGACGGACAGAAGCGTGTGCATCACCGAAAAGGGCCTTGATTCCCCGAGTGCGACGCAGGAGGATCAGTTCGATGTTCTCCGGGCCATCGCGGAAGAGTCGGGTTTTGTCGATGATTTCGTCTCCAACGCTCCTTTCGCCCTGTCGAAGCAGGACGAGGCCGTTCTCGACCAGTGGCACAACCTCTGGCATAGCGGTTTTTACCTAACGGGTTTCGCTGAGAACGGGAACGCCCTGCTTTCCACCGCGATCGGCATGGTGGAGGTTACGGGCATCACCCAGGAAATCTCCGAGATAATCGACGCTCCCGGGCTCATTTCAACCGTCCTCATGCCGTTCGAGGACGTCATTACGTTCGGTGTCAGCTTGATAGCCTATCCCGTCTCCATCGGCTCCGACATGCAGAAGATTCTCGACGACGAGTTGGCGGCGAACGCGGAAAAGCCGCCGATCCGTACGGCGGATGAGTTCATCGCCGCTTACGTGCCGTATCTGGAGAAAAAGCTCGAAGAGGACTGGCAGGAGTTCCAGCGTAAACTTGCCCGAGAAGACGATAAGAGGCGCGGTGTCGAGCAGATGCCCGAGGGACTTCACCGGGGATCGCTTGCGGGGTTGACGCCCGAGCAGCGCGCGGCGGCGGTTAGTCGCTGCGAAGCGGAGCGGTTGCGGCAAGTTGTCGGCAAGCTGGTCGATCAGATGCGTGCTTATGCGATAGCGAACCCTCCCCGGGGCACGCTCTCGGACGCTCTGGCCGATTTCAAGAAAGCGGATCTTCTTGATATGGCGAAGGCGCTCCCGGGGGTTGGTGCGTACCCGTCTTGGAAGAAGCAGCGGATCGTCGATGCGATAGCGGCCTCCTTGACGACGGAGGATAAGAACCATTCTCGTTTGCTGAATGATGTCACGCTGATGCCTGATAGCGAATACGAGCAGTTCGTCGAGATAGTCGATGCGGGCGGTGTCGTCGAGATGAGCGCGCAGGACGAACGTCTGCTCGCGTGGTTGGACGATCCCCCGTACATATTTCTTTACCGAGGAAGCAATGGGGACACCTTCTCTTTCGCCGTCATGCCCGAGGTTCGGGAGGCTTTTCTCTCTCTCGACCGAAATACGATAGAACGCGCTCGTGACCTCGTCGCGCTCATCGGTCATGCTGCTCGGCTCTGCGCGGATTTTTACGGCATGGTTCCGATCGATGAAGTTACGAGCATGTTCAATTCTTGCTACGAGGCGCCCTTCTCCGTCAGTGAAATGCAAGAGCTCGTCTTCAGCTATTGGTCGGAGATCGAGTCGGGCTTCGCCATTACGTTCGAGGGTGACGGGCTTTTCGTTTGCGACCCTTCGTTGAGCCTGGAGCTGCAAGACCTTGCATTGGGCGACGGGAAAGACGGCGGGAGGGGTAACGAGGGCGATTCGTCTTCCGACGAGAGCAGGGAAGGCCTTGTCGCATACAGGGAGTACCTGCTCCAACGGCATCTCGATGTTCCTCGACGCCCCTTCGATGAGATCGAGCGCTATGATTCGGTATACGACTGCGCGATGCAGCTCGAGTCGGCCGCTTTGCTGCGCTCGTGGCTTGACGCGCATGTCCCCGATGGTGAGGACGACGTCTTTTTCGCCGATGACCTTATGTCCGATATTGTGTTCGAGTGCCAGGGGGGTGTGAACCCCTCTGCAGTGCCGCAGTTGCTCTCCGAGGTGGGACTGTTCTGCGATATGGTTCAGATAGAGGACCTGCTCGCCTTGGTCATGAGGTTCGCGAATGACGTTCCCTGTTGGCAGAACAACGGATACTCGCCCAATCAGCTGCTTGAGGTGGAAACGGGGCGGCGCATGTTCTATAACGAGGACGGTCGCCCTGCGAAGGTGGGGCGCAACGACCCTTGTCCGTGTGGGAGCGGCAAGAAATACAAGAAGTGCTGCGGAAGGTAGCGCTGCGTCGCGTTCGCTGATGAGGCATCTCCCGAGGCGCTCTCAAATAGTTTGCGAAGGCGTGCGGCGGATTCGCTCCGGGTCGTCCCGGCCCGGCGGTACGTTATTCGGTTAGGGCGTTGTCGCGCCGCCCCGCAGGGGTCGGGCCGCCCGAAACCTCATGGACGGCCCGACGCGTGGCGTGGATGAAAGCGCGGGGGTTCTAGGCCAGATCGCCCGCAGCCTTTACTTTCACGCGGTTCGTGTGGCCCGGATAGTATGCCAAGGGCACGTCCTCAGCGTCGATGACCTCGACGGTCTCGCGCACCGCGCCCGCCTCGACGGCTGTCTCGATCGCGGATGCGCGGGCGGTTTCGAGGGCTTGCTCGCGCGGTACCTTGTCGTAATCGACGAGCGCCTCGTAAATTCCGCTCACCTTCGAGATAGCGGATCCTATGGCGTTCGCGCATCCCGCGTGCTCAGGTGCGAACACCTTCGCGGTGCCCGCCAGATCGTGGGGCAGCACGATGGCTCCGCCGCCCACCAGCACCACGTCGATCGGATCGCTCGAGACCTTCATCATGTCGATGGCGTCTTCCGCCAGATCGCGGATAACCTCCATCGCGCGCCTCGCCGTCTCCTCGGGGATGCCTGCGACAAGCGACGCGTCGCCCACTTCCGCCATGCCGAGGCGCACCGCCACGTCGGTCGCGGTCATGACGTCGCCGCCGAACACCAGCGCGCGTTCGGTGATCTCGTAGCCCACCGAGTCGGGGCCGACCGTCACCGTGCCGTCGTCGGCCACACGAACGATAGAGCCGCCGCCCAGGCCGATGCTCACCACGTCGGGCATGCGGAAGTTCGTGCGCACGCCGCCGATGGTGACCGCCACGCCGCTTTCGCGCGGGAAGCCGTTCGACAGCACGCCCAGATCGGTGGTGGTGCCGCCTACGTCGATCACGATGGCGTTGCGGCGGCGCGTCAGATAGCTCGCCCCGCGGATGGAGTTGGTCGGCCCGCACGCGATGGTGAGGATCGGGTAGCGTCGTGCGTGCTCCATGGTCATGAGGGTGCCGTCGTTTTGGGACAGATACACCTCGGCGTTCGTCACGCCCTTGTCGGCGAGACTCTGAGCGAAGCCCTCGGTGAAGCGCTTCGCCACCTCGTGCAACGCGGCGTTCAGGATGGTCGCGTTCTCCCGCTCGATGAGGCCCATCGAGCCGATCTCGCTCGAGATGGAGACGTGCACGTCCTGCCCGAGCACCTCGCGCGCGATCTCGGCGGCTCGCAGCTCATCGTCGTTTCTCACCGTGGAGAACACGCACGATATGGCGACGGACTCCACCTTGCCCTTCACGCCCTCGAAGAAGGAGCGGCATGCCGCCTCGTCGAAGGTGGCGAGGCGCTTGCCGTCGTACTCGAAGCCGCCCTCGATGATGGCGGAATCCACCGATACCGCCGCGATGTCGGCCGCCCAATCGACCATCGGGGGAATGCCCACGCTGGCGGGGGCGCCGATGCGCAGGACCGCGATGGGGGCGAGGCTCTTGCGCTCGACGATGGCGTTGGTGCACTGCGTCGTGCCGAGCATGGCTTGCGTGACGAGCGAGCGATCCACGCCGCTTTCGCTCAGAACCGCCTCCATGGCTCCCATGATGCCGCTGTATATATCATTCGACGTGGGGTTTTTCACCGCAGCGACGATGTTGAGATCTTCGTCGATCAAAACGGCGTCGGTGTTGGTGCCGCCGACGTCGATTCCCAGCTTGTACATCAGCTTCACGCTCCCTTCCGCAAAACGCGCTCTTCAACAGGGACGTAATCCGCGTCGATTCCGAAATACCTCGGTCCCACCAGGTCGATGCCCGCGGGCGTGCGCCACATGTCGAAGCATTCCAGGCCCACCACCATCACGCGCTTTCCGTACTTGAGCGCGTCGGTGGGGACGGGCGTGAACGTCTCGGTGTCCACCAAGCAGATGAGGTCGGGCGTGGTGGCCATGATGTCGCCGTCCACCGTGCAGCAGAGGTTCTCGTTTTGGAACTCGACGTCGGCGCTCGAACCGCGGTAGTCGCCGATTCCCTCGAGGACCACACGGCCGAAGTTGAACGCCCCGCGCGTTTCGCGCAGCACGTCGGCGATCTTGCCCTTGAACAGCTTGTGGCCGCCCGTGACGCTGAGGAAGTACTGCTCGGGGGTCGTCCCCGCCGCCGAAGCCTCGTTCTTCGCGCATCTGATGGCGCGTCCGAGCTGCTCCGATCGCGTGACGATGCCGTGCACGCCGAAGTCCTTCAGCGTGCGGTCGTCCATGCAGAACAGCGCGATGGTCAGCGTGCCGCCGCATACCATGGTCGCGGCGCGTGCGATGTCCTCGGTCCACTTGTTCGTCACCGTCGACAGAATGCCCGCGTTGCCTTTCTCGTCGATGTAGGCCATCGGGGACGCCGAGGCTCCGCCGATGGTGAACGTGACCATTTGAAGCTCGGGGAACGCGCGTCCCATGCCGTCGGCGTCGACCATGGGAATGCCCAGGCGCGCCGCTGCGGCGATGGGGAGCATCGAGTTGACGCCGCCCGCCTCCATGGGCATGGTCGCGTAGACGGGTTTGCCGTAAAACTGCGACACCATGTCGAACAGGCGCTCGAACTCGTTAGCTCCCACGCCTTTCTCCGTGAGGATCGTCGGCGCGCCCATGGAGGCCGCCGGCATGATGAACGCCCCTTCGGGCACTTCGTCGGCGCTGATCAGCTTAACCGGGCCGCATTCCTTCACAGCGCCGATCGCCGTGAGCTTGCCGATATAGGGGTCACCGCCCCCGCCCGCGCCGAGCAGCGCCGCTCCCAAGGCGATGTCTTCGATCTCTTGAATTCCGATCTCGCGCATATCGCCCTCCTGTTCCTGTTCTCGTCGGTTTCCCTTGTTGCAAGCTTGCAGGTCCCATCGTTCGAGAAGAAGGGCGGGACTTGCGAGCTCCTTCGCACGGGGAACTATTGTAGGGCCGGCCCCGTGCGTGGCGTCGATTATATCGGCCAACAGTGGGGGCGGGGTGAAATCGGCGGCGACTCCATGGTTGAAGCGATGCCGGCGGCCCTGCGATGACGGTGATCTCGCATCCGCTGCGTTTCGCGGCGGCCGGTCTTGCGTCGGGCCGTCCGCCGCGGTCCGCGGTGATCTCTCGCCCGCTGCAGTCCGCGGCGATCGGTCGCGCTGCGTCCGCGTCCGCGCGCACCCGCTCAAATGACAATAAGGTTAAATGGACGGACGTTGGTTGGCTGTGCGTCGGGTTCGCGATAAGATGCTCCCTATATTTTTTACAGAAGGCGTGCGCTCGCGTTGTGCGGGCGCACGCCGTTTAAGACCAAGGACGAGGGGTGATGAGATGACCGAGGAAAAGGACATCGATTATTCTTTGCAACGGGTACCCGAGGATGCGAAGCAACCGTTTTGGCGTATCCTCTTTATCAGGATCGGCGCCATCTGCTGTGTTTCGCAGTTGATGCTCGGCGCCGCGCTCGGCTACGGCATGACGTTTTTCGACGCGTTTCTCGCGACGATGCTCGGCTCCGTGCTTTTGCAGGTGGTCAGTTGGGCGCTCGGCACCGCCGCCGCGCGTGAGGGCCTCTCGACCAGCTTGCTGTCCCGCTGGTGCGGCTTCGGCAAAGGAGGCTCCGCGCTCTTCGGCGGCGTCGTCGCCATCTCGATGGTCGGTTGGTTCGGAGTTCAAAACGCGGTGTTCGGCGAGGGCATGAGCAGCATCATTCCCTTCACGGACTTCCTGGGCGATTTCGAGTATCCGATCTGGGCCATCATCACGGGTCTGGGCATCACGCTCCTCGTGGTGTTCGGCATCAAGGCCATTGCCAACTTCGCCGCGATCTTCGTGCCCCTGTTCGTGATCGTCGTCATCGTTGCGGCGGGCATCATGCTTCAGGATCATTCCGTCGCCGAGCTCGTCGTCGCCGCGCCTCCCGGACCGGCGCTTTCCCTGGGCGCTGCGACCACCATGGTCGCGGGCGGCTTCATCGCTGGCGCCATCTGCACGCCCGACTACGCGCGCTTCCTGAAGAACGGCACCCAGGTGTTCTGGATGACGCTTATCGGAACGTTCCTCGGCGAGTTGGGCATGAATCTTCTGGCGGTTCTTCTGGCCAACGCCATGGGCACTGAGAACATCGTCGACATCATGATGGGCACCTCCGGCGTGATCGGCGTCATCATCGTGGTCGCCTCCACCGTCAAGCTCAACGACATCAACCTCTACTCGTCCTCGCTCGGCCTTGCGACTATGATGAACGCCCTGTTCAACAAGAAGATCAGCCGCAATGCTTTGGTGTGGGCCCTCGGCATCGTCGGCACGTTCCTGTCGGTTATCGGCATCATCAACTACTTCACGAGCTTCCTCACGTTGCTCGGCGTGGCCATCCCGCCTGTTGCGGGCATCATGGTGGTTGACTACTTCATCCTGAAGCGCAACCGCCCGGCGCTTGAGCAGTCCCGTGCCAAAGGCGAGTTGCCGGCGAAGGTGGAGAACTGGAACCCCATCGCCATTGCCGTGTGGGTTGTGGGCTTCGCCATCGGCGAGGTCACGAGCATCCTGGCCATCGGCATTCCGGGGCTGAACTCCCTCGTTTGCGCGGGCATCCTGTATTGGATCGTGATGAAGGTGTACGCTTCCGTGAAGAAGCAAGACGTGGTCATCTTCAAGGAGACCGATCAGGTTCTGTAGGCGCGCTTGGAACGCGAGCTCCTCGAACGGGAAGGCGTCGCCGCCTGATGAAGCGACGCCCCCGGTTTCTTCGAGTTGAAATATCGGGTGAAAAGAGAATCCGTCCTCATTCGAGGGCGGATTCTTCGCATATGCGCCGGAAGCGGGCGTTCCCGGCGGGGCTTTTTGCGCTGCGGCGGTCGACTCGCGCGCGGCGGGAGCCGACCGCATGGGCGCGGTCGGCGCTGCGGGGGCAATCCGCGAAAGCGGGCTATCTCGCGCCGGATGCGCCTTGATTTAAGGAAGTTGGACGAGGTCGTACAGGTCGGGTCTGCGGTCGCGAAGATAGGGGCTCCTCTCGCGGAAATCGGCGATGCGGTCGAGGTCGATGTCGGCGTACAGGATGCCCTCGCGCTCTTCCTTGAGTTCGGCGATGATGTGGCCGCGCGGGTCGCACAGGTGCGTGTGCCCCGGCATCTCCAGACCCTCCTCGACACCGAAGCGGTTGACGGCGGCGAGGAACACGGTGTTTTCGAGCGCGCGGGCGGGCGCGTTGATCTTCCATACGTCCATGTCCTCGGCGCACCACGCCGAGGGGCAGAGGACGAGGTCGGCGCCTTGCACCGCCAGCATGCGCGCCACCTCCGGGAATCCCATGTCGTAGCAGATCATGATGCCGATGCGTCCGAAATCGGTGTCGAACACGGGGGTCTCGCAGCCGGAGCGGAAGTAGAAGCGCTCAAGGGCCCACAGATGCTGCTTGTCGTAATGGCCGAGCAAGGAGCCGTCGCGACCGATGATCACGGAGCTGTTGTAGACGACTCCGGTGAGGTCGTGCGTCAAGGCGAGCCCCGCCACCACGTAGCAGCTCGCTTCCGCGGCGGCTTTCCGCAGGGCGCTCACCGTGGGGCCGTCGATCGGCTCGGCCAGCTCGGTGATGCGCGGCCCGACGACGTTGAGCTGATAGCCCGTGGAAAACAGTTCGGGGAGCACCACGAGGTCGGCGTCTTGGCCCCTCGCTTCCTCGATCATGCGGCAGGCTTTCTCGACGTTCGCAGCGGTGTTGCACAGCTCGCTTTCGAACTGCACGAGCGCGAGGCGAACGGGGCGTTCGCGTCTGGTCATAAGCTTTCCTCCTGAGGGTAGAACATGACGGGGCGCGCCGCGGCAGCGTAGTGCGTGCGTTGTCGCAGCGCGCCTGGGGTGTGACGCGGTTGAATCATCCTGTTGACGCGGCTGATGCGTTTGGGGAACGCGCGTGTGCTTCGCCGCGCGAACGTCGCGTTCGCCCGTGCGGCCGCGACCTCTACAGCTTCAGGTTTCCAACCGCCTTGGTGCGAATGCACAGGGCATCTCCGAGGTACGCCATCGGGATGATCTCCACCTCGACGATCTCGACGGAGCCGGGGTCGGCACCCGCCTCGACGGCGTTTTCGCATGCGCGCTGCTTCGCCTCGGCGAGGGCGGTTTCGCGCGGTGTCTCGGTCAGCGAGAACACCTTCGAAACCTGGCCCGACACCTGGGATATCGCGGATCCCACGGCGTTGGCCACGCCGAAGTTCCCGGGGCGTATGACCTCGCTGGCTCCATCGAGCTCTTCCGGCGACAGGATGGATCCGCCGCCGACGAGGATGACCTTCACATCGCCTGCCGAGGTCTTCATGGCGTCGACGGCGTCCTCGATGATGCGGGTTATCTCGGCGTAGGCGCCTTCGACCAGGTTCGCGTCGAGGTTCGCCACAAGCGAGGGATCCCCGACTCCTTCGGCGAGGCCCTTCGCCACCACGATGTCGGTGGCGGTGAGCGTCTTTCCGCCGAAGCAAAGCGCCTCCTCGGTGACTTTGTAGCCGACGCTGTCCGGGCCGACGGTGACGCGCCCGTCGTCGTCCGTGCGCACGATCGAGCCGCCGCCGAGTCCGACCGACACCAGGTCGGGCATGCGGAAGTTCGTGCGCACGTCGCCGATCTCGACGGCGATCATGCTCTCGCGCGGAAAGCCGTGGGCGAGAACGCCCACGTCGGTGGTGGTGCCGCCGATGTCGACGACCACCGCGTCAAGCTCGTTGGTCAAAAACGACGCGCCGCGAATGGAGTTGGTCGGGCCGCAGGCGATGGTGAAGATGGGGTAGCGCTTGGCGTAGTCGACCGACATCAGCGTGCCGTCGTTTTGGCAGAGGTACACCGCGATGTCGGCGAGCCCCTCCCCCTCGAGCGCTTTTTGGAAGCTGCTCGCCGTTGTGTGGGCCACGTCGTGCAGCGCCGCGTTCAGGATGGACGCGTTCTCCCGTTCGAGGAACCCGAGCGAGCCGATTTCCGAGGAGAGCGTGATGGGGAAGTCCTCACCGAGCATGTCGGCGAGGATGGCCGCCGCGCGCTTCTCGTGCTCGTCGGACACCGGCGAGAACACGCCGACGACAGCGGCGGACTCGAATCCCTCGTCGCGGATGACGGTTGCTATCTCGCGCAGCTCGTCCTCGTCAATTGCGCTGATCTCGCGACCGTCGAACTCGTTACCCCCGTGCGCCAGAAAATCACGCACGCGCATGGCGTCTTTGAGCACGTCCGGCCAGTCGGCCATGCAGCTGATGGCGGTCGTCGCGGGCGCGCCCAGGCGGATGACCGCCACCTTGTTCAGACGCTTGCGCTCGACGATGGCGTTGGTGCAGTGCGTGGTTCCCAACATGGCGTAGCCGATGTTCGCGGCGGCGTCGCCGCCGATTTGGGAGAGCACCTCGTGCATGGCCGCTTTGATGCCGTCCATGACATCTTCGGTGGTGGGGCTTTTCGTCGCGGCGATCAGGTTCAGATCCTCGTCGATGATGACGGCGTCGGTGTTGGTGCCGCCGACGTCGATGCCCAACCTCCAGTTGCGCAGGTTGTCCAGGCTCATTATTGTTCTTCCCCCTTAACCGCGCGGGCCGCCATGCGATCCTCCACGGGAACGTAGTCGATGTCGTAGCCGAAGGCGCGCGGCCCGACGACGGCCAGGCCTTCGGGCGTGCGCCATTGCGGGGCGCAGGGCATGCCCACCACGACGATGCGCGCGCCGTACTTCAGCCCCTCGGTGGTGACCGGCGTGCCCGATTCCATGTCGAGCGACATGATGAGGTCGGGCGCCGTGGTCACGGGCTCTCCGTCGAGCAGGGCGACCAGGTTCTCGTTCTGGTACTCCACCACCAGCTGGGATCCTTTGAACTCGTCGAGGCCGTCGACGGTGGCGCGACCGCGCACGAACATACCGTCGGTGCGGCTTTCGACGTCGATCACCTTGCCGCGGAACAGACGAAACCCGTCGGTCACGCCCAGCACGGCGTCGATGGGGTCGGTGTGCTGCTCGCGCGCCTCGCGCAGCGTGCGGCCGATTTTCTCGCACAGCGTCGGGGTGTTGGGAATGCAGAAGTCCTTCAACTGCCGCCCTGTGCAGGGATACGATGCCAAAATAGTGTAGCCGCCCATGACCGACGTAGCCTGGCGGGCGATTTTCTCGAGCCAGCGATCGTCGATGCCGCGCACGGTGACGGTGTTGCCCTTCTCGTCGGCGAGCACCGCAGGCTGTCCTTTGACGCCGTTGATGCCGAGCGTGGTCATCTGAAGCTCGGGGAACGCGCGTCCCATGAGGTCGCAGTCGATGACGGGGATGCGGCGCGTCGCGCCCAGGATGAACGGGATGGTGGAGTTCACGCCGCCGGCTTCGACGGCGTAGATGGCGTAGGGCGTCTGGCCGAGTTCGCGCACGAGCTCGTCGTAGGTCGACATGGGCTCAAGGCCGCTGCAGATCTTCTCGACCATGATGGTCGGCGCGCCCATCATCTGGGAAACGCACACCAGCGCATCGTCGGGGACCTCGTCCGGCGTGATGAGCTCGACTTCGCCGTATTTGCGAATCGCCTCGATGGCCATCAGCTTGCCGACGTAAGGGTCGCCCCCGCCGCCGGCGCCGAGGACGGTCGCGCCAAGCGCCATATCCTCGATTTCCTTAACACCGATCATTCTTCGCATGGAAAACGCTTCTCCCTTCCTCAACCTTGAGGGTTGCTTTCTCTCTCGAGTCGTTTTGAATCGTGCAAAACTGATTATCATGGAAACCGTTTCTGAAAAGTGCGTCAACAACGTTAAAGAAAGGTCCTTTCTCATGATCTTCAAGCATCTCGTCGAGTTATACGACATCTTGGACTCTCCTGCGGCGAGCGGCGCTGCGGCGGTGGCGTATCTGCGTTCCATCGATCCGTCCTGCGACGCCGAGACCTACGTGTTGGAGGGTGCGAAGGGGTCGACCGACATGGTGCGCGTCCGCATTCCCGGCTCGCGCGGCAAATCGGCGGGCGGAGATGCGCCCACTATCGGGCTTTTGGGCCGCCTGGGCGGATTGGGCGCTCGCCCCGAGCGCATCGGGTTCGTGTCCGACGGCGACGGCGCCTTGGTGGCGCTGGCTTGCGCGGCCAAACTGCTGTCGATGCGCGTGCGCGGCGACGTGCTGCCGGGCGACGTGATGATCTCCACGCATGTGTGCCCGTGCGCTCCGACGTTTCCCCATAAGCCCGTCGCGTTCATGGGCTCGCCCGTCTCCACGGCGGACGTGAACCGCGAGGAGACGGGGTCGGAGGGGGATCTCGACGCCGTGCTGGTGGTGGACACCACCAAGGGGAATCGGATTATGAACGAGCGTGGGTTCATGATTTCCCCGACGGTCGTCCAGGGCTGCATCATGCGGGTGAGCGAGGATCTGGTCACGCTGATGGAGATCTCGACCGGCAAGCGAGCCCGCACCTACCCGCTCTCCATGGCCGACATCACGCCGTATGGAAACGGGCTGTACCACCTGAACTCCATCCTGCAGCCTTCGACCGCCACCTCCGCGCCGACGGTGGGCGTGGCCATCACCTGCGAGACCGCGGTTCCCGGCTGCGCGACCGGCGCAACGCATCTGGGCGACCTCGACGAGGCGGGCTCGTTCATGATCGAGGTGGCGAAGGCGTTCGGCGAAGGCGCCTGCTCGTTTTACGATAAAGCCGAGTTCGACCTGTTCCGTGCGCGTTACGGCTCGATGGAGCATCTGCAGGGGATGGGCAACTTGCCTGCGGAAAACCCCGAGGCGTAAAGACGCGGGATCTTGCGCGCGGAGGGCGCCTGCTTTTCGCGGGCGTCGCCGCTGCGCGTTGCTCCGCTTCTGACGGGGCCTACGGACGTGGCTATCGCAGGCTCCTCGCGGGCGCCCGCTTTCCTCCTTCGGTCGGTTCTTGGTGTGCCCGATATTCCCATTTGGGAATATCGGGCACGGATTGGGAGAATAATTCCAAATGGGAAGATCTAGCCTGTTTTAGCCAGCGTGATCCCATCTGGGAAGATCTGAGAAGAGAGGCGGTCTTTGTGGAGGTGATTGCTGCCTGCGAATCTCGTAATGTTGATGGCAAGATCAGAGGTGCGGAAGATCTCGGCGTCGTTATACGCAAGCGCAGGATCAAGCTGGGTCTGGCGTGGGTTCAGCTTGCCGAAGTGCGTCGTTGCTCGCCGCGATTCGTAGGAGAGCTTGAGCGAGGCGTTGCCGGGGGCAACGTCAAGCAGGTCATCCCTGCTTGCAAAATGCCGGAGATAGACCTGTTCGCGAAGGCGAGGGGCGAGCAACTGGTAGGTTGGCTTGTTTTACTTTCGGACGATTTTTGTGGCTGCCTCGGCGGCTTCTTTTCCGTGTTTTGCGATGAACGTAACCGTAGCCGCCAAGCCTAAGGAGACGGTTGCGATGACTTTTTTGCCCGCATCCTCCCTTCTTGCTTTCTTATCGGCACGTTCGGCCTCGCATGCGCTGCAAAGTTTATGATCGGGGCCTTGATCAATTACGGGGCCAAGGCAGCCTTTGCAGGCGAAGGTTAACTCGCTGCCGCATGCCGTGCAAAATCTATCAGCAGCGGAATAGCGATGATCCTTGCGATTCTTATTATGTTCGCAATTGCAATTTGAGCAGCATTTTATGCGGGAATCCTTCATAACTTAGTCCTCCTCGGGGGTCGTGTCGAGATAAAACGTGTTTGCGGTTTCGAGGTTTGACTCGAGTGATTTAACGCTGGAGAGGATACGCGCTCGCTTTTCCCAGACGCCTCCTTTGAGCAGGTTGTCTGCCCTGTCGAATTCAGCGAGGCGGGGCGCATTCGGGGTGATGGTTCGCTCAAGGAGCTTTCCGTATTCTCCGATGGTTGCGAGCATTGCGGGCAGCTCTTCTTCTTCGTAATATACGGTCGCTTTTAAAAGAGCGGCTTTGTGAATGACCTCGAAGCTCTTGTTAATGCTCGCCATGCGGGCTTCGATTTCTTCGGCTTGCTTTCCGCGCTTGGTTTTGTAGCCGCCGTCAATTAGGTAGAGCAGATCTTCCTCAAGTTGTTTGGCGAGTTGAGCGGAAGCGTCGCTTAGGGATTTAAGCGCTTGGGCGGATATTGTGGCCTTGAGTAAGGGATCTCGAATTACCCGAGCCTCGAGAAATAGGCTTTCGCCTGCGTAATATAGGCCAAGGCGATCATTTTGCTGGCCTCTTAATACGCTTTCGACGTCTTTGCTTATGGCATCGATGGCTTCTGCCATTTCTTCGAGTTGCTCTTTTATTGATTGAATTTGAAATGCGGTGACAGCTTCAGCGGGACTGATGCCCTGCTCCGTGAGTTCCTCGCTGATGGATAATTTGCTGCCGTAGCGATTGCTCTCGTCTCTAAGTTGAGCGTACAAACGTCCATCTTTTCCCTTGTCGAGCTTTATCAGCCCCTTATCGAGAGCCTCTTTGATTTCGGGCGTTATGTTTACGACGTAGCGCGTGGATGGGTCGTTCGCGGGCTTCAGTCCATCAGCTATGCCTGTTGCCATGATGACATCCGCAACTCGTTCGACAATTGCGCGCGATCGGCTCTCCTTCGATGCGATTACTGATCTGAAGGTATCGATTGCGTTTTCTTGGTTGGTTGAGTCTGGGTCATTTTGGCGGGATTGATCCAGTTTGCCGACATTGTTGGGCAATATGCTGTGCATGGTCATCTCTTTTCACTCGAGACTCGCAACGAGGAGATTGCTTGGCTATCTCTTCATGGCATAAATAATGGATGCTTTTGATGGATCTGTCCATAGTGGGTGAGCATCGCTCTTTCGAGGTTGCGCCTTCCGCTAGTACCTGCCGTCGAGTTCTTGGGTCAAGCGCTTGATGGCGGCGCGTGTGTTCGCGAGCGTTTTCGTGTAGAAGTGCGCGCCCGACCTCACGCCGATGTCGAGGCCGACTTCCGCCTTCTTGTACCACTCCAACGCCTTTTCGGGGTCGAACGCGCAGCCGATGCCGTTCTCGTGCGCGTCGGCCAAGCGCAGCGCGATGCTTCCCCACGCGTGAGGCGGCATGCCGTCTTTCAGTTCGAAGGCGCGTGTGTACCACGCGAAGGCCTTCTCGGGATCTGCCTCGCAGCCGACGCCGCGCTTGCACAGGTCGCCGAGCTTGTAGCACGCCTCCGCGTCGCCGTGCTCGGCGGCGTAAGAGAAGCATTCGAACGCGCGTTGCTCGCGAGGGTAGGGGCGCGTGTAGTCTTCGACGTTTTCGGTTTGTCGGTGGTCGACGAAGTAGCGCCCTTCGCATCGATCGTAGCTGTAGATGTAGCCGAGGTCGACATATGCGTCGACGTTTCCCTTCGCCGCCGCGTGCAGGTAGAGGATTTCCGCCGCTTGGAAGCACTCGACGCGTGCGTGGCGGTCTTCCGCGTCGGTGTAGCTCATGCCCTCGCGGTAGTAGTCGGCGCCGTACGACACGGCGATGCTGCCGTCGGGGTCGGCCATGTCCTCCCAGGGGTAGACCATGACGTACGTGCGCCCGTGGTTTTCCCCGTCGTCTCCGATCAGGCGCTGCGTGATCCAGATGCCGGGGATGGGGTCGTTGCTGCCGTACCAGCTCTGATCGATCTCGAACACGGGCGCATCCGAGCGAATACGCTCTCTGCCGTTGGTGAACAGGGCGTTTTCATCGCTTGCATTAGTCAACTAACGTCACCTCCATATGAAGCTTGTTCCACCGCCCGCGAACTTCTCTTTCGAAGACGGTGCCCGTGAGTTTTTTTCCTCCGTCCATGAGCCGCGCGAGAATCTCGTTGACGTCGCAGGGGACGAAGCCGAGCCTTTTGCCCCCGTGCATGACTTTGATGGCCCATCGGTCGTGCAGGTTGCCCGCGTCGCGAACGAGCTTCACGTCGGCGGGGAGCTCGATGCCGTCCAAAACGTCATCGATGCCGACGATGTGGCTGGTTCCCGCCACCACGACGTCTTCGCAGAGCGTGATGGTGGTTGGGAAGGGCATGCCCACGTTCAGGCCCTTGCCCGTCTCGTTCGCGGTGCGCAGCAGCAGGCTTGCGGCTTGCTGCGTGATGGCAAGGTCACTCATCGCTTCCCTCCTTGAGCTGCTGATAACGTCTTGCGTAATGGTCGCGCGCCCTGCGGTGCTCTTCGGCGCGTGCTTTCAGTTCGTTCACCGTGTCGGCCACCCAATCGGGATTGTCAAGCTTGTCGCCGAGCAGATAAGGGTCGCTTGATTTGAGCGACTCGAGCTTCTCGCGTGCGACGGAGATGCGCGTCTCGACCAGCTCGAGCTCCACTGCGGCTTCGCTTTCGCTTGCGGGTTCTCTCTGGTTTTTTCCCAGGTGCCCGGTGGCGGCTTCGACGGAACGCAGAAGATCGAGGTCGCCATGCTCGTAAGCCGCTTGCGCGATGAGGAAGAAGCGCTCGCACTCCTCCTCACGCCCCGCGTTCGCGTCAGGATGGAGGCGCTTGATGAGCGTGCGGTGCAGCCTCTTCAGCTCGCGAGCGTCGCGTTCGTTCATTGCATGGGAGGCCGCGCGGTTGCTGAGCGCGTCGAGATAGTCTTGGACGTGCACGTTCAGCTGTGCCTCCCATTCTGCGAACTCTCCTTCGAGTTGTTCCTCGATGGCCTGATCTGCGACGCTTTGCCCTCTGTTGACCTGCGCTTGCGCGAGGGCGAGCTTTCGCTTGGCTCGTCGTGCCTCGATTTCGACCTTGAGAAGATCGTTTTCGAAGCAGGCGATCTTCACGTTGTAATCCTGCAGGATGCGCGGGTTGACCTGAAGCTCGATGTGATCGATCTCGAAAAGGAGGTCGGCGAGCCTGTCTCGCGCTTGCGCGAGAAGGCGGGGGAGATCGCTCGTATCGGCTGCGATGTCGCTTGTGGGGAAGGGGTTGCCGGGCGTCGGCGCGTCGGTGTCTCGGCGTGTTGCGCTCCCTGCCTGCGTCTGGTGCTCGTTTTCGGCCATGTTGCTCCTCCTGTTGCGACTTCGGGGCTTTTCGGGTGCTTGCCCGCATTTCGCCCATGGGAGGACTGTACCTTGTTCGCTCCAATGAGAATGTACGTGAAAGCGGACAAGCTGATTAGTTTTTTGCTCCACGGTGGCTGCGTCGAGAAAACCAAGAAATGTCCCGTTTCATGGACACGCGGCGACCTCGTTCGGCTGTACCATCGCTTGCATGAGGAAACGAAGCGATGAGGGGAGAAACCATGGCGGCTCAATCACGCTATATGGACGACTTCAATGTTGCGGGAATGCGCTATTGGGACGGCGCGACCGTGCTGGATAAACTCAAGCCCGGCAAGAAACTTCGCCTGGTCGCGGAGCCTCGAAACCGACATGATCCGAACGCGGTCGCCATCTATCGCAAGGACGTGAAGATCGGGTACGTGCCTCGGGCCAATAACGCGATGATCGCCCAGCTGCTGCGTTTCGGCCATCACGACGTGGTGGAATGCCGGATCCTCAAGGTCGATTCCAAGGCGGACACTTGGAATCAGGTGCGCGTCGGGTTGTACATGGTGGACAAGACGGCGTAAGACGGCGGCGCCCCGCATTCGGGGGAATACGGGGCGCATGGGCGGTTTGGGTTAGAACGCGCCGGGTCGCCTTCGGCTTATGCCAACGCACGGGCTGCGGCTGCGGCCTTCGCCTCCATGGCTTCGTTGGCACCTTCGAACGAAAGCGCGCCGGTGGGGCAGTTGCGAACGCAGGCGGGCTCGAGTCCGAATTGCGTGCGGGCGTAGCAGCCGTCGCATTTCTGCATCTTTCCGTCGCTTCCGAAGCGAGGTGCGCCGAAGGGGCAGGCCATCGCGCAGGCGTGGCAGCCGATGCACAGGCTCTTGCGCACGATGACGTTGCCGGTCGCAGCGTCGCGAACGATGGCTCCCGCAGGACATGCGCCGATGCATGCGGCGTCCTCGCATTGCATGCAGGCGATGGATACGTTCACCTCGCCCGCGCGTTCGCCCCGTTCGGGGATATGCTCTATGCGGCGCCACGAGAGGGCGTCCCTGACGGTATCGAGGTCGTTTTGATCCATGCACGAAACCACGCACGAGTAGCATCCGATGCACAGTTCCGATTTGAAGATGATGGACTTGCGGTTTTTGCCGGTCATGGTTTACGCCTCCTTTCTCTCGGCGTTCGAGGGCGTGACTTTGCAGAGCATCGAGCGGTATCCGGGGAAGCCCGAGATGGGGTCGAGGTAGTCGCCCGCCATAAGGTCGTTTCCGTTTGCCTCGGGCCAATCGTGGTACAGGTGAACATCGCCTTCGCGCACGGTGTCGGTCAGATGCGCCTTCATGCTTACGCTGCCGTACGGCGTGGTAATGTCGACGGCGCTGCCCTCGACGATGTGCGCGCGAGCTGCGTCGGCGGGGTTGATGTCGCATGTGGGATCGGTCGCGAACTGGCGAATCCAGGGCACGCGGAACATCCTGCTGTGCTGAAACATGGGCTTGCGGGCGCCGATGCTGAGGACGAGCGGGAATTCGGCGGCTATGTCGGGCGCGGACGCGGGGCTGAGCACGGGCTCTCGGTAGGAGGGCAGCTCCTCGAAGCCTGCGCCTTCGGTTTGCGCCAGAACCTCGGAGGCGAACTCCAGCTTGCCCGAGGGCGTGGCGAACCCGCGCGTGAGGTATTTGCGTTCAGGGGCGAATTGCGGGTTGGGCACCCACATGCCGCCCGGGTGCTTCTTCAGCTCCTCGACGGTAAGCTCGCTTGGCTCGAGCATCCAGTCGATGCACGCCTCGAAGCCCGATTCGAGCAACGCGTCGTCAAGACCGAGACGCTTCGACAGCTCGCAGATGATGTCGAAGTCCGAGCGCGCTTCGCCGACCGGCTCGATGGCTGGCTGGGACAGCATGACGTAGCCCGCGGGCCAGCAGCGTAGCTCGCTGCGCTCGACCGACGAGCATGCGGGCAGCACGATGTCGGCGTATTTCGCGCTGTCGGTGAGGAACAGATCGACATCGACGATGAAGTCGAGTTTGCATAGCGCCTCGAGGAAGCCTTGCGAGTCGGGGAACATGCGGTAGTTGAGACCCATGCAAAACGCCGCTTTCAGCGGATAGGGCTGCTGCGTTTCGATCTGCCGTGGGATGTCGCACGCTTGCGCTTGCGTGACGAGGCGGTTCCACACGGGGAATCGCGTGCCGCCGATGCGTTCGGGCAGGGTGTCCAGCTCGGAAGCCCGCGTGAACGCGCCTTCGCGCGAGGGGAAGCCGCCGACCATGTGAACCACCGAGGGCGGGTTCATCATGTTGCCGCCGTGGATGTCGATGTTGCCGGTCAAGCCGATCAGGCAGAACACCGCACGGTAGTTCTGCACGCCGTTGGTGTGATGAACCACGGGCGCGGCGCTCGTGAGGATGCTGGCAGGTTTTGAGGTGGCGTACAGGCGTGCGGCTTCGCGGATGAGGGCGGCGTCGACGCCGGTGATGCGCTCGGCGCGTTCGGGCGGCATCTCGGCGGCAAGTTCGGCGAAGCGGTCGAACCCATGGGTCCATTCGGCGACGAACGCGCGGTCGTAGAGGTTCTCGGAGATGATGACGTTGGCCATGGCGAGCGCCAGCGCACCATCGGTGCCGGGGCGCAGCTGAAGGTGGATATCGCAGTGGCTCGCCATGTAAGTGACGCGCGGATCGACCACGACGAGCTTCATGCCCTCGGCGCGACGTCTGTTGATGCTTTTCATGTTGAGCGTTTTCGCGGCGGCGGGGTTGCATGCCCACAGCATGCAGCACCGCGAGGTCTTCATATCGGCTGCGGCGGGCGCTCCGTAGGTGAGCTTTTGCGCCATGATGGTGGCGGTGGAGCAGGTGCTCGATTCGGTGCAGTAGTTCGGTGAGCCGAAGTCGATGGACAGGCGTTGCAGGAACGCGCGGAAATGCTTGGGGTAGCCTGCGAAGAAGATGACCGACTCCGCGCCGTGCTCGGCTTTGATGGCGTTGAGCCTGTCCGCGATCTCGTCGAGCGCCTCGTCCCAGCTGATGCGTTCGAACGCGCCCTCGCCGCGCTCGCCGACGCGGCGCAGCGGGGTCTTCACGCGTTCTTCGCTGTAGACGTACTGGCGGGTCGCCGCGCCCTTCGCGCAGAGCGTGCCATGAGAGTGAGGCGCTTCCTTCGAGCCCTCCACGCGGATGATCTCGCCGTCCTTGACGAACAAATCGAGGCAGCATTGCGTCATGGGATCGCAGATGGTGCAGATGGATTTCCTCACCTCGATTCCTGTTTCGG
This sequence comes from uncultured bacterium, assembly GCA_937890835.1. Lineage (GTDB taxonomy): Bacteria > Actinomycetota > Coriobacteriia > Coriobacteriales > Eggerthellaceae > CALADF01. The sequence goes on from CALADF010000044.1 coordinate 35,067, forward strand.
GGCCGGGAACCTTGCCCTTTTCCCTGAGTTTCAGCTCGTCCATGTCGGTCTCCTTCGCTCGTTCCTTTCGTTTTTCGTTGGTTTCCGCCGTATCGGCGGCGTCTGTTAAAGCGCGTTGCGGAAGATCTCCGCGCGAATTTTTCCTATGGCGTCGACTGCCGGACTGAACAATCCTCGTTCGTCGGCGAGCGCGACCATGTTGAAACCTACGAGCATGGGCTCGCTTCCACGCTGCTCGTAGGCCTTTAGCGTGTATGCGCCGCTCGCTTCGGTCTGCTCGAGGAAGATCTCGCTCTCGGCGTCGTTGCCGAGCGGTGCGTCTTCGGGGATGCGCCCTGCCGAGGCGAACAGCGCGCGCCCGACGCGGATGGTGTTCGAGGGCAGGAAACCCGGGTACGCGCGATCCTCGGGATCGTCAATCGGGCAGTCGAGATACGCGGCCATGCTTGCGCCCGCTGCGGCGCCCATCGCTCGCGCTTCGGCCCAAAGCCCTGCGATGCCCGAACCGCCCGTCAGGCAGGGAGCTTGCGTGACGTCTCCTGCGGCGAAGATGCCGGGGACGCTGGTTTGCATGAGGCGATCGACCACGATGCCGCGGTCGATTTCGAGCGAGCCCTCGGCGATGAATCCGATGCTGGGCGTCATACCGTGCGCGACGAGCGCGGTGCTGAACGTCCGCGGCAGCCCGTCTCCTTCGAGGAGGACGCTTAGGCCGCCGCCGTCGAGCCGCTGTGCGGAGGCGACCTTTCGCCCGAGCGCGAGGTCCACGCCCTGGTCGGCGATCAGGCGTTCCATGCGAGCGGCGGCGGACGGGTGAGCCGCTTTCCTCAGAATGTGCGTGCTGCGCCCGAGCATGGTGACGTGTGCGCGGCGCTTAAGGCAGGTTTCGGCGGCTTTGAGCGCCACCATGGAGGTTCCCGATACCAGCACGTGCGCGTCTTCCGCGTTTTCGAGCGCGGTGGCGAATGCTTCGGCGTCGCCGATGGTGCGCAGCGTTAGCGGGTCGCATGCGCCGAGCGGGCCTGCGCTGCTGGCGCGAGGGGTCGATCCCGTCGCGATGAGGCACGTGGAGAAGCGCCAGGTGCGCCCGCTTCCGCCTGCGATCGTGCGCCGTGCGGCATCGAGGTGGGCGATGGTTTCGTGCGGTACCACGGTAAGGTCGCGCGCCTCGACGTCTCGCTCATGCCAGAGAAAGCAGTTCTCGCGCCCGATTGCGCCTGCGGCGTGGTAGGAGGTGAGGACGGGGCTCGAGGGCAGCGCTTCGCCGTCGGTGATGACGACGATTTCACCTGCGTAGCCCGCGCCGCGCAGCGCGTCGATGGCGCTCATGGCGGCAGGGCCGAACCCGAGTATGACGATGGGGTCGCTTGGAGGGTCGTTTCGCATGCTCATCCGATCTCTCGATGTTTGCCTGCTCAAACGATTATAGACCTGCGATTTCGTTTGCGCCGTCTTGCGCCACGTGCCTGCAGGCGCGCGGCGTCAGCGCGTTTTCCGTATGGCTTCGGGGATGAACGCGATCACGTCTTCGGGGATGACGCTGACGTCGGTGAGTTTTTCCGCCGCGCATGAGCCCGCTCGTGCGTGGAGCAGCGTGCCGAGGGCCGCCGCGTCGAAGGCGTCGAGGCCTTGCGCGAGCAGCGCCGCTACGATGCCCGCCAGCACGTCGCCCGTGCCCGCCTTCGCCAGCGCAGACGTTCCCTCTCGCATGAGGTAGTGTCGTCTGTCGCCGACGATCAGCGTATCGGGCCCTTTGAGCGCGACGATGGCGTGGTAGGCGCGCGCCAGCACCTCGGCGATGTCGCTTGCAGACCCCGGGTTCTCGCCGATGCCCTCGCATAGCCTGCGCGCTTCGCCCGCATGGGGAGTCAGCACGAGGGGGGCGTTGTTGCCGAGGCGGGCGTCAAGCTGCTGCGGCGATCTTTCGGCTGCGAGGGCCGCGAGCGCGCCGAGAGCCCCTGCGTCCACGACGGTGGGGAGGCGGGAGTCCAGCGCGATCTCGAGCAGATCGCGCGTGACGACGTCGCTTCCATCGGTGCCGGGTCCCACGAGCACGGCGGCGTTGCGCGAGGCGTCACGGCGAAGCGCTCTTGCAAGATCAAGGGAGTCCCACGGGCGCACGACGAGCGAGGGGCGTCCCGCGAGCACATCGTGAACGGCGTCGGGTGCGCTCCACACCTGCGTGTACCCGGCGCCCGAACGCTGCGCCGCCCGCGCCGCCAGCGCTGCGGCGCCGGGGTAGGCTCCGCTTCCGCCTACGATGTGCACGATTCCTCGAGAGTACTTGTTGTCCTCGGCCCCGGGGTGGGGGACAAGTCGTGCGAAGTTCGCTTCGGTGTAGGTGCTCGGCTCCATGCTTCCTCCGTTTCGGGGCGTTCGTTTCAGGCGCGGGATGCGCGTTTTTTTGGCGGTGCGCGGGCTAGATGACGTGCACGTCTCCCGACCTGAACGCCGACACGCGTGGGCCGAGCACCCGGGCGAGCGTGCTTACCGCTTCGCCCGTGCAGTGCCCGGTCAGCACGAGCTCGATCCCCGATTCATCAAGGTCGTGCGCGAAGGCCACGACCTCGTCTTCGCTTCTGTCGTACAGGTGAAGCCCGCCGACGATGGCTTTCACGCGTTTGCCGGGGAAGGCCCGGCGTGCTTCCTCGATGATGGCCGCAGCGCCTGCGTGCGAGCAGCCGGAAACGACGACGATGTCGGTCCCCTCGGCGAGCACGAGGGAGTGCTCGTGGGCGAAATCGTCGGCGCTCAGTTTCTCGCCGTGCTTCACCAGCATTTTCTGCGCCTCGCCCACGCCGAGAAGCCCCGGCGTCGAATGCTCGAGCGTCCATGCGCCGGGCCCGATCGAGGTTACGCCTTCGTTTCGAACGAATCGGTCGCGATGCTGCTCGAGAAGCCCCCGCTCGATGCCGATGTACTCGAGCTCCCCTTTAGTCGCCGACCAGCAGTTTTCCTCCGTCGCCTTCGCCACGAAGACGGGAGCTCGGCGGTTTCGCGCGAAGAACGAGCGCAGTCCGCCCGCGTGGTCGAAGTGGGCGTGGCTGAGCACGCAGGCGTCGACGGTGGACAGATCGATGCCCAGCGCGGCGGCGTTTTCGGCGAACGCGTCGGTTGCCCCCGTGTCCGCTAGATAGACGGCGCCTTCGTGCTCGATGAGCAGGGAAAGCCCCCATTCGGCTTTAAGCCCTTCGTTGGCGTTGTTGTCGATGAGCACGGTTATCTTCATGACGGCCCTTTCGTCGCGCTGGCGAAGCGGACGCTGAACTCGGGGTTTTGAGTCTCGTTTTGGATCGGCCGCATCGCGTTTCATCTCATTTTCCTCCATCTGAGATGGATTTGCCATTGCCGTTCAAGGAGGGTTCGCGGTTCCCTTCTTTATATGGTACGGTTGGCGGCGGCGCTTGGGCCTGCCGGCAAAGCGCGCGAGCGGCCGGCGGATGAGGCGCGCGGGCTGGTTGACGTAAGCGCTTGGGCTGGCCGGCGAAGCTCGCAGGTTGGTTGCGGGTGAAGCATGCGAGCCGACGGCAGGCAAGGTATGCGGGCTGGCCGGCAAAGCGCGCAGGCGCGTGTTTCGATACCGGGGGAGGGCCTCATCGGCGGCCTTCCCCTTTTTGCGGAAGGGCATGAAGTGGAAGAGAAGACGAAGGATCCTGCAAGGAAAGAGATAAAGTTCAGGCATGGTGTGCTGGCTTTCGGTTTACTCGCCGTGGCGATGTTCGGCTGCGTGGTGGGGCTCGGCACCGAGCCGCAGATCCCCATGGTCATCGGGTGCGCGATAGCGGCGGGTATCGCGATGTATCTGGGCTTTCGCTGGGATGAGGTCGTCGATTTCATGATGCGCGGCATCCTCGACGCCATGGAGGCGGTGCTCATCCTCATGTGCATCGGCATGCTGGTGGGCGCTTGGATCGTGTCGGGCACGGTGCCCACGCTCATCTACTACGGCATGAGCGTCATCAGCCCGCAGCTGTTCCTCCCGATCGCCTTCCTGGGCACGCTTCTGGTAGGCATTGTGCTGGGGTCTTGGGGCGCGGCGGGCACCATCGGCATCGCCTTCATGGGCATTGCGGCAGCGCTTGATATTCCGCTCGGCATGGCGGCGGGTGCCATCATCGCCGGCGCCTACGTGAGCGAGATCGCCTCGCCTTTGACCGACGGGCCGGTGCTGTGCGCGGCGCTTGCGAACGTGAGCGTGTTCAGCCTGTGCAAGCGCTTCCTTCCCCTCGTCGTGGCGGTGTGTCTTATCAGCACGGGTTTGTACTTCCTCATCGGCAACTCGCTGGGCGCGGGGATGACCGAGGCGGGCGCCAGCCGCGTCGAGGAGCTCCTGTTCGCGCTCGATCAATCGTATGCGATAGGGCCTCTCACCCTCATCCCCCTGTTCGTGATGATCGTCTGCATTGCCGTGCAGGTTCCGGCGATTCCGTCGTTTCTGCTCGGCGTGCTTCTTGCGCTCGTCGAGGCGGTCGTCTTGCAGGGCGCTCATCCGGGCGTTGCCATCGAGGCGGCGAACTCGGGTGTTGTGTCGGCAACGGGCTTCACGATGCTCGATGAGCTGCTTTCCACCGGCGGCATCGTGGAGATGCTTCCCACCATCTCCATCGTCATCTTGGTCATGGCGTATGTGGGCATCATGCAGCACACGGGCTTGATCCAGTCCCTGGTCGAGCCCATAACGTCGCGATTGAGAAGCTTCAGCACGCTTGCCGTGGCGACGGTGGGAAGCGGCGCGGCGTTCAACATCCTCATGCCCGACCAATACCCCTCCATCGCCATGTCGAGCAAGATGTACGGTGGCGCGTTGGCGAAGCATGGCGCGGCGGGGGAGGTGTGGAGCAACATCGTCAACTCGAGCGCCGGCATCACCTCGGTTCTCGTTCCATGGAACACATGCTCCATCTACATGGTCACCATCCTGGGCGTCTCGTGCATCGAGTACCCCCCGTTCGCATTCTTCTGCTATCTGTACCCGACGGCGGTCGCGGTGATGGCGGTGCTGTTCGGGAGAAAGCTCGGATGGAGCGCGCGCACGTCGGGTGAAGGTGCCTTGTAGGGACCTCGCTGCACCCTCGCGGAAGCCGGCTCGCCCTCCTTGTGGCACCGCTCATCATGCGCTATCGACTTCGACCTTGCGCACCTGACGCGGGATATACAATAGTCGGACCGTTTTTGCCGCCGTTTCATGTGATTTGAGGAGAACGCAGTGCCGCACGTGCGCAAGTCGAAGCTCGTCGAGGAGCGTCTGAAAACCTATGCTGACTTCCTGGTCGCCGATCCTTCTTCGCTGCGCGGCTTGTGGCGGCGGCGTTTCGGACGTCCCGATGCGAGGCTGCACGTCGATTTGGGGTGCGGGAAGGGTTTATGGATCTCGCGTGTCGCGCAAGCGCTGCCGGGTGATGCGTTCGTCGGCATCGACAACGACAGAACCTGCGTCTCGTTTGCGCTCGAGCGCATCGGCTCCGCCCGGGCGGGTAACGCGCTTGTCGTGTTCGACGAGGCGCGCAGCTTGCGCGAGCTGTTCGCCCCGGGTGAGATAGACGTTTTGCACGTGAACTTCCCCACGCCGTTTCCCCGGAAGAAGGAGGCGGCAAGTCGCGTCACCAGCTCCGCGCGTCTTATGGAGTATCGCGACCTCCTGGCTCCCGACGGGAGGATTCAGCTGAAAACCGACAGCCAGCCGTTGTTCGACTTCACGCTCGAGCAACTCGATCGCGCGGGGTACGAGGTCGTGCAGATGACGCGCGACATGCGCGGTGGGGGCTTCGCCGCTTCCTGCGAGGATCTTGTCCCGAGCGCCTACGAGGAGAAGCTGGTGGCGAAGGGTGCGCGTGTGCTTGCGCTTCATGCTGCGGTGGGCGCCTGCCCCGTCGATTTCATCCCTGAGGACCTCATCGGTTTGGCGCAGTATCTGCCCGAGGATCTCGATGCGCTCGATTACGCTCCCCATGGCATGGAAGATACCGTGGCGAACCTGCGCAACCGCAAACGCAACGCCGCTGCGAAGGAGGAGCGCCTGGCGGGGAGCAGGTGATGCGGTCGGATGAAAAACCCTCGCCTGTCCCATACGAGGGACTTCGCGAGACGTTGCGTGGCGTAGAATGCGAGCAACCGATAAGAGATAGGAGGGTTCGCATGACGGATTGCGGCATGCATTTTCTGTACGGCAACACAAACGATTCCTCGTGCGTTCCCGATGCCGGCTGTTTTGGGTACGAAAAGGGGCGACCATCTTCCCAGAGCGCTCGGGCGGCTTCTGCGGAGAAGGCGCGTTCGTGCGCGACGGCCACTGTGTCGCAACCGTTTTTCGGCGGTGCCCAGACGGCCCCCCTTGATGAGATTTGCGGGCGCGCGTTGGAATTGTCGCTGAAAGCCGCGCGACCGGGACCTGTGCTCGACGCTGACGGGGCAATGGTCCTCAGCGCGTCTTTTCGCGGCGGCGATCTCTCGTCGCTTGATGCGCTGATCGGGCAATACTTAGTTGACGCGTTCGTCGTTTGGGAATGTTGGGACGACTGCGAGGCGGCCTCGTCTCCGCTGCTTCTGCGCTTCGAGGATTTCGATGCGGTTTTTTCCGCTGATACGGAAGAGTCTTTCTCGCTGTGGTGCGGCTCGCTTGACGTGGCGGCGCCGATGAAGGGTGCTTTCGAAGACGATGAGCGCGATGGCGAGAATGAGCGAACATGCTACGCGTGGATGCGGACGGGTGATTTCTCCGAGGCCGTAGGCTGCCGTCTCGATCGCGCTGAATGCGCGGCGTCTAATGCGATTGAACTTGACTTCGAAAGTCTCGAGGTTCGTCTTGAGACGGATGGGCCGTCGGTGAGGCGTCGATTCGTCGCGTCACCGACGGCTGCAGAAGATGCGCGCGGAGGCGTTATCGAGCTTTAATCCTCGAGGAGGTTTTCGAGGTAGGCTCGGTATTGCTTGACGATCTTGCTCGGGCCGACGATGCGCACCTGTTTGTTCATACCTGCCACCCAGCCGAAGAACTGATCGCTCACGCACACCTTCACATGGGCTTTCGCCTCGCCGTTCTCGACCGGGGAGAAGGTGGTGCTCTTCCCGAAGCGATCGAAGATGATCTCGGCTTTGTCCTCGGCGACGGCGAGCGTGACCATGGCCTCGTTGCCGATGAAGCGGCCGAAGGCGGTCGCGTTGCCGCATTCGTTGCGGTGCTTGCGGATGCGGTCGTTTTTGGTCGCGGGCTCTTCCTCGAGATTGCACAGGCGCGTCATGCGATCGAGGCGGTACTCGCGGATGTCCTCGATCTCCTCGTTCCAGGCGGTGAGGTAGTAGAAACCGTCGTCATAGGTTATCGATAGGGGCGTGACGATGTGCTTGCCGTCCTCGTCGGAGACGAGCCGCTTCCCGTCGGGCCCGCGCTTGCTGTAGGAGAAGCCGATTTTGCAGGAGTTGCGCATTGCCTCATGGATGAGGTCGACCGCACCGAGCACGCTCTCGGAGTTCGAACCGATGCGTCCGACGACGTGGATGAGGCGATCGAGCTTCGCGCGCTCGGCGTTGCTCGCAAGCGTCTTGATGTTGGTGATGAGGCTTTGCGCCTGTTTGTCGGTTACGGCTCGACATGATTGCACCGCGTCGACAAGCAGCATGAGCTCGTTTAACGTGAACCCGTGCTTGTCGATGGCGTATTCGACGGGGTTGCGCTGGTAGGTCTTCACGTCGATGTCGAACGCGCGCAGTACCTTGATGTCTGCGTAGATGCTCTTGCGCTCGGCGCTGACGCCGTATTCCGCAAGACGCCCGATGAGCTGGGACATGCTCAGGCCGTGCTCGGCATCGGTTTCCTCTTGGAGGATTTTCAGCAGGTAGAGAATCTTCGCCTTCGCTTTGCCAGGTTGTGCCATCGGCGCTCACCACCTCGTGACGTTTCTGTTCAGGTAAACATGCTGCATTGTAGCAGATGAGCGGAGGGGTGTCCCGTAATCGTCCCTTATCGGCTGAAGAGTGTGCGAATGGGGCGAGCTGCCGGGAAACTCTCTGCCCAGCTGTCCGGCTGCTCGCTTTTTCCGAGAATCCTGCTCGCGATCCGTCCCCGAGGGGTCGGCGTGCGAGCGCATAAATCAAGGCGGCCGGGGTTCGCACCTTCCGACCGCCCGACTCGTTAAGGAGGGCGCCTTGCTCCCGCGCCTAGAAGCCGCCCGGGCTGTCGCGCGGCGGAACCAGCGTGGTGCGCTTGCCGCGTGCCCAATCCCAGCTGCGGAACTCCTTCGATCCTGACATGATGTCATGGGTTTTGTAGTTCTCGGACCACATCAGGCAGAAGTCGCGCAGCTCGATGAGCAGGTCCTCGATAGGCCCTTCGTATTCGTCCTCGACGTAGGTTTTGAACACGCTGTAGGTCTCGCCCTTGTCGTGGATCTTCACCTTGACGAAGCGGACGGTCAGCCATGCGCGGATGCCGGCGTTGAGCTTGGCGGACTCGGGATCGTCGCCGAACATCAGCTCGATGGGCCTCCAATACTCGTTGTACAAACGCTCCTGCTCGGCGCGGTTTTCGGAGATGAGCAGGTAATTGCGCACCAGGTCCCCCGTGGTCAGCGGCGTGCCGCGCGAGTTGAGCGCTTCGAAGATGAGCTGAGGACGGTCCTCGCCGACGAGGTTTGCCGATATCAGCAGAAGATGCTGCATGCCCTCCCATAAAAGCGCGGGATCGTAGTCATCATTCAGCATCTTCTCGTAGAAGTGCTCGTAGTTCTCCACGATGCGCTCGGAAACGCGTTCGGGCCTCGGCGTGCCGTCGATGAGCGAGAACAGCGTGTCGCGATCGGTGCGCGAGAGGACGAGCTTGTGGTCGCTCTCGACGCGCAGGAAGTTCTGTTCGACGAAATCGGCGTCGACATAGCCGACGGTGGCGCCGGTTTCGCGCAGGCGGCGTGCGAACGCCGCGATGAGGAGCGTGAGGGTGGAGGTGCGTTGCTGCCCGTCGATGATGGCGAAGCGGGTGACGCCGTCTCCCTCGTCGGGCTCTTGCGAGTAGAGGAGCGTCCCGACGAAATGGACGTTTTTCGTGCGGCCGGAGCGGATGATGTCCATCCACAGCTCGTCGCACTGATTGGTGTTCCAGGAATAAACGCGTTGGAACACGGGGATGACGAACTGGGTCTTACGCGAGCCCAGCAAGTCGAGGAACAGGCGCTGTTCGGTCAGCATGGGGGGTCCTTTTCCTTCTTGCGGCAGATACGATGCGATTCGCGGCGCCGAATGCGCTGCCGCGTTGAATCGCGGGGCGAACGATACGCCACATGGGGGGTCTCGTCAAATGCCGGAGGAGGTCGAAGGGGGGGCGGCGCGGACGGCGAACATTGGGGGGATGGCGGCGCGGGGGAGGGGCAGGGCGGCGGACGCTGCGGGATGACGGCGCGCCGGGTGCGCATTGCGAGGGGGCGGCGCGTCGGGTGCGCGCCGCCCGTTGACAGAAGGTTTCCGCCTGTTTCTCAGGTGTTGCTACGCCACCTGATGCCGCCTGAAGGAGACGGCGGCCAGCGGGACGCAGACGACGACCGGGGAAAGGTAGAGCATTGCGATGGCGCCGATCACGTCGGTCGCGAAGCCGCCTACGGGATAGGACATATAGGACCAGAACAGGGCGGGTGCGGAAAGCGATGTGGGGAAAAGGTACAGGATATGCTGCAGAATGCCGATGCCTCCCGTGGGGATCATGCCCGTCACCAGCACGAGCGCCGCGTCGATGACGAAGACGGCCAGCATCGAGCGCAGGCGCGAGGAGAGCAGCAGCGTCAGCCCTGCAAATCCCATGGTCATGAGAAACGCCAGCCCGACGGATATCAGCGCCGCTTGGGAGACGGTGATATCGTAGGGTGATCCCATCGCGAGCACCTGAATCGGCAGGTCCGCCCCGCCGGCGCCGTAGGCGGCAAGCGACACGCCGCAGATGATGAGAGCGCACAGGGCGAAGTAGCCGGCCGCGAACAGAAGCGATGCCAGGATCTTCGCCGTGAGCAGGCGCGTCCTTCCGTAGCGGGAGGAGAGGAGCACGCTGTCGGTGCGGTCCGCGTACTCGCCTGCGAACACGGGGGCGAGCGCCACGCAGACGGCGAGGATGGCGAACGAGACGAAAGCGATGCAATCGATGATGTTGCTCCATCCGCCGGCGTACCCGTATGAAAGAGGATGCGTCACCTCGGCCTGCTTGGCCGTCCAAAACGCTCTTTCGGAGTCGCTGTAGGTCCATGCGCCCTGCATGTTCGCATCGAGCGTCCGCTGTGCGAGGCTTGCGAGCGCCTCTTCGAGCGTGGTGTCGGGATGGGCTCCGATGAAGGCGGAAACCTGCGTGGGCTCCATTCCCGGATACGGCGCCCAGGGTCGGATGAGCCACGAGAAGTAGTCGTCGTAGATGAACTGCACGGTTTGCTCGTCGTAGAGCCGGGTGATCGTGTCATAGGCCGCCGAGCCGCTCATCTGGGCGAGCTCTTCGGGGTCGATCTTCTCGAACGTGACGTTGTAGTAGCTTTCAAGCTCTTGCGAGATGCGCTCGTCGGTGAGCGTTCCCTCGTGAGCCGCCGCCGAATCCTGACGGTAGTGGATGGCGTCGAAGCCGCTTAAAACCTCGCCGGTGTTGTTCGTCGTCTTCGTCTGGACGACGTTGAGCGCCATGATGCCGCAAAGCGCGACGAGGACCGCAAGGCACGTATAGCGCGCCGATTTCCTCATGACGATCTTCTTCAGCTCGTATTTGAGTAGTTCGAGCATGGCTTACCTCCTTGCTTTCCGGGTGGGCTCGACAGCGGGGCCGGCTGCGACTTGGTCGTTGAACAGGTGCAAGTAGAGGTCCTCGAGCGTCGGCGGCACCTGCTGCGCGTCGGATCGGGGGCGCTCCTCCGCTATGACGCGCACCACGGCGCGCCCCGTGTCGGCGTAGTGGACGTTGCTCACGCAAAGGCGCGCCGCCATGGCGTCGGCCTCGCGTGTGTCGACGTGGCACTCCCATACCTTCCCGTCGATGCTCGAGACCACGGCGTCGGGCGCGCCGCGCAGCAGTAAGGCACCTGCCTTCATGATGAGGATGTCGTCGGCGATGTATTCGACGTCGGAGACGATGTGCGTCGACAGGATGACGATCTTGTCTTGCGAGAAGCTCGATATGAGGTTGCGGAACCTCACGCGTTCTTTCGGGTCGAGGCCTGCGGTCGGCTCGTCGAGAACGAGAACCGCCGGATCGTTGATGACCGCTTGGGCTATTCCCAGGCGCTGCTTCATGCCGCCCGAGAACGTGCGGATTTTACGTCGCGTCGCATCGGCGAGCCCCACTTCTTCAAGCAGCGCCGAGCAACGTGCGCGCGCATCCCGCTTGCCGAGTCCTTTGAGCGAGGCCATGTAGAGCATGAAGTCCATGGCGGTGAAGTCGGGGTAATAACCGAAGTCCTGGGGCAGGTATCCTAGGATGTCGCGGTAGCGCTCTCCCAACGAGCGCGTGCTCTGCCCGTTGAGGAGAATGTCGCCCCCGTCGGGGCGCAGCACGTCGCATATCATGCGCATGAGCGTGGTCTTTCCCGCGCCGTTCGCGCCGAGCAATCCGTAGACGCCGGGGGTGAACTCCGCCGACACGTCGTTCACGGCGACTCTCTCGTCGAAGCGTTTCGCGAGGTGATCAAGTTGCAAAATCATGGTTGCCCTCCATTCTTCGGGCGTTTCGGCTGTGGTTAGTTGAACGGGGAGGAAGCCGGGGCGAGCACGTTCGGGGATGTCGCCGCCTCGCGAAGCCAAGCGCGCAGCTGCCCTGCGCACCAGAGCGCCGCCGCGAGCGCGGCGAGCGCCCAAAGCCAAGCCGCCGTCTGCTCGAACACGCCCGGCAGGCGGACGGCGAGCTCGTACGATCCGAACGTGACGATTGCCGCCCAGGCGGCCGCGGTGAGGGCGGCGGTGGTCCCCGTTGTTTTTCGAGCCGCGAGCAGGCAGCCGCCGACGGTGATCAGGTACGGTGCGATGGCGTGCAGCATGCTGCCGACCGCGCCGCTTGGGAGCGCGCCTGCTGCCGTCAGCGTGACGCAGGCAAGGGTGAGCGCGTTGGAGAAGGCGAGCACGACGCATCGCGCTGTCGCAACCTCCGACGCGGAGTGACGGCATGACCGCTCGAGCTCGATCATGCCGCAGGCTCGGCTTGAAACCACGTCGGGAATGCCGCAGGCGGCGATGGCGGCGCCGGCGAGGCAGATGAGCGATCCCGTGGCCAGCGTGGGCTCACTGAGCGCGTACGCGAGCGCGACGAGGCCCGCGATGGCAAGTTGCAGCGCCCAGGGGCGCGGTCCCATGAAGCGCGCTTGGGACGCGACGAGGGAGAGCGCGGCGAACGGACGCACGGACGTTTTCGCGCTGCCCTCGCGAACGTCGCCTGCGACTCGCTCGGCGCGGCAAGCCTGTGCGACCGCGTGGGCAACCCGGGCTTTGCCCTCATCGTCAACGGCTGGTCTCGTCGCGCGGAAATACGATTCGAGCATGCGCTCGACGTTCTCTTCGTTTACCCGTCTGCTTGCTTTCGGCGTCATCGGTGCTGCCTTTCGTCGTTGACGGAGGTTATTTCGCGCCGCAATTGGGCGAGCGCCTTTTTGATGAGCCTGTTGACCGCAAACCGGGATACGCCCATGATCGTGGCGATATCTCCGATGCCAAGCCCCTGGTCGTATCTCAGCTCGATCGCCTCGCGCTCGCGATCGTCAAGCGCTTCGAGCACCGATTGCATCTCCGAGGGGTAGTCGTCGCTCGTCTCGGGCTCGGCCGCCTCGCTGATCGGAACGAACGTCATCACGCCTTTGCGGCGCGCCGCGTCGATGCAGAGGTTGCGCGCGATGGTGATCAGGTAGGCCGTCGGCTTTTTCGGCGCGCCCTCGCGCGGCTGATTCGCGACGAAGCGCAGAAACGCCTCCTGGGTGATCTCCTCGGCTTCCTCGCGGCTTTTCGCGTGGCGTCTGCAGTATGCGAGCACGTCTGCGTAGCATTCCTCGATGACGCGCAACGCTTCGGTTTCGTCGAGCGCGGTTTTTTCGGTCTCCAAGCTTTTCTCACCTCCTGCCTACAACGACGAACGGCTCATGCGAAATGTGCGCGCGATTTTGATAAAAATCGAAAACTCTTGAATTGTCGCGCAGATGGGCGGCGGACGGCGCGAGGCACGGGGCCGTCCGACGTGCGTTTTGGGCGCATCGCATTGTCTCGGTGCGTTTGCGCCGAGCGGTTCGTTGCGCGCGCCGTCGGTGCCGCGGCCTTGGAGGCGATGCGTCATCCCGATGTGATGAAAAGTTGATAATCTCCCGGTATCGTGGGTTCGGGCTTCGCCGCCCGTGCGGTTGTTTGCGGGCGGCGACATGATTCGAATCGCTTTTGAGGTGCGGGGGTTTACGTGGGCTCAGGCTCGGGGAAAGAGAAGCGTACGGTGCTCGTCGTCGACGACGAGCCCGATATCGTCGACATGCTGAAAGCCTATCTTGAGATGTCAGGTTATCTGGTCATGACGGCGTCGACGGGGAAACGAGCTCTTGAGCAGGCGAAACGAAAGCCCGACGCGATTATCCTCGATAGGGGGTTGCCTGATATCGAGGGATTGTCGGTGTGCGAGCAGCTGCGGGAGACCACGGGCTGCCCCATCATCTTCCTCACGGCGAAGGTGGAGACGGCAGACGAGATCGACGGTTTCGCGGTCGGCGCCGACGATTACGTGACCAAGCCGTTTTCGCTCGAGGTGCTCGGGGCGCGTTTGCGCGCCCAGCTCGCGCGGGAGGAGCGCGCACGATCTCCTATTTTGGTGCGCGTCGATGACGTGCTCTCCATCGATTTCGCCGCGAAGTTGATTCTCGTCAACGGCGAGAGGGTCTCGTTGGCTCGCAAGGATTACGAGATCTGCGCGCTTTTGGCGAAGCATCCCGGGCAGGTGTTCGACAAGGACATGATCTACGAGAGCGTATGGGGCGAACCGGGCGACTCCTCGGTGGTGACCGAGCATGTGCGCCGCCTGCGTCGCGCCCTTTCGGAGGCGGGCGCTGAGGGGGAGTACGTTTCGACCGTGTGGGGCGTGGGGTATACGTGGCGCGCGTGAGTCTCCTCGAAAGCCTGAGGCATCCCGTTAAGACGTTCCGTGCGCGTATACGCACCTGCTCGGTGCGTCGTGCGTTCATCGTGTACGCCATCATCGGCGTGGCGAGCTCGCTTGCCGTCTCCTTTCTCCTGGCTTACGTGTTCTCCCTCGTCGCCAGCAACGTGTATTACAACGGTAGGCAGATAGATTCGGGGCTCTACGTTTACGACGAGGCGAAAGATGCGCTCGTTCCCGCCGATTCCGTCGACTGGCTGGTTGCCGCGCCGGATTCTCGAGACGAAGACGCGGGGTTGCCGGCAGGCGACCCCGATGGATCTGCCGCACCCGAAGGCGCCGATGCGGAGGAGCCGCCTGCGGGCATTCCCGACGAGATGTCCGTGTTCGTGTCCAGCTACGCGCAGGGGTCGCGCTTTGCGACGGAGATCCCTCTCGACGGGTCGGTTTCGGGTTCGAAGGATTTGGTCGTTGAAGACGTCGTCGCCGCGTCGGCGGTCAGCGGTCCTGGTGCTCGTCGGGCGTTGACGCTGACGCTGTCCGAGATCCCCGCATACGATGCCGCCCGCAACGCGGAACGCGGCGACGTCGATGCGATAGAAGACGCCCTTCCCGCAGCTGCCGACGGGACGAAGCCCGTGGTGTCGTTGGTGGGGTATTACGTGAAGGGCGAGTCGCCCGTTCTCTATACGACGATCAACCTCATCGGGCTTTTGCTCATCCCCGTCTGCTGCGTTATCTGCTTCTTGCTGGCCAGCAGGGCGTTTTACCGCAACGTGCTCCACGATCCTTTGCGTGTTTTAGACGATGCGGCGGGCAGGATAGCATCCGGCGATCTTGACTTCACCGTTCCCGTTCCTTCGGCGGGCACGAAAAACGAGCTCGACAGCCTCTGCTCTTCGTTTGAGGTGATGCGCGGCGAGCTCGAACGGGTCAATCGTTCGATGTGGCGTGCTGCGGAGAACCGCCGTCGCGTCAACGCCGCGTTCGCCCATGACCTGCGCACGCCGCTCACCGTGCTGAAGGGCCGCGCCGAGCTGCTTTCCGCTGCGGCTGCGTTGGGGACTCTCGACGCGGGTTCGGTGGCGGAAGCCGCGGGCGCCATGGAGCGCCAGGTCGCGCGGCTCGAGCGCTATGCGGAGTCCATGCGCGACTTGTCTGCGCTCGACGACTACCGCGTCGATGCGCGGGCCGTCGATCTTGGCGAATGGTTCGAGCGGCTTGCCGCCGATACGCGCGATTACGTCGAGGGGGCGGGCCTTGTCTTCGCCTCGTCGTTTGAGGGAGATCGTCCCGAGGCGGTTTCAATCGACGAAGGCGCGCTTGCGCGCATAGTCGAAAACGCTGCGTCGAACGCGGTGCGCTATGCGTCGACGCAGGTTCTTCTGCGGTGCTCGTGGGAAGACGACGTGCTGATCACCGCCGTCGAGGATGACGGGGCGGGTTTCGACGCCGAGGCGATGGAGCGGGGCTGCGAGGCGTTTTGGCGCGGCGGCGGGTCCGGAGCGGATCCCCGATCCGACGCTTCCGATTCGTGTCATTTCGGACTGGGATTGAACATCGCCGCTTCCTTATGCGAAAAGCACGGCGGTGAGCTTCGTTTGGGCGCTGCATCGATCGGCGGTGCGCTGGTCGAGGCGCATGTGAGCGCGCCTGCGGTTTCGGGCGAAGCGTAGGCAATGTTTGGGAAGTTGAGGGTTTGTTGAGAGTTGCTCCGTAGAGTTGATCTTGAGCAAGGGCGGTCCGTGCGATCGTCCTCTCAGGTGATTCGACGGGGAGGTTCTCATGCGGTTTTCGCGCAAACAGGTTTTAGCGACGGTTGCTCTCATCGTGTGCGCTGCGGCGTTGGTCGTCGCTGCAGTGAAGTGGGGCCCCGAAGCGTTCGCGTTTTTCGCCGACGGCGACCGGCTCCAAGCATGGATCGAATCCCAAGGCCCGCTTGCCCAGGTGGCCATGGTGGGTCTTGTGATCGCCCAGACCGTGGCCGCCGTTCTGCCCGGGGAGCCGCTCGAGCTGGGCGCGGGGTACGCGTTCGGGTTCTGGGAAGGCACCGTGCTGTGTCTTTTGGGCAACGCGCTGGGAACGCTGATCATCGTGGTCTTGGTCAGGCGTTTGGGCATGCGCGTCGTCGAGGTGTTCGTCTCACGCGAGAAGCTCGAAAGCGTGAAGTGGCTCCAGGATTCGGCGCGCTTCGAGGTGCTCATGTTCGTGATTTTCCTCATCCCCGGAACGCCGAAAGACGCGCTGACGTATCTTGCCGCGCTGACGACCTGCCCCTTCCGCCGCATCGTCGCCATCACCACCGTCGGCAGGATTCCCTCGGTGGTTTCCTCGACGCTCGCCGCCAGCTTTGCGGCAGACGGCAGCTGGGTGGTCGCAGGTGCGGTCATGGCGGTGACGCTCGTTCTCGCCGTCGCGGGAGCCGCCGCCTACGCTTTCATCGTGCGCGGAAAGACGGCAGCGCAGCGGTGACGGGCGGAAGGTCTCGGGCGTCACCGGATTCCTCGCTGCAAGCCCGCGAGGGGGTTTCTCGCATTTTCTCGCATGTGGACGCTGGAATGCTGGGAAAACGTTAGAAATGGCGGCATCCTGTCCCTCGCTTCCCGACTTCCGTTCTCGCTCCGTTGCCTGAGCGCCGCCTCCGCAGCTCCGCTTACGCGCTGATCGCCCAGATGTTTCGGCATTGGGCTATCACGCGCTCGGAATCCCAGCTGCGCGCGCTCCGCTCGGCGCTGTTGGGGTCCATCACCTGCAGCTTGCCTGCGCTGTCCGTGCCGGAGATGACGATGAAGTGCCCTTCTGTGGTGAAGTCGCCCGGCCCCACGCTGCAGATGACTGTTTTTCCCTCGGCGAGCGCCGCCTTCAAAATGCCTTCGTCGGCGGGCAGCTCCTCGGAGCGAAGACCGAGCATCGCCGCCCCTTCGCTCATGAAGAGCCAGGTGGTCATGTTCGATTCGACGAATCCGTTTTCTTCCGAAAACGCCGCCATCTTGGCGGGATCCATGTCGGTCCTGCCTGTTTGCGCCACGTAGGCGGCCGTCATGCAGGTGGGTCCGCATCCGTTTTCCTCCACCGTGCCGCCGGCGTAGGGCGCCGATGCCCAGGCGGGATCGGTTTGGTAGAGATGGGGCACCTGTCCGCGCGTCCACTCCGACACGGGGGTGCTGACATCCCCCGAAAGCGCTTCTCCGCGAAACGGGGCGAGCGCTCCTTCGCTCGTGTCGAGGAAGCGCGATCCGAGCAGCGCGATGGCCAAGACCAGCGCCGTGGCGCACGCGAGTCGCAACGCGCGCGGGCGTCGGCGCGCGTTGCGTTGCGCGGGGCCGTTTTCGCTTCGCGCCGCGCGCACGTGCATCGGGTTGTTGCGTGCCGGGGTGGAGAGGCGCGCTCTCGGGTTGTTGCGTGCCGGGGTGGAGAGGCGCGCTCTCGGGTTGTTGCGTGCCGCGAGTCGCGGGTTGTTTTCCATGATGGCTCCCTCTGTTCGATGTGCTTCGCCGAAACCTTAACGCGGACGCGTCTTGGCTTTCCCATAGCGCGGCCTTAACCTTTCCTTGGGTTTCTTAAGGAATCCTTATGCGCGGATGGATCGTTCGAGCCGCCTTGTCGGACGGGAGTCTCGCCGCAGGTCGGGCGATATAATCCTTGTATGGAAAAAACGCCGAACATACTGGTGGTCGATGACGAGCGCGCGATCGCCGACTTGGTGGTGGACACGCTCGTCGCCGAAGGCTTGAGCGCGCGGGCGTGTTACGCCGCCGCTGACGCGCTCGATGAGCTGGAGCGTGCGCCGTACGATCTTGCCATCCTCGACGTCATGATGCCCGGCATGGACGGTCTTGAGCTGTGCCGCCGCATCCGTCAAACGTCCGAGATGCCCATCATCTTCCTCTCCGCGAAGGTTGAGGAGGCGGACAAGGTGGTCGGCCTCATGCTCGGCGGCGACGATTACATCGAGAAGCCCTTCAAGAAGCGCGAGTTGGCGGCGCGTGTGCGCGTGCGACTTCGACGTGCGGCGGCTGCACCCCGCCGTCCGGGTGTGCTGTCGGCGCGTGGCGTCGAGGTTGACGTCGATGCGCACCTGGCGTCGCTGCACGGCATCCCCTTGCCGCTGACGCCGAAGGAGTTCGGGGTGCTGCGTCTGCTCGTCGAGCGTGCGGGTCGCCCGGTGTCCTCCCGTGATATCTACGAGGAGGTTTGGCGGGAGTCCTATGCTTCGTCGTCTTCCAACTCGGTCATGGTTCACATTCGCCACCTGCGCAAGAAGCTCGCGCAGGTGGATTCATCCGAGACGTTCATCGAGACCGCTTGGGGCGTGGGGTATCGCATAGAATCGGACGCGGCGCTTCGCCGAAACGGGGGCGGACATGCGCAAGCTTGAAAGCGCTCAAGCGAAAGACCTTGGCCGCCGCCTCGTTGCGCGCCTGGTCGTGCTTCTTCTTGCGTACACGGCGGCGTTTGGCGTGGTCGCCGCTTATCTGGAGAAATTCGTGATCCCCGATGTGGCCGATCTCGTGGCCGAGGCGACGTCGGACTGGATGTACCTCGATTGTGCTTCTTACGTTGACTTCATGCACGATGCCAACCTGTCGGGGCAGTACTGGGATTCGTGGCCGGTTGACGATGATACGTACGCGGTGCGCAACCTCGATACGTACAACGCCATCAAATCGCTGAAAATCCCGATTGCCATCTTGGCGTACGCAACGGGTTTCATTCTCATCGTGGCGCTGGTGCTGCGTCGCTCGATTCGCTATTTCGACGAGCTCTCGTGCGCAGTCGGCGGTTTGCTGGCGGATCACTCGGCGCCCGTGGAGCTCTCCGATGACTTGTCCATCGTTCGCGCCGAGCTGACGGCGGTGCGCGAGCGCTCCTTGGCGGACGATCGCGCCGCGCAGGCTGCCGAAACGCGCAAAAACGAGCTGGTGGCGTATCTCGCTCACGACATCAAGACGCCGCTCACCTCGGTCATCGGTTATCTGGAGCTTCTGCGTGACAATCCCGACCTGCCCGAAGAGACGCGCGAGCGTTATGCTCGCGTCGCGTTCGAGAAGGCGGAACGGCTCGATTCCCTCGTGGACGAGTTTTTCGAGATCACGCGCTACAACTTGAAGTCGATGCCCATCGAGCGTGAGCGCATCGACGTCGGCATGCTCGTCGAGCAGGTCGCCGACGAATTGTTCCCCGACGCGGAGGGTAAAGGCGTCGCGATCGAGGTGGAGGCCGAGGATGGCGTTCGGGCGTTCGCCGATCCCGACAAGATGGCGCGCGCCTTGTCGAACATAGCGCGCAACGCCGTCGCGTACGCCGAGAGGGACTCGACGGTGCTCATGCGCGCCTCCCGCGAAGACTCTACGGTGCGCATTGCCGTGGAGAATCGTGGCAAGGAAATCTCGGCGGCGCATCTGGAGAGCGTCTTCGAGAAGTTCTTTCGCGAAGACGGCGCTCGCGCTACGAACGGGGGAGGAGCGGGTCTGGGGTTGGCCATCGCCCGTGAGATCGTTCAGGCTCACGGCGGAGTCATCGCGGTGTCGAGCGAAGCCGGTCGGACGGTGTTCACGGTCGAGATACCGTCCGACGTAACCTAGTGATGTTACGAATGTGCAATACGTGTTACACTCCGATCGTTTATTCGACCGACCGGAGGAGCGACCATGCTCGATATGCACTATTGGGAGAAAGCCTCGGCGTTTCACGGGCATAAGTGCCCGGGTCTCGCCATCGGGTTCAAGGCGGTTGAGGGCGCCATCGCCGAGCTGGGTCTGAGCGATGACGATATGCCCGCCGTCGACGAGGAGATCGTCTGCGTGACGGAAAACGACGCATGCGGCGTCGATGCCGTGCAGTACCTTCTGGGCTGCACGTTCGGCAAATCGAACCTGATCACCCGCGTTCGCGGCAAGATGGCGTTCTCGTTCTTCGTGCGCGGAACCGATAAACGCGTGCGTCTTGTTCTGAAGGCGGATTGCGGCGCGGGGCTCGATCGCGCGGCGTATCAGGAATATCTGCTTAGCACGCCCTACGATCAGCTCTACGATGTGAAGGTTCCCGGTTACGATCTGCCCGAGCCTGCGCGTAAATTCCCCTCCCATGTTTGCGCGAAGTGCGGCGAGAAGACCGCCGAGTTCGGCTTGCGCGTTCAGGACGGCGAGCTTGTCTGCCGTGATTGCTACGACGCGTACCGGCGCGAGGGCTTCTAGCCTGCTCGCGGTGCCGTCCGCCCTCGCGCGGCTTTCGACCTCCCGAGCCGCCATCGCCCCCTCTCGCGCGGCGATTTGCGCGGGTATTGTGGTTTACACACGCGTCGCTTGTTGGAAACACGCCGGCAAGACAAGGCGTATTAAACTCTTCGCGGATGGAAGGGCAGATATCGACCGCGCCGGGCGCATGTTCGCCATGGGGGAGCATGAACTGCCGCGCGAAGGGAAGGCATCCATGATCGAGCTTAAGGCATATCAAGGACTTATTCGCAACCATACTCAGCTTGCGGCTGAGCTGGGCGTTGACATCGATGGGCTCTCGCGTCGCGAACGCGAGGAGAAGCTTCTGGTTGCGGCGTATAAGAAGTGGGGGTCCGATATGGGCCTGCACATCAACGGGCAGTTCGCCCTCGCGCTCTATGACGCGGATGCCGACGAGTTGTTCTGCGCGCGCGACGTTTTGGGCGCCGAGCTGTTCTTCTACTACGTTACTTCCGACGGCAAGCTGCTGTACGGTTTGGATATTGCGGATTTGTTCGACCAACCCGGCTACGAGCGCGGAGTCAACGAGGAGATGATTCAGTTCTACCTGGGCTTTTCCTACGTTCCCGGTGAAGACACGCTGTTCGCGGGCGTTCGCAAGCTGGCTCCGGGCGGTTATCTGCGCTTCGGCGGAACCGGCCTTGAGCTGGGTACGTACTGGGAGCTCGCCTTCGAACCCGACGAGTCCAAGACGCTCGATGATTGGGCGGACGAGATCTCGGACGCCATGGACGCCGCCATGCGCGATGTCGTGGATCCCGACGAGAAGCTGGTGAGCTTCCTCTCGGGCGGCGTGGACTCGTCCTACATGCTGGCGAAGAGCCGCGCGACCGTCGGATACTGCGCATCGTATGCAGATCAGGAGGCAAGCGAGGAGGAGGACGCCCGTCAGACGGCGGCGTATCTCGGGCGCGGATTCGAGGGCATCGAGGTGACGCCCGAGGACTTCTTCGCCAATCTGGACGAGTTCATCGTGGCCTATGAGCAACCTCAGGCGGACGCGGCGGGTTTGTCGTTGTACTGCGCGGCCAAGAAGCTCGTCGGCCGTACGGACGTGTGCTTCTCGGGCGAGGGCGCCGACGAGTTCTTCGCGGGCTATAAGGGGTATCAAGACACCGCGCGCTTCGAGAACAAGAGCGATCCGGTGTACTTCGGCGCCACGCAATCGATGCGCGCGCTCGACGAGAAGCATTACCTGAAGCATTATTTCTCCAACCGCGACGCCGCCTCGTTCATGCGCGAGCGCGGGAAGGCGGGACGTCGCTACGACACGGTCTCGTGGATGCTCTATGTGGACCTGCGCAGCTACTTCGAGGGCAGCATTCTGTTTAACTCGACGAAGATTGTGAAGGGCACGGGGCTCGACATCCGCATGCCGATGTGCGACTTGCGCATATTCGACATCGCCCGTCGCATGCCCTCGCGCTTCAAGGTCGACGAGAAGCAGAACAAGATCGCCCTGCGTCGCGCCGCAAGCCGGGTGCTTCCCGAATCCGTGGCGTATCGCAAGAAGCTCGGCTTCCCGGTGCCCATCAGCGGTTGGCTGGCCGATCCCGCCTACAACGCCGACATCGAGCGCGCGTTCAGGAGTGAGGCGGCGGCGAAGTTCTTCAACGTGCGCGAGATCCAGGCGCTTCTGAACATGTTCCTGGGGAGGAAGACCAACTTGTGGCATCGTCTGCGCTATCGCGGCAGCAAGGCGGGGCTGTGGCGCCGCGTTTGGTCGATCTACGTGTTCATCCGCTGGTACGAGCTGTTCTTCATGGACGGTAAGCGTTCCTAGCGCGCAACGGGCGCGGTGACATGCGGGACGGGTTCTGCCGTTCTCGATGCCGCTGCGCCCCCTCGCTTCTTCCGGCGCTCCCGCTCGGGCTGCCGTTCGCTTCTTCCAACACTCCCGCTCGGGCTGCCGTTCGCTTCCCTTCGCCGCTTTATTTCGCTCGGCTGCGGAAGAAACGGGGGAGTGTTTCGGTATTTTTCCCCATATCGCTTTGACGCGCGTATAATTCCGAACTCCGCGTCTCGAAATCTGCTCAAGACACCTTTCAACAGCATAGGCCCCCCGCGCCCATCCTCCGGGTTGGGCGGATCCGTCGTGTCCGCAGGCTTTGGGACGTATGAAGCATGGGCAAGCAAGAGGAACGGGATATGCAGCGCGACAAGATCAAGCCGATATTATTCAGCGTCATCAAGCACACGAGCAAAGAGGAGCTGAAACGTCAGATCCCTAAAGACATCGTGTCGGGCATTATGGTGGCGGTGGTGGCGCTGCCGCTTTCCATCGCGCTGGGCATCGCGTCGGGCGTGGGCCCCGAACAGGGGCTTTACACCGCCATCGTCGCGGGCTTCATCATCGCGCTGTTCGGCGGCAGCCGCGTGCAGATCTCCGGCCCCACGGCGGCGTTCGCGGCCATCGTCGCGGGCATTGTGGCGACCGACGGCATCGAGGGTTTGGTTGCCGCCACCATCATCGCGGGCGTTTTGCTCATGCTCATGGGCTTTTTGAAGTTGGGGGCCATCATCCGCTTCGTTCCCTACACCATAACCACCGGTTTCACTGCGGGCATTGCCGTCACGCTGGTCATCGGGCAGATGAAGGATTTCCTAGGGCTCACGTTTTCCGCAGGAGCGCCGACGGTCGAGACCATGGACAAGCTTTCGGCCACGGCGCAGAGCATCACGACGGTGAACTGGCAGGCGTGCGCCGTGGGCGTGGTTTGCCTGGCCATTCTGTTTCTGTGGCCGCGGCTCGATCGACTTTCGTCGCATGCGGCTATGACGGCCCTCGCGCGCATTCCCGGTTCCCTCGTGTCGCTTATCGTGGGCGTGGCGCTGGTGTGCGGGTTGGGTTTGAACGTGAACACCATCGGCGATTTATATACCATCGACGGCGGCATGCCCCGGTTCGAGCTTCCTCATCTGAGCGTGGATTTGTTCCGCGATCAGCTTGCTAACGGCATCACCATCGCCATTCTGGCGGCTATCGAGTCGCTACTTTCGTGCGTGGTGGCCGACAGCATGATCAGCTCGCATCATCGTTGCAACATGGAGTTGGTGGCGCAGGGTGCTGGCAACATTGCTTCGGTCCTGTTCGGCGGCATTCCCGCGACGGGCGCCATCGCGCGCACTGCCGCGAACGTGAAGAACGGCGGCCGCACGCCTATCGCGGGCATGGTGCACGCGGCGGTGCTGCTGGCGGTGCTGATGTTTTTCATGTCGTACGCGGCGCTTATCCCTATGCCCACCATCGCCGCCATTTTGCTGCATGTCGCCTATAACATGTCGGGGTGGCGTAACTTCGCGCATCTGTGCCGCACAGCATCGAAAGGCGCGGTCGCCACGTTGCTGATCACGTTCGCGCTGACCATCGTGGTTGATCTGGTGGCGGCCATTGCCGTGGGCATGATGATCACCGTGGTGCTGTTCATGAAGATGGTGAGCGAAGAGACCGAGGTCAAAGGCTGGGTGTACTACTGCGATCAGAACTCCGAGGTCACGCATCTGCGAGAGCTGCCCAAAAGCGTGCGCGTGTATGAGATCAACGGCCCGATGTTTTTCGGAATGACCGACCAGATCGCCGATATTTCGGTCAAGGAGTTCACGAAATACCTGATCATCCGCATGCGCGGCGTGCCCTCGCTCGACTCGTCGGGCATGAACGCGCTCGAGAACCTCTACGACTACTGCCACGAGAACGGCGTGAGCCTGATCGTCTCGCACGCGAACGAGCAGCCCATGAAAACCATGCGCCGCGCCGGCTTCGTCGATAAGGTGGGGGAGGACCACTTCCGCGCCAACATCGACGACGCCATCGCCTTTGCGCGCCAGCTGCTCGAGCAGGAGGGGGTCGCGAAGGGCGCACGGCGGTAGTGCGGCTGCGCAGTGCTGGTTGCGAGGCGTTGGCGGGCGCGGCGGTTGTGCGGCGCTGATGTGCTCGGCGGCTGTGCGGCGCGGGCATGTCCGGCGTTCGCCCCGCCGACCCCGCGAAGGCGCGTCCCTCTGCAAGGTTCCGCACTATGCTGCGCTCGATGCGTTCGCCCCGCAGCCGCTTTCCTGTTTCGCCTTTGCGGCGTATGCTTGCTCTTGGCAACTTGAGAGATGGAGGACGGCCATGGAGACATCGGAATGCGAGATTCCCTCACCTGGTGATCAGGAGAGTTACGAGGATTTGCGCGACGCCATGCAATCGCAGACGTACTGGATCCGCTTTTTCATGCGCCCGTGCTGCCCGCCGCCCGGCGAGGATACGGCGCGCGCTCTCGTCGAGCGTCTGAAAGGCGAGATCGACGAGAGATCCGATATGTCCGAGGAGCAGCGCGCCGATTTGAAGTCGATCATCGACGGCAGGCTGGAGTGGTATCTTTCGCTGTCGGTCAGGCATATGGCGTAGAGAACGAGAACAGCGCGCGGGCGTTCCCCGCCGCCGCGTTCTCGCGATACTCCCGAACGTATGCGAGGCGTTCGACGGTCGAAGCTGCGAGCGGCTGGGGTAGATCGTCCGGCTTGAACCAGCCCACTTCAAGGCTTTCGTCGTCGTTCACGCGGGGGACGGCGTTGCCCTCGCTTGCCGGGTGGCAGATGAAAAGCAGGTCAAGATAGCGCGTTTGATCGCCGTTCTCGTACGTAACGAGCTTGTCCGACGCCTTCACGCTCGCGAGTTCCGCGGGCACGACGTTAACGCTCGTTTCCTCGAGAACCTCTCGTGCGACGGTGTCGGCGGGTTCCTCGCCGGGTTCGTTGATGCCGTAGACGAGCGCCCATTCGCCTGTGTCGGCGCGCCGCCCGAGAAGGATGCGCCCTGTGTCGTCTTCGACGTAGGCCGTGATGCCGACGAGCCAAAGGGGGTCGTGGCCGACTTTCTCGCGGAGCTTCAGGATGAATTCAGGCGTGGGCATGATGCTTTCTTTCTCGTTTTCGGCGCGGTTGGCGGTTGCTGCGGCGATGTCGGTTGCGAATCCTCGGTTGACGCGCTCTCTCTCCCGCGGCGTCGGCGAGGGGCGCTATCGCTCCGGCTTCGATGTGAGGTGCCAACCGTCGCAGTACGGGCATTGGTAGCAGTGCAAGCCGCGCCTTCCGTATGCGGCGCACGAGGCGATGGCCTCCTCAGCTTCGGCGCGCGTGTCGTAGCGGTTCTTCGACTCGCATGCTTTGTTTCGCAGCGCCTCGGCGCGTTCCCGCTCCCGCTCGGCTCGCTTGCGGTCTTCCTGGGCGAACGGATCGCTCAAGCTTGCGGGGAAGCCGTCTGCGTCGACGAAACTCGCTTTGAACGCGGCGACTTTCTTTGCGCGCGCCGATGGTTTCCTGCTTCCCATGGTGGGCCGCCTTTCGTCGGTCTTGCCGCGATTTCCGACGGCGGAAGTCGCGCATATTCCGGTTGCTTTGATCCGATTGTACGTGTTGGCAGCGGACGCAGCGTTTGCCTGATGCATCGTTCATCGGAAAACAACGAGTTCGCCCGGCGACGGGCGTGCTTGTTTCATGGGCGTTGTTCGATGGCGTGAACGCTCGCAGCGGCATCGTGATTCACCTCGCTTCTCGGAAAATGCGGAAAGCTTGTTCGGACCGCAAGGAGGATGAGCCGTTCCTGTAAACTGAGCAAATGCTCGACTGATGGGCGGATGCGGAAGCTGCCGCATCCGCTTTTTTATTCCATCCGAAGCGCCTTTGAACGAGGAGTTGCACCATGTTGAACATATCGAAGCTCATCGCTTCTGAACTGGGGATTTCCGACTCGCAGGTGGATGCTGTCATCCGGCTCATCGACGAGGGGAGTACCATTCCCTTTATCGCTCGCTATCGCAAGGAGGCGACGGGCGGTCTCGACGATGCCGTTCTGCGCGAGCTCGACGAGCGTCTGACCTACCTGCGCAACCTCGAGGCGCGTAAAGTCGAAGTTCTTCGCTCGATCGAGGAGCAGGGGAAGCTTACGCGCGAGCTGCGTGCGTCCATCGAGGACGCGCAGGTGATGCAACGCGTGGAGGACTTGTACAAGCCGTTCAAGAAAAAGCGCGCCACCCGTGCCTCGAAGGCGCGTGCGGCAGGTTTGGAGCCGTTGGCGAATTTGGTGCTCGCGCAAGCGTCGGGCACGGTGAGCGCGCTCGACGCTGCTGCGGCGTATGTGAACGCGGGTGGGGGCTATCCCACGCCTGAAGCGGCGCTTCAGGGAGCGCAAGATATCGTGGCCGAAGTGATTGCGGAAGACGCCGAGCACATCGCCGACATGCGCGCTTTCACGGCGCGTGTCGCGGACGTAACGGTGGAAGCGATCGATGCCGACGAGAAGACGGTATACGAGCCGTATTACGATTTCGCCGAGCAGGCGCGGCGCATCCCCAATCATCGGGTGCTTGCCATAAACCGCGGCGAGAAGGAGGGAAAGCTGCGCGTGCACGTGCGTGTCGACGTCGATGAGGCGATCGACCGTTTGGGCCGTTGCGTGGTGCGCAGGCAGGGGCCTTTCGCCGCCGCGCTCGATGCGGCCATCGCGGATAGTTACAAGCGCCTCATCGCCCCCTCGCTTGAGCGCGAGCTGCGAAGCGATTTGACCGAACGTGCTCAAGCCGATGCTATCCGCGTGTTCGCCAAGAACACGGAGGCCCTGCTGCAGCAGCGTCCCGTGCGCAACGCGCGCGTTATCGCGCTCGATCCCGGGTATCGCACGGGCTGCAAAGTGGCGGTGCTCGACGAGTTCGGCAAGCTGCTCGATTACACCACGGTGTATCCTACGCCGCCGCGATCCGACGTGGCGGGTGCGCAGCGCACGCTCGCGGCTCTTGCGCGCAAGCATCGGGTCAACACGGTGGTCATCGGGAACGGAACGGGCAGTCGCGAGACCGAGGAGGTGGTGGCCGACCTTATCTCAAGTCAGATGCCCGACCTTCGCTACACCATCGTGAACGAGGCGGGCGCGTCGGTGTACTCGGCTTCGAAGCTTGCGAGCGAGGAATATCCCGACCTCGATGTCACCACGCGTGGCGCTATGAGCTTGGGGCGTCGTTTGCAGGATCCGCTGGCGGAGCTGGTGAAGATCCCGCCGCAATCTATCGGCGTGGGGCAGTATCAACATGACCTCAATCAAACCGAATTGGGACGTGCGCTTGCGGGCGTGGTGGAAAGCGTGGTGAATCGCGTGGGCGTTGATTTGAACACGGCGAGCGCCAGCCTTCTCGGCTACGTTTCGGGCATCACGCCCACCATTGCGAAGAACATCGTGGCGTATCGCGAGGATAACGGGGCGTTCACCGATCGCAGACAGCTTAAGAAGGTGGCGAAGCTGGGCCCGAAAGCCTATTTGAACTGCGCGGGCTTCCTGCGCATCACGGGAGGAAAGAACCCCCTCGATGCGACCAGCGTGCATCCCGAGAGCTACGCCGTGGCGACCGAGGTGCTCAAGCGCGCGGGCGTTTCTCTTGAGGCGGTGGCGGCGGGCGGCGTAAGCGATATCGCAGCGCGCGTGGGGAATGTGTCCGAGCTCGCGACGCAGCTGGGGTGCGGCGTGCCGACGCTTGCCGACATCATCGGCGAGCTGGCGAAGCCCGGTCGCGATCCGCGTGACGATGCGCCCGAGGTGGTGTTCAGCCGCTCGGTGCTTTCCTTCGACGACCTGAGCGTCGGGATGGAGCTTAAGGGCACGGTGCGTAACGTGGTCGATTTCGGCGCGTTCGTGGACATCGGGGTGAAGCAGGACGGGCTTGTGCACATCTCGAAGCTGGCGGATCGCTTCGTGAAGCACCCGAGCGAGGTGGTGGCCGTCGGCGACACCGTGACGGTATGGGTGTGCGGCGTCGACAAGGACCGCGGCAAGATATCGCTTTCCATGGTGAAGGACAGGTGTTAGAAGACGGGTCGGAGCAGGGGGTTTCGGGGACAATGCGGGCTGCAATAGACTCCGCATTGCCCCGGTTTTGGCGTCATGCTTGATCGAGCTTCGCATGGAACGCCACGGACCGCGTTGTTTCAAGCTGGTCGAATTGTATCTCGTACGCCCTTGCGCTTTCGTCGACGTGGATGACGGAACCTGCTCCGAATGCGGGGTGCTGCACGCGCTCGCCTTCGGCGAAGCGTGCCTCGCGTACGAGCCGCGTTATGCGTCGGTCCGCGAGGTCGTAGGCGGCGCGTGCTTCGGCGAGGCGTTCGTCGGTCGGTTTGTTGGAAAAGTCTATGGCCTTAGGGTCGATGTCGAGCAGGAAGCGCGAGGGAAAGCGCGGTATGCCGTCGTGGTCGCGTCCTTCGGCCTCGCTGAGGTAGAGCCCGTCGCGTGCGCGCGTCATGGCCACGAACGCAAGGCGCCGCTCTTCCTCCATGGCTTGCATGGTGTCGGTTTTGCGCGAGGGGATAACGCCTTCGCTCATGCTGCAGATGAACACATGGGGAAACTCAAGCCCCTTCGCCGCATGAATGGTCATGAGCCGCACCTTGCCCGATGAGGTTTCCGCATCGGCGTTCGTGAGCAGCGCTACATGCGCAAGGTAATGAGGAAGGGTCAGCTCTTCGCCGCAGCTTTCCTCGAATGCGCGAACGGACTGTTTCAGCTCGGCGAGGTTGTCCAATCTCTCCTGACTCCCCTCGGTGCGCAGCATGCGTTCGTAGCCGCTTTCCGCGAGAAGGCTTGCCAGCACGTCGGAGACGGCACGCCCCTCGTAGGTGGCGTGATGTCGTTCCACTAAATCGATCAGCTGACGCGCTTTCGTTCCCTTGAGCAGGTCGTCGTCCGCTGCGAATTTGAGCGCTTCGAAAAGCGAGCATGAACGTTGCTCGGCTATTTCACGCAGGTGGGCCATGCGCCGCTGCCCTAAGTTGCGCTTGGGCGTGTTGGCCACGCGTTCGAAGTCGAGGTCGTCTTGGTAGGCGACGAGCCTGAGGTAAGCCAGCGCGTCTTTCACTTCGCGACGGTTGAAAAACGGCGTTCCGCTGCTTATGACGTGAGGAATTTTCGCGCGGATGAACGCTTCCTCGATCGGGCGTGATGCGTAGTGCGCCCGATAGAGCACGGCGATATCGCCGAAGTCGACGCCGCTTTCGTGAAGCGCTTGCACTCCTTCCGCGATCCAGTCTGCTTCGGCCTCGGCGCTTTCGGCGTGGTGCCAAACCGTCGGACCGTAGTTCGCGCGCATGGCTTCAAGGCGCTTGGGCATGCGTTCGAGGTTTTTCTCGATGAGCGAGTTTGCGGCATCGATCACGCGCGGCACGCTGCGGTAGTTTTGCAGCATCATGATGGTACGTGTGTTTCGATGGTGATGATCGAAGTCGAGCAGGTAATGCACGTTCGCTCCACGCCAGGTGTAGATGGTCTGGTCGGGGTCGCCCACGACGAACAGGTTGCGATGATGACCCGCAAGGACCTCCATGAGCTGGTATTGCAGCCCGTCGATATCTTGGAACTCGTCGACCATGATGTACTGCAGGCGTTTTTGCCACTTGAGCTTGACGTCGGGGTTTTGGTCGAACAGGTGCAACGTGAACACGATGAGGTCGTTGTAATCGAGTCCGAAGCACTTTTTCTGCTGGTACAGGTAGCCGAAGAAGATGATCTCATCGGCGGCGCGCGCGTCAAGATAGCGCTGCCTGAGGTTTTCGATGGGCATGGCCAGCACTTCGCGGTAGTACAACGGGTGCTTTTGAAGCTTCATCACCTCGATCATGTCGCGCGCTTTGGAAAACGTCATGTTGCGCAGGGTCAGCCCGCGCTCTTCGTAAACGACCTTCAGCATGCTGTCGATATCGGCGTTGTCGAGCACGAGGAAGCTTTTGGGATAGCCGAGCGCATGGCTGTCCTCTTGCAGAACCGACACGCAAAAGCCGTGGAACGTGTTTATGTAGCCGGTGTCGTTGTCGCCTGTGATGCGGCGAATGCGGCGGCGCATTTCGTTGGCGGCTTTGTTGGTGAAGGTGACGCACAGGATGTTGCTCGGCATGATGCCGAGGTCGCACGCCAGGTACGCGAATCGCTCGGTGAGTGCGCGGGTCTTTCCCGTGCCGGCTCCGGCGATGACGCGCACGTAGCCCTCGGTGGTGGTGACGGCTTCTCTTTGGGCGGCGTTGAGCTCGGGTCCGTCCGACGGACCGCTCGCACTGCCGACCTCAAGCTTATGTCCTCGAATGTCGTACCCTTCGGACGCGAGGTTCGCTTCGATTGGGAAATGCGTGATATTTTCGATCATTTGTTCCATGGTTGACAGTATACCGGAAATATCGTACAAATGTTCTAAATTATTTAAGAGGCTTGGCGGCGGCGCGCACGAGCGGGGGCTGCCGGCGTGATGGGGCGGGTATCATGGTCGATGAGAAACGGGTGAGGGAGGTTGTTTCCATGTCGAACGGGGCGAGGTGCGAAAGTGGTGCGGAGCCTGAGCTCGTGCGCGCTGCTCACGCGTACGACTACAGCGTGCGGGAGGGCGCGCTCGACGCTTCGGGCTTCGAAGCGGCGAGCGCTCCGGTCGAGGTCGCCTCATGCGGCGAGCCTGCCGGATCGTCTCGCATTGCCGTGCTCGCCGAGGACTCGATCTTTGCAGGCGAGGCGGAGCTCATCGCGCGGCGCCTCGGCGCAAAGGCAACCCTCTCTTTCGAGGAGGCTTCCAGGCATCCCATTCATCTTCTCCTCGGCGCCAACGGCTTGTCCCTCGTCAGTGGCGGCCTCTCCATGCGGGGTGACTTCGCCCATCTAGCCCCCCGGTTACGGCGCGATCGGTTGGGCCGTGAGCTTCTCGTGAAAGCGTCGAAGGTGAAAGGGCTTGCCGCGTCGCGGGACGCAGCGTCACGGGATCTCGCCTCGCCTCGTCCCCTCGCGGTGGATGCGACGGCGGGCCTGGGGGAGGACTCCCTGCTTTTGGCGGCGGCGGGCTTCGATGTGCTTATGTTCGAGAGAAATCCCGTGATCGCCGCGTTGCTCGATGACGCTCTGCGCCGTGCAGCGGGGGCGCCCGAGCTCGCGGACGTTGTGGCGCGCATGCGGCTTTGCCGACAGGACAGCATCGAAGCGCTCTCCGCCATGGAAGGCGACGTTACCGTCGTGCTGCTCGATCCGATGTTTCCCGCACGCACGAAAAGCGCTGCGGTGAAGAAGAAGTTCCAGCTTCTGCATTTGATCGAGCAACCGTGCTCCGACGAGGAGGAGCTGCTCGACGCTGCGGTCGGGGCGAAGCCGTTGAAGGTGGTGGTGAAGCGCCCTCCGAAGGGGCCGTATCTTGCCGGCGTGAAGCCTTCCTACTCGGTTGAGGGGAAGGCGGTTCGCTACGACGTCATCGTGCCGCCGCGTTGATCGTCCGGTACGTCAACGCTCCGGCAAGATAAGACGCGATGCCGATCGGGTCCGCTGTGTCGTTCTCCATGAACATAAGCGCGGCTTCATTCCGCCGTATGCATCCAGGCGTCTTTGCGCGCTCGCGTTCCGTTGGCTATGGCGCGAATGCCCATGAACACCGTGTTGAAGACGATCCAGAGCAGTGCGCACTTCAACATGTCACTTTCGATGAAGGGTTCGACCCCGACGACGAGCGCGACGAGCGCGACAACTTGTGCCGCCGCGGCGATGGCGCAGGTGCTTGCGAGATAGCGGAAGTCGCCCGCGCCGATGAGGATTCCGTCGAGCGCCCACATCCATCCCTGCAGCGGCAGCGCGATTCCCGTGACAACCATACCTGCAGCGGCGATGGCCTGCACCTCGGGACTGGGCGAGAACGCTTGACCCGCAACCAGTCCCGCTAAGACAAACGCTGCGCCGACGCCGACGCCCATGACGAGGCCCGCTCGCGCGGTGGCGCGGGTGAGCTCGCGCGCCCGGTCGTAGCGCCGTGCTCCAAGTTGGACGCCGACAAGCGCCTGGCCTGCAATTGCAACCGAGTCCAATATGTTGAGCGCGAAGTTCCATGTGGCGTTGACCACCTGATAGCCCGCCAGCACCTCGGTTCCCATGTACGCCGCCGCGACGACGGTTGCCACCATGGCGACGCGTACTGCCAGCGTGCGCAGGAACAACGGCAACCCGTCGCCTCCCGCCGCCATGATGCCCGCGATGCGGGGCTTGAGGCTCGCGCCTCCGCGCAGCGCCCAGGTGAGTGCGGGGACGATGAGGAAGAGCCCCATGGACCACTGCGCTATGAACGTGGCGACGCCCGACCCCGTTATGCCCCAGCCCCAAACGATGACGAAGAGCACGTCGAGCGCGGTGTTGAGCAAGGCGCCCGCTATGGCGGCGACGAGGGTGATACGCACTTTCTGCAATCCGCGGAAGATGCCGTTGGCCGCATACACCATGAGCACGGCGGGGGCGCCGAGCACGACGGCGCGCGTATAGGCAAGCGCTTGATCAAGCGTTTCCCCGCGCCCCCCGAGGGCGTAGCAGATAGGTTCGGCGAAAAGAAACAGCGCCATTGCGAGCACGATTCCGATACAGAGGGAAAGCCATAGGCTGTCGACACCCGATTGAAGCCCCTCGCGGCGCTTCCCCGCTCCAAACAGATGGGCGACCTGCGAGGTGGTGGCGTAGGCGAGGAACATGCACAGTCCGACGGCGGTGAGGATGACGGTCGATCCGAGCGAGAGACCCGCGAGCGCGGCGTCGCCGACATGTCCGACGATGGCGGTGTCGATGAGGATGAACGCAGGCTCTGCGATGAGCTGGCCGAACGTGGGGATGGCCAAAAGAGCGAGCTGCTTGGCTATGGGCTGCTCGTCGCTTCCGGGATGCGCCCCCGGCTCAAGCTTCAGGTCCGTTTCGGCTGCGCACCCTGGGAGTTCTTCCGCGCTCGTTTTGATGGCTGTGATGTCGACCTCTTCTTTCATGGGAAAGATTGTACCCCATCGACCCCGCCCTCTTGGAGCGCGGGGCTGCTCGATCCGCGCGATCGAGGCTCCATGCGGGTCGCGCATGCTTTCGGGCGTTGGCCGCAAAGAACTCCCGCCGATCTGCTGCTTTGCACGCGCGGGTCGCGCGCGCCTTCGGCCGCCGAGGCGTCGCGTCGTGACGGAGAACGTGGCCCAGACCAAGAGGTTCCGCGCGTCATCGGCCGCCGGGGTATCGTGCGGGACGCCGTCCGTGCAAGGGCAAGCTGTGGCCGTGCACGAATTCAGGGGTTGCGATTCCGAGAAATCAACGAAATGTATCACTTGGGTGCCGTCGCGCGGAATTAGCAATCGCCGCAACGGGGGAAAACGGCCGATTCCCTCGCGTTCTCCCAGCTCATGCTTTAAGAAGACGGTCGAATTTCCCCATTCGGAACGCGCGCTGATACATGTCGTTGAAAAACGGGAATCTCGAGGTGCGATATCGTGCACGGGATGGGAGAATTTTAAGAAATGCAATATATAGTTGACATATATCTAATCATGCAATATATTTCTTGCATCAAGACAGGTAAAAGTGTCATTTGATGAAACATGCAGTGGGAGCGAGATACCGTTCGTGCGGCAAGGGTGCGACGCCGCCCGGAGTTAAGCTGCCGGCCGCGAGTCGGGGGCGAGCTGCCGCCCGCGAGTCGGGGGCGAAAGCCGCTCGTGCTGTGGGGACAAGATGCTGTTAGCGCAACAGGGAGGAAGGGATGGGCGGAAAGAAGAACCTGAAGATGAAGGCGGCTCGCGTCGAGGCGGGTTTGTCGCAGAGCCAACTGGCGGACGAGGTGGGCGTGACGCGGCAGACCATCGGCCTCATCGAGGCGGGCGGGTACAACCCTACGTTGAACCTGTGCGTGGCGATTTGCAGAAGGCTCGGCAAGACGCTTGACGAGCTTTTCTGGCCGGAGGCGTAGCCTCGTCGGCCGCCGCTGACTTGGGAACGTTTGAGCTAACCGCGTCGGCGATTCGCCGATGCGAAGAGAGGATGGCGATTATGCTTGAGAACACGAAGATCATGAGGAAATGGCGAGAATATGCAGGTGTTCCTGATGAACGTCTTGAGGCGGAGAGCTGCAAGATCTATCGCGTGGGGTTCATGCTGCTGTCGTTCGGCATGTTGATCTACTTCGTCTACGGGCTTATGGCGCAGCAGGTCGCCTGGGTTCACAGCGACGCGGTGGACGCGACCGTCATGTTCGATCCGCTGTTCATCTGGTTCATGATCGTGATGGTTGTATGCATTGTCATGCAGACGCGCAAGGGGTTCGTCGAGACGAATCGTTTTGGGCAAACTGAGAGGTTCCCGCTGGGGTTCTTCACGTTTGTATCGGCGGCGTCCGGCGTGGCGTCGACGATTGCCATCTGGGCTATGCGCTGCATTGCCGAAGTGCAGATAGTTCCAGCTGATCAGGTGTTTTGGTTGACGAATCTGGCTGTGGGGTTTGTTTTCGGCGTCCTGATATTCACGGTGACCCTGCTTGTCTTCTATCTGCAGTTTCGCGCGGCGAAAAGCAGGCGGGAGAAGATGAACCGCGAGTTCGGTGTGGAAGAAGAGCTGTAGCCAGCCGCGCTGCAGGGTCTCGAGGGCGATCCGTCCGCGCTCTGATTGTCCGCCGTGCGGTTAAAGGCCAAGCATGCGGCGGGTGCTCGGGTCGATTCCCCCAAGGGCGTCCTTCATGTCCTGCGGCGGGGCGCAGGTGAGCTCGATGCTCGCGCCGGTGAGCGGGTGCGTCATGCGAAGTCTCCACGAGTGCAGCGCCGCGCGATCGATGACGGTCGATGGCTCGCCGTAAGCCTCGTCGCCGAGAAGGGGGCGGCCGATGTGGCGCATGTGCAGGCGTATCTGATGCGTGCGTCCCGTCTCGAGGTCGAGCTTGACGAGCGAGAGGGTGGCCGGCTCGTGAGCGGCCTGCGACGCGGATCCGGCTTCGGATCCTCTTGTGAACCGGGGCGCGTGCGCGGTCTCCGGGCCGTTTGCGCACCCGAGGCGTTTGGGGCGCCACCGTGCGAGCGTCTCGTAATGGGTGACGGCTCGTTTCCCGTCCTCCCGCACGGCGAATACGCTCGGTCCGCGGGAGATCCTCGCGATAGGCGCGTCGATCGCGCCGCTTTCGGGCTGCGGCGATCCTGCGCAGATGGCCAGGTACGTGCGCTCGAAGCAGCGCGTGTGCATTTGGCGCTGCAGACGGTCTTGCACATGCGCGTTCTTCGCGAACACCATGAGGCCGGAGGTGGTGCGATCGAGCCGTTGCACCGGGCGCGCGGTTCCCGCCGAGCCCGCGCTTTTCAGGTGATGCGCGACGAAATTGCACAGCGTAGCGCTTTCGTGGCCCGGTCCGGGGTGAACGACGAGGCCGGCGGGCTTATCGACGATAAGGAGGTCCTCGTCCTCGTAGATGATGGAGAGCGAACCCGGTTCCGCCTTGACGGCGTCGCCTGGTTCCGCGGTCGCGTCGTCGATGACGATGCTCACGACCTGGCCGCTTCGCACGACCTCGTTGGTCTTGCAGCGAACGCCTTCAAGCATGATGCCGTCTTCGACGACCTTCGCGCGTCGAACCGTCGCGTCGCTGACGAGCATGGCGCGCCGCAGCACCGCAAGCACGGTTTCGCCGTCGAAGGGCGGTCTCACCGTATGGGCTAGGCGTCGCGGATGTTTCGCGGGGTCGGCGACGCTCATGTTGTCGGGGGCTCCGTTTCTCGGGTTGCGCGGCGGCGTTACACGCCCGCTTCACGGTTTGCCGTCATCGTGCGGCGAGATGAGCGCACGCGCTTTCCTTGATGCATCTGCTCTTGTCGCCGTGCGCGAGATTATACCGCGCACCCGTTTCCGTTATGACCGCATAGCGCGAAAACGCTTTACCAAACGTTGATCGAACTCTGCGACAATAGGGGGACGGATAGGAGGTCGCCCATGATCGAATATTTTCTCACCGATCCCAAGTCGCGATCGCTGGTCAAGATCGACGATGAGCAGCCGGGATGCTGGATCGCCTTGTTCGAGCCGACCGACCGGGAGCTCGCCGAGACGTCGCGGCGGTTCTTCATCGACGAAGACGACATCCGCGCGCCGCTTGACCTCGAGGAGGTCTCGCGCATCGAGAACAACGACGATTACACCATGTTCATCGTCGATACGCCGCTGCACGATGCATCCGGCGGGGAGAAGCGCTACACCACCATTCCGATCGGCATCTACGAGACGCCCGAGCACGTCGTGTCCGTCTGCTCGGTGTACCGTGTGCCGATTATCGCGCTTTTGAAGTCCCGCCAGCGCGTTTTGCACGATACGGGGAACATCAAAGGGTTCACCTGTGACATCCTCATGGCGTCGGCCGAGGCGTACTTCACCTCGCTGCGCGCGGTGAACAAGCGTCGCATGAGCCTGTCGGCGACGACGGAGAAGCCCTCGCGCAAAGATCTCGAGGAGCTGTACGCGCTGGACGCCTCGCTGGTCTACATCAAGACATCGCTCGCCGCCAACGATACCATCTTCGCGCGATACCGTCGCGCGGTGCTCAGCTCGCACGACGAGAGCATCATCGAGCTGTTCGATAACGTCGTGATCGAGCATCATCAGGCGCTTGAGACGACGAAGATATACTCGGAGATCCTCGATTCGACGATCGATCATTTCGGTCTCATGATGGATTACGATTTGAACCACACCATGCAGTTGGTCGCCACCTTGACGCTGGTTCTCTGCGTTCCGACGGTCATCGGCGGCGTGTTCGGCATGAATCTCGAGGGCATTCCGCTGGCGGATTCGCCCTACGGCTTCGCCATCGTCACCGGGCTTACGGGGCTGGTGCTTCTTGGGTTGCTTTTGGTGCTCAAACGGCTGAAGTGGTTCTAGCTCGAATCGATTGTATCGTTTTCGAGGCGCGTGGTCGTGGGAGGGGGCGGCTCTCCTGTTCTCCGCGACGAATAATCGGGCGAGGCCGAGGCCGCTTGCTTTCCGCGCCGCGCACGTTCGGCGGGGAAATGCCGCCGTCCGCTTCCCGAAAGAGTGAAGACTTGGTTACGAAACAATCGTCGGGGAAAGACGGGTGTAGCATGTGCATC
Organism: uncultured bacterium; assembly: GCA_937890835.1. GTDB lineage: Bacteria > Actinomycetota > Coriobacteriia > Coriobacteriales > Eggerthellaceae > CALADF01. The sequence goes on from CALADF010000044.1 coordinate 72,267, forward strand.
TCGTTGTTGCCCGACTCGCGCTGGATGACCCGGTCGTCGCGTGCGGGCGTCGTTTCGTCGAAAGGAGCGGGCTTCTCGCCTGTCGAGTTATGGACTATTCTCAGAGCGCTATCGATCGGTTTTCGTCGTCATCGTCTGAAGGGGCGGAGGAAGGCGCCCAGCGCGCCTGCGGGCCAAAGGTTCGGGAAGGGCGAAGGGGCCGGGCGCGCGGGGCGCTTGAGAAGGCGGGCAAGTTCGTCGTTCAGCTGACGTTTCTCGCCGGCGTGTGCTACCTCGGCGGCGCCGTTGCCGCAGCGTTGCCCATTGGGATTCCCGGCAACATCGTGAGCATGATCTTGCTTCTCGTGCTGCTGGTGACGGGCATGCTCCAGTCCGCGAAAATCGATCTTGCCTCGAACTTCCTGCTCAAATTCATGCCGTTGTTCTTCATTCCCGCAGGCGTGAGCATTATGGGGTGCTTCCCCATAATCGCCGATCATCTTGTCCAGTTCGCTCTCGTGTGCGTCATCACCACCGTTCTCGTGTTCGCGGTGACCTCGGCGACGGTCACGGTCGCCATGAAGGCGCAGCAGCGCTTGGGTCGCCGTCGCGGCGGTTCCGGGCAAGCCGTCGAGGGAGCCCGCCCGGCGTCGGCGGAGAGGAGCGCGTAGATGGATCTTCATAGCGTTTTGGTCGTCGCCTTCAGCCTGACGCTGTCGGTGGGCTCCTTCGCCGCTTCGGTATGGCTCAGCAAGAAGGTGAAGTCGCCGTTGCTCAACCCGCTTCTGGTGTCGGTCGCGGTGATCATCTCCGTTCTCGTGCTGCTGCAGGTTCCTCTGGAGACGTACGAGTCGGGCGTGCAGGTCATATCGGCTTTGCTCGGGCCTGCGACCGCGGTGCTCGCGTACTCCATCTACCAGCAGCGACGCGTGCTGAAAGAGCATTTCGTCCCCGTCCTTTTGGGGTGCCTCGCCGGGTCCGTCACGTCGATGGTCAGCGCTTACGCGCTTTGCGAGCTGTTCGGCCTGGGTGATCAGGTCGCTCTTTCCACGGTGGCGAAATCGACGACGGCTCCCATCGCGCTGTCGATAACCGGTCAGCTCGGCGGCACCGCGTCCATCACCATGGCCGCGGTCATCTCCACGGGCGTTCTCGGGGCCATCCTCGCGCCGTCTTTGGCCAAGTTGTTCCGCGTGCGCAGCAAAGTCGCCCAGGGCGTTGCCATCGGCACGTGCAGCCATGCGGTCGGCACTGCCAAGGCGCTTGAAATGGGTAAGCTCGAGGGCGCCATGAGCGGCGTGGCCATTGCGGTCGCGGGTCTGCTCACGTGCGTCATCGCCATCGTCGTGCAGATGCTCATGTAGCGCCGAGACGGGGCGGATCGCGCGGTCGCATCGGGTGGTCCGCGGCCTGCGTCGGGTTTCGCCCCGCGCCGTGCGCCCGCGCCCGTTCGTCTCGCATCCCGCTACGCGCCGCCCGCAACGTGCGGCGCGGGCGCCGTTTCCTGATTCGCCGCTTCGTTTGTTTTCCCCGTGGGCTAGAATACGAAGGTTGGAATTCGGAGAGGGGAAGTGGAGTATCGTGACCGACTGGCTTGCGAGGCTTTTCGTCAAAAACTACGAGAACGTCGAGAACTCCGCCGTGCGTTCGGCGTACGGGACGTTTGCAAGCATCGTCTGCATTTTGTGCAACGTGGTGCTTTGCGCGGCGAAGGGGGTCATCGGATTCGTCTCCGGCTCGGTGTCCATCGTGGCGGACGCGATGAACAACCTCTCGGATGCATCGAGCAACATCATCTCGCTGTTCGGGTTCAAACTGGCGAGCAAGCCTGCCGACGCGGATCATCCTTACGGGCACGGCAGGTTCGAGTACCTTTCCGGCTTGGCGGTAGCGGCGCTCATCGTGGTCATCGGCATCGAGCTGATCCGGTCTTCCATCGACAAGATCCTCGCGCCGTCGCCCGCGGAGTTCAACGCCGTCGTCGCGGCGGTGCTGGTGCTCTCCATTCTCGTGAAGCTTTGGATGGCGTTTTTCAACCGCCGCATCGGCAAGCGCATCTCGTCGACCACGCTCATCGCGACGGCGGTGGATTCCCGCAACGACGTCATCGCCACCGCGGCGGTGCTCGCGGCCGCCATCGTCTCGAGCGTGACGGGCGTTGATCTCGACGGTTGGGCCGGTTTAGCGGTCGGGGCGTTCATCGTTTACAGCGGCGTGACCCTTCTTCGCGACACCATCGATCCGCTGCTCGGCAAGGCGCCCGATCCCGAGTTCGTCAAACACATCCACGACAAGATCATGAGCTATCCGGGCGTGGTGGGCACTCATGATCTCATGGTGCACGATTACGGCCCCGGACGTCGTTTCGCGAGCGCGCACGTCGAGATGCCTGCGAGCATCGACCCTATGGAAAGCCACGATGTCATCGATAACATCGAGGAGGCGTTTCGCGCGGAGGACGACCTGCTGATGGTTCTTCATTACGACCCCATCGCCACAGACGATTCCGCGGTCGGCGACATGCGGGCGTGGATATCCCGAAACGTCAAGCGCGTCGACGAGCGCTTGACCATTCACGATCTGCGCATCGTTCCCGGCCCCACGCACACCAACGTCATCTTCGACGTCGTGCGGCCGGTTGAGTTCGACATGGCCGACGCCGAGCTGAAACAGCGTGTGTCGGCGGTGGTTCGGGAGCATCGGCCCGACGCCATCTGCAAGATCACCGTCGACGTGAGCTACGTTTCGGCGAAGTAGGCATGCGAGGAGAGGTGCGAAAGAGATGACGAACGCAGGCGATGGATCTCTCGAGTTGCAAGGCGGCGCGTCGGTCGACCGGGCGGCGGCGTTGTCCGCGCGCGTGCTGGAGTTGCACGAGGACCGATGCAACTGCGCCCAGTCGCTCGCCTGCGCGTTCTCCGACATCGCGCAGGTGGACGCGGACACGCTGTTCGTCCTGATGGAGGGCTTCGGCGCGGGCATGGGCGGGCATGCCGAGACGTGCGGTGCGGTGACGGCGGGCGTGGCGGTCATCGGCGCTCTTGCAAGCGATGGCCGTGCGTCGCGCACGACCAAGGAGGCCACGTATGAAATGGCGAGCGAGTTCGTGGAGGCGTTCAGGGGCGAGTGCGGTTCGACCACCTGCCACGTGCTGAAGGAGATAAGCCCTGTTCCCACGCCGCATCGCTGCGATGCTTACATGACGTGTGCGGTGCGTCATCTCCTGCGGGTGCTTGAAGAGCGCGGTTTGACCGACGCCGGGCGTTAGCGCGGGCGAGGGGGGGGTGGCGTGATGCCGAGTTTAAGACCGTACGCGTTCATCGCGACGTTCGGCGCGGTGAGCATGCTGATGGACATCGTGTACCAGCGGCGCTTTCGGTGCAGGGGCCCTTACTTGCCAGCTTAGGCGCCACCGCACTCGTCGTCGGCGTGGTTTCCGGTCTCGGCGAGGCGACGGCGCTGGCGGGACGTTTGTTCTCGGGGCCTTTGGCCGACCGCACGGGACGTTACTGGCTGCTGGCCATCTTTGGGTATGCGGCGACGGCGGTGGCGGTTCCCGCCATGGGCTTCGTCGGCAGCCTCGTGGGCGTTTCGGCTTTGGTGGTGTTCGAACGTTTCGGGAAGAGCCTGCGTACGCCGAGCCGCGACGCCATGCTCTCTCATGCGGCGAGCGCCGTGGGCACGGGCAAGGGGTTCGCGCTTCACGAGGTGCTCGACCAGATCGGTGCCTTCGCAGGTCCGCTTGCCACGTCGGCTTTGCTGTCGGTTACCGCGGGGGATTACCGCGTGGCGCTCGGCGTGATGATCGTACCCGGCCTGGCCGCCATCTCCGTGCTGCTGTGCCTGAAGCACCGCGTTCCCGATCCCGCGAGCTACGAGACGGATTCGAGAGCTTCGGCGGATGCCGCCACCCCCGCTTCGTCCGCCGAAGCCGCCGTGGTCGACGATGCGTCCCGGCTCGAGGGCGCTGAGGTCGGGAAGAGCCGTCGGGCCGGCGTGTTGGCGACGGCGCGCGCTCTGCCTGCGGAGTTCTGGCGTTATACGTTGACGTGCGGCATCGTTTTGGCAGGCGTGGCGACCTTCGGGGTGCAGTCGTACCACATGGTTTCAAGCGGGCTTCTGCTCGATGCGGGCGTGCCTTTGCTTTACGCGCTGGCGATGGCGGTGGACGCGGTGTTCGCATGGCTCACGGGCGCGGCGTTCGATCGAAAAGGAGCCCGCGTGCTTCTGGTGCTTCCCGTCGTGTGCGCGGCCATCCCGGTGTTCGCTTACGCGGGTAGCGTGTGGATGGTGGTCGTCGGCGTGGTGCTTTGGGGCGCGGCGCTCGGCATCAAGGAGTCCACCATGCGTGCAGCGGTGGCGGGCATGGTTCCTCCGAACCGCCGCGCGACCGCTTACGGGTTGTTCTCGGTGGCCATCGGCATCGGCGGCCTTGTCGGCGGCGTGGTGGCAGGCGCGCTTTACGATTTCTCCGTCCCTGCGCTGATGATCTACACGGTGGCTGTCGAGGTTATCGCCTTCGTTCTGCTGTGGAAGACGGTGCGACGCTAGAACGAGGCGTTATCGCTCGAGGTTTCGCGTCGCAAGGTGAGCCGCAGATGGAGTTGCGCGCGATGGGAAAAGCAAACCGCCCGGCTTCCGCGCGTCCCGGTTTCCGAGGTTCGCGCGTTTTCGCCGGGCGGTTCGATTGTCGCTGGTTTCCGCTAGTCCTCGAGTCGCTTGGCGATGGCCAAGATGAAGTCGCGGGTGGAAAGCGTCACGGGGTTCTCAAGCGTGGTGATGCGCGCGAGGTCCCCCGTCATCTCGCCGGCTTCGATGGTGTCGAGCGTGGCGCGCTCCAGCTTGTCGGCGAACGTCACCAGGTCAGCCAGGCCGTCCAGCTCGCCGCGCTTGCGCAAGGCTCCCGTCCACGCGAAGATGGTGGCCACGGAGTTGGTCGAGGTCTCCTCGCCGCGCAGGTGCTTGTAATAGTGGCGCTGCACCGTGCCGTGCGCCGCCTCGTACTCGTACACGCCCTCGGGCGACACCAGCACCGAGGTCATCATGGCAAGCGAGCCGAACGCGCTCGAGACCATGTCGCTCATCACGTCGCCGTCGTAGTTCTTGCACGCCCAGATGAATCCGCCCTCGGCTTTCACCACGCGCGCCACCGCGTCGTCGATGAGCGTGTAGAAGTACTCGATGCCCGCCTCCTCGAAACGCGTTGCGTACTCCGCATCGAAGATCTCTTGGAAGACGTCCTTGAAACGATGGTCGTACTTTTTCGAGATGGTGTCTTTGGTGGCGAACCACACGTCCTGTTTCAGGTCAAGCGCGTAGTTGAAGCAGCTGCGCGCGAAGCTGGCGATGGAGCTGTCGAGGTTGTGCATGCCCTGCACGACCCCCGGGCCGTCGAAGACGTGCACCAGCTCGCGCGTCTCGGTGCCGTCGGGCGCGGTGTAGACCAGCTCCACCTTGCCCTCGCCCGGCACGCGCATCTCGGCGTTTTTGTAGACGTCGCCGTAAGCATGGCGGGCGATGGTGATGGGGCGCGTCCAGTTGCGCACGCACGGCTCGATGCCCGCTACTTTGATGGGGGTGCGGAACACCGTGCCGTCGAGCATGGCGCGGATGGTACCGTTGGGGCTTTTCCACATGTTCTTGAGGTCGTACTCCTCAACGCGCGCAGCGTTCGGCGTGATGGTGGCGCACTTCACGGCTACGCCCAGGCGGCGCGTGGCCTCGGCGGAGTCCACGGTCACTTGATCGTCGGTCTCGTCGCGGTGCGCGAGGCCCAGGTCGTAATACTCGGTTTTCAGATCGATGTAGGGGAGGAGAAGCTCGTCTTTGATCATCTGCCAGATGATGCGGGTCATCTCGTCGCCGTCCATCTCCACGAGCGGCGTAGTCATTTGGATTTTGGCCATGGGCTTCCTTCCCGGCGCGAGCGCCCCGTTTTCGTGTCGACGCGCAACGTGGGCGATGTCGCCCCGTCGCTGCGCGTTGTCTGATGGTTGAACTCATGATACCCCTCCCCATAACGGGAAGTGTTTCACCTGGGTAAACCGCAGCGTTTCGCCACGCCGGCGGATGCCGCGCGGCCGGTGCGGCCGGTGCGGCTGCGGGCACGCGGATGCCGAGAGAGGGGATGGTGCGGCTGGCTTGGGGCGGGTGCAGCAGGTGCGTTCACGGGTGCGGTAGCGCGCGGGTATCCGCGGCGGGGCGGGCGGATCTCGAGCGAGCGGGCGGGCGGCGCGCATCGGCGTCCTCCGTCGTCTGTAAAGAAAAAACGGCGCCCGGTCTCGAGGGAGGCCGGGCGCCGTCGGCGGCGGGGGGAGCCCCCGCATTGCGGTTGGGCTACTTGCGGATGGCCTTGAAGGCCTCGGTCTGCTCGCGAATGCCCTTCTCGGCGGCGAGGCGCTCGATTGAGGTCGCGCCGAAGAAGCCGTCGATACCCGGCACGTTCTCGATGATGTACGCGGCGTCGGCGGGCTGGGAGATGGGGCCGCCGTGGCAGATGACCATGGCGTCGGGGTTGATCTCCTTGACGACCTTCACGATGCCGGTGATGATCTCGACGCAGTCGTCGAGCGTTTTGGCAGTTTCGGCGCCGATGGTGCCGCCGGTGGTCAGGCCCATGTGCGCGACGATGATGTCGGCGCCTGCGCGCGTCATGTCGGCGGCCTGTTGCTCGTCGAACACGTAGGGGCAGGTGAGCATGTCAAGCTCGTGCGCCTTGCGGATCATGTCCACCTCGAGCTCGTAACCCATGCCCGTTTCCTCGAGGTTCTTGCGGAACGTGCCGTCGATGAGGCCGACGGTGGGGAAGTTCTGCACGCCGTTGAAGCCCTGGTCCTTCAGCTGCTGCAGGTACTTGCTCATGACACGGAAGGGGTCGGTGCCGCAAACGCCGGCGAGGACGGGGGTGTCTTTCACGACGGGAAGGACCTCGGCGCCCATCTCGACGACGATCTGGTTCGCGTCGCCGTAGGGCAGAAGACCTGCGAGGGAGCCGCGGCCTGCCATGCGGAAGCGCCCCGAGTTGTAGATGACGAAGATGTCCGCGCCGCCTGCTTCAGACGATTTCGCGGTGATGCCGGTTCCCGCGCCGACGCCGAGCAGGATGTTCCCCTCGGCGATGGACTTCTTGAATCGATCGAGGATTTCGCAACGAGATAGCTCTAGCATGATTCTCTCCTTATCTTGTGGCTCCGAAGGCGTTTTGCCTTCGGGTAAACCCGGTGTGTTGCGCGTCCGGCATGTCCGCAGGCGGCCTCCGCGCGGTTTCGCCTTCCCCCCCCTCGTGACGCCGAGACGTTCCGCTGCGGCAGCAGGCGCGGCGACGGGTCGTGGCGGAGCGAGCGGATGACGCCTATTCGTGATCCTTCTGAGCCTCGATGAGCTCGATGAGCTTTTTCGCGGCGGCGATGGCGAATTCGTCATCGTTGATGTTCGCGTCGATCTCGATGATCGAAGCGCGCTTGGGGTCGATGCTCTCGCGCAGCGCGTTGAAGAGCGCCTCGTCTTCGGCCGGGCCGTGGAAGGGCTGGCCCGGGGCGTCGATCATCGAGACGCCGCCGAGCGGGAGCATGCACGCGACCGGTCCTGTGGACATGTTGATCTTGCCCGCGATGGTCTTGCCGATTTCCTCGCACTCTTCTGCAGTGGTGCGCATGAGGGTGACGGTGGGGTTGTGCTTGTACAGGTTGCGATCGGCGAATTGGGGCGGGACGGTGTCGTACGGGCCGAAGTTCACCATATCGAGCGCTCCGGTGCTGATGACGGTCGGGATGCCGCAAAGCGCCGCGGCCTCGCATCGTCCGGGTCCGGCGTTGAGGACGCCTCCGACGATCTCGTCGCACCATTCGGTGGTGGTCAGATCGAGGACGCCGGTGATGAAGCCGCCGTCGATGAGGGATTCCATGCAGCGGCCGCCCGTGCCCGTGGCGTGGAACACCAGCACCTCGTACCCTTGGCTCTCGAGGTACTCCTGCGCTTTGACGATGCAAGGCGTGGTGACGCCGAACATCGTGGCGGCGATGAGCGGCTTGGCATCGGTCATCTCGGGATGCGGTACGGTCAGCATGCCCGTCATGGCCGCCACCGCGTTGTTGTAGATGCGCGCGGAGAAGGTGTTGACGCCCGCGACGTCGACGATGGAGGGAAGCATCATGATGTCCGAGGATCCGACGTAAGGCGTGGTGTCCCCGGATGCCATGGTCGAGACCATGAGCTTCGGAACGCCGATGGGCAGCTCCCTCATGGCGGCGGTCGCTATGGACGTGCCACCGGATCCTCCCATGGAGAACACTCCGTCGAACCTGCCGTTGGCGTACAGGCTCGGCAGGAGCTTCGCCAGGCCGTTGGCCATGGTCGCCGTGGCGAACGCGCGGTCTTTCTTCTCCACGACCACCGACATGTCAATGTCGACGGTCTGCGCGATTTCCTGGTTGGATATATCGGGCGAGAAGGTGGCGTCGAACACGCCGCAGTGGATGGTGAGCGTGTCGACCCCCGCATCGTGGAACCGATCCACGATGTAGGCGAACTCTTCGCCTTTGGTGTCGAACGTTCCGATGACGGCAACGGTAGGCATTGGATTCCCCTTTCACTAACCTGACCCTGGCGCATTATACTCCGACAGAAACCATGAGATTCGTCTTTCGGAGGGGATCGCGCATTTTTGTCACCCGTCCTTCATTTTTCCAGAGTAGCGAAGGACGCGCTCGGCTGGGGGTGGCGTGCGGTTGCGAGACGTAAGCGGCTGCGTGCATGCGCGGGCACGGGGTTTGGGGCACGGGCACGGGCGTGCGCGTGTGTGGGCGTGGGATGCGCGCCGGCTGCGAAGGTTCGGGTGCGTCCACGTTCGGGTGGTTCTCCGTAAAACGGTTGCATGGTCGGGTGCGTTGGATGTTACCCTGGTGGGTATTATCTCAGTGGGAGGAATGGAGTTCGCAATGGTTGCACTGTTGATCGTGCTTGCCGCCGTCGTGCTTTTGGCGGTGGTGCTGGTGGCGAGGGCGTTTCGTCTGAAGCCGACGGAGGTGAGCGACCCGCTGCCGCAAAGCGACGCGGTGGGCGACGATGCCGCCGTCGAGCGCTTCCGGGAGATGCTGCGTTGCCCGACCGTGTGGGGCATGCGCGACCCCGACGCGGATCGCGCGGCATTCGACGATTTCGTGCCGCTTCTGCGCAAGCTGTACCCGCGTGTGTTCGACGAGCTCGAGCTGGAGATGATCGACGATTACGGCATCTCGCTTCTGTGGAAGGGCGCCGACCGCACGCTCGATCCGGTGCTGTTCATGGCGCATCACGACGTGGTCGCCGCCGATGCCGACGAGTGGACGCACGACCCGTTCGGCGCGGAAGTCGTCGACGGCAAGATCTACGCGCGCGGTGCAGTGGACACCAAGTGCATCTGGGCGGGTCTGCTCGAAGCGACCGAGCGCCTGCTCGAGGAGGGCTTCGTGCCCCCGCGCGACATCTACCTGTTCTCGTCGAACACCGAGGAGGACGGCGGCGACACCGCGCCTCATATGGTCGAGCATCTGCAGAAGATCGGACGCGTGCCCTACATGGTCCTCGACGAGGGCGGCGCCATCATCGACAACCCGCCGCTCGGCGTCGAGGGCACCTTTGCCGTCATCGGCGTGGCGGAGAAGGGCATCTTCAACGCGCACATCACCGCGACGGCCGACGGCGGGCACGCTTCGACCCCGACGTTGCAGGATGCGACCGCGAAGCTCGTCTCCGGTCTCGACGGCTTGCAGAAAAACCCCGCGCCCGCCCGTCTTTCCGCGCCGGTCGAGGCGATGCTCTCCGAGCTGGCGTCTCATGCGAGCTTCGGGTTGCGCATCGTGTTCGCCAACATGTGGCTGTTCCGCCCCTTGGTCATGCGCATCATGCAATCGAGCGGCGAAACGGCGGCCATGGTGCGCACCACCTACGCGCTCACCCAGCTCGAGGGCAGCGTTGCGCACAACGTCATTCCCAAGCAGGCGAAGGCGACGGTGAACGTGCGCGTCGATCCCGCCGAGACGGTCGAGGGCGCCCTCACGCGCATCAAGGCGCGCTTCGACGAGCGCACCACCTACGAGTTGTTCGAGGTCAGCGAGCCTTCGCCTATCTCGCCGTTTGAAGACGATCCCGCATTCGACTATCTGCGCCGCGTGGTCCACGCGGTCTACCCCGAGACGGGTATCGCTCCTTACGTGCAGAGCAGCTGCAGCGACGCGCGTCATTTCGCGCGGGTGTGCCCGCGCACGTACCGCTTCGCGGGCATCCTGTTCAGGGGCGATCAGCGCTCGCGCATCCACGGTCAGGACGAGTGCCTCGACGTGGACGCCTTCAAGCGCGGCGTGGGCTTCTACATCGAGCTCATCCGCAATTTGGGCGCGTTGAGCCAGGAGACGAACGAAAACGGAAGAAACGAGGGATAACGTGGGGGAAAGCGAAGGAAGGACGGCGGCGCGGCAGGCGCCGGGCGGTGGAAGGTTTTTCTACGGATGGTGGATCGTCGCGGGCGGTCTGCTCATCATGGCGACATGCTACACGGTGTTCGTCAACTGTATTCCGCTGTTCCAGACGCATATCGTCAAGGAGCTGGGCATATCGGTCGGCCAGTTCAACACCGGCGTGTCCATCACCACGGTGGTCGCGGTGTTCGCCTCGCTCGTCATCGGCAAGCTGACCGATAAGTGTTCGGCGCGCATCTTGGGATCGATCACGGTGGTCACCTCGTCGGTGGTGCTGGTGGGCCTGTCGTTCGTCACCCAGCTGTGGCAGCTGTACGCGCTGTGCATCGTGGCGGGCTTCGTCGTGGTCGCGGGAACGCGCCTTCTGGTGTCGGTCATCATCTCGAACTGGTTCACGCTCAAGCGCGGTCTTGCGGTGTCCATCGCTCTTTCCGGCTCGGGCATCGGCGGTGTGCTGCTATCGCCTGCGACTTCGGCGATGATCGAGGCTTCCGGATGGCGCGACGCGTTCTTGCTTCTCGCGGTGGTGTGCTTGGCGGCCTCGCTTCCGCTTGTCATCTTCACGTTCCGCACGCGCCCGAGCGACATCGGGCTTGCGCCTTACGGAGCGGGGCAGATCGAGCAGCGAAAGCAGGACCGCTCCCCCGACGCCCCGGTGACGGTGTCCGTCGGATGGAAGGTGCTGCGCAAAAACGCGGGCTTCTGGATGCTGGTCGTCGGCTTCGTCATGATGGGCGTCGTCAACGGCGCGGTCATCACCAATTCCATCGCGAACATGACCTCGGTCACCCTTGACGGCGTCGAGGTGGTCACGGGCGGGCATTCCACCATGTGGGCGGGCTCGGTGTGGTCGTTCTACCTGGCGCTCGTCATCGTCATGAAGGTGCTGCTCGGCGCCATCTACGATCGCTTCGGGCTGAAGGCGGGCACGATCCTCGGCACGCTCACGTCGATGGCGGCGGGCGTCGCCTTGTGCTTCCCGGCAACCGATGCGGGCCCCATTCTGGCGGTGGTGTTCTTCTCGTTCGCCACGTGCATGGGCACGGTGGCGCCTCCGATCATGGTGTCGAAGGAGTACGGGAAGAAGGACCTCGGCACCGTCACCGGCGTCGTCACCGCGTTCGAGATGTTCGGCGCTGCGGTCGGTTCGGTGGCGTCGGGCCTGATGTTCGACGCGTGGCTGTCGTTTGCGCCGGTGTGGATCATGACCATCGTCGCCAGCGCGATCATGGGCGTGACGCTTCTGGCCTCGGTTCCTGCGGCGCGCAAGCTGGTGGTGCGCCGTCGCGCGGAAGGCGCGCCCGAGCTTGACGCCGAGGGATTCGAGATCGTCTCGTGAGCATGCGCTTCATCATATCGCCCGCGAAGAAGATGGCGGTCAATGTCGAGGTTCGCTGGCGCGATATGCCGCGGTTTCTCGACAAGAGCCGCGAGGTGGTGCGAACGCTGAACTCGATGAGCTTCGAGGAGCTGCACGGCTTGTGGAAGTGCAGCGAGAAGCTCGCCCGTGAAACGTTCGAGCGCATGTGGATGCTTTCGGAGGAGGCGGCATGGGACACGCCGCGCTGCCGCCATCTGACGCCTGCCGTCTTCGCCTACGAGGGCATTCAATATCAGAACATGGCGCCGCGCGTCATGACGCAGGGCGAGCTTGAGTACGTGCAGGAGCATCTGCGCGTGCTGTCCGGCCTCTACGGGATGCTCGCGCCTTTCGACGCCGTGGTTCCGTATCGTTTGGAGATGGGCTCGAAGCTGCAGGTGGCGGGTGCGCGCGACTTGTACGGCTTTTGGGGCGATGCGGTGTACGACGCGCTCGCGCAGGAGACGGATGCGGTGATCAACCTCGCGTCGGTCGAGTACGCCAAGGTCGTGACCCCGTTCTTCGAGAAGGGAGGGGCGCCCCGCGCCCCGCGCCTTGTCACGTGCTTGTTCGGCGAAGTGAACGAGGCGGGCAAGTTCGTTCAGCGCTCGACGCACGCGAAGGCGGCGCGGGGGACGTTCGTGCGTTGGTGTGCCGCGCACGAGGTGGCCTCGGTTGATGACCTTGCGCGCTTCGATGTGGGCCATGTGCTCGATGAGGAGCGCTCGACTGATGACACGCTTGTGTTCGTGAAGTCGTGACGAAGCTTTCGACCGATGACGCGCTTGTGTACGCGCGGGCGTGACGAGTGCTTGGCCGGCGCTCGTTTCCTGTCTTCTTGCGCTCACGACGGCGTGTTCGCCGTCCGTCGCCCGCCACCGATTTCGCTTCCGTGTTCACACGGGTGTCGTGGGCGGCGGGCGACGCAGGGGATATACTGTCCCGACCATGTCATCTCGTTGCGACATACCCCAAGGGCGCACGCGCCGTCGTGCGACCGCCGTCGGTTTTCTGGCGGTGTTGTTTTGGAGCCTGTTCATCGGGCTCATGCGGCTGGTCACGCAAAGCTTCGGCTCGCTGCTCGGCGTCGCGCTCATCTACACCCTGGTCGTCGCCTTCATGTGGATCGTCCGCAGGCCCGCGCCTTTGGCGACGTACTCGGCGCGCTACCTGCTCATCGCGGGATTTCTGTTCGTAGCCACCGAGGTGCTCACCAGCCAGGCGGTGGGCCTTGCCGCCACGCCCGCTCAGGCCATCGAAGTGAGCATCGTGAACTATCTGTGGCCGACGTTCATCGTGGTGCTGTCCGTCCTCACGCGTCGCACCTGCCGGCCGAACGCGCTCATCGTTCCCGGTGTGGTCGTCGCCACGGCGGGTGTTGCCAGCGTCATCGGTGGAGATGCGGGTTTGTCGTTCGCGTCGATTGCGGCGAACGTTTCGTCGTGGCCCGTTCCCTACGCGCTGGCGCTGATGGATGCCATCGCGTGGTCGTGCTACTCGGTGTTCTCGCCGAGCTTGTCGAAGGGCCAAGATGGTCTGACGCTGTTCTTCACGGCGGTTGCGGTGTGCATGTGGGCGCTGTATTGCGCTGCGGGGTGCCCGGCTCCCCCCGAGAGCGCGTCTGTTCCGAGCGCCATCGCGCTTGTCGCGGCGGCCGGCGTCATCGCCGCCGGCTATTCGTGCTGGAACGTCGGTATAGAGCGGGGCGACATCGCCGTCTTATCCATCGCCTCCTACGCCACGCCGGTGCTCTCAAGCGTGGCGAGCTCGGTCTTGTTGGGACAGGTTCCCGGCATGTCGTTTTGGGCGGGCGTCGTCGCCGTGGCGGCGGGCGCTCTTTTGTGCTGGTTCTCGACGGGCGGGCTCGTCATCCTGCGCGGTGCGGTGCGCGGAAGGCGGGGCGGTCGTTAGAAGCGCTGCCGGGTTGCACGCGCCACGCGATGGGCGCCCGCCGATCAGCTGCGCCGGCTTACGAGTCCTTTGGCGCTGTGGGCTGCGCAAGGGATATCGTGTATCGTCGATTAACCTGAACCGCGCCGACGTCGTTCGGCGCTCTTTGCGCGGCGCGAAGGTCCGTCTCGTTCCACGGTTTGCGATCGGGGAGGGCGGGCTTTGCGGTCGCCTGATGAAAGGAAGTGATCCGACATGGAGACTGTGTCGATTCGAGATGAGCTTATGCTGCGAGCCCAGACCTACGGCGCGTTGTGCTCGCTGGTTCTGCAGGCGCCCGACGGGGAATCCCTGCGTGCGCTTCAGCAGGCCTATGGCGCCGCGGAGGGGAGCCTGGCCTCTTTCGTTCGCGGCCTTCCCTCCGACGAGGGTGCGCTCGAGAGCGTGCGCATCGATCTCGAGGCGGAGTTTCGCGCGTTATTTCAGGATGCTTCCGCGAGCTCGGTGCAACCCTGCGAGTCGGCTTACGCGGAAGACGCCGGGGTTTCCGCCGACAGTGTGAGGAGAGCGGTGTCGAGGGCTTATGCGCAGGCGGGCTTTCAGGTGGATGAGGGCGAGGACCTTCCCGCCGACCACATCGGCGTGGAGCTGGCGTTCATGGCCCGGCTTGTCGAGAGCCGCATCGCGGCGATCGATGAGGGCGAGGACGAGCGCGCAGCCGAGCTCGCGCGTGTCCAGAGGACGTTCCTCGACGAGCATTTGGTTCCGTGCGCCATAGCGTTTTGCGCGGAGCTTGCGGAGCATGCCCGTTCCGATTTCTACCGCGGCGTCGTCGAGGAGATCGAGGGCTTTCTGGCGTTCGAGGTCGATCAGGCGCGTTAGAGCCTGCTGCGGCAATCGCGTTTCTCGATGGACCATCGTTCGGAGCGTGGTTCCGCGGCGAAGGGGGCGTGCCTTGCGGCGGTGCGCCCCCTTCGCCGGCGCGTCTTGCGCCCGACCGGCGTCTTGTCGTTTGACCTGGGGAAGGCAACCGTCGGTTGCCTTCTCGTCGCGCGAAAATGCAGCGCGCTGGTTGGTGGAGGCTCTTCGCACGCCGGCTTAAGATGACAGCGCCGGCATGCAATGAGAACATAAGCGCACTGCGCTTTCCTCGCCTTCGGCATCGGGTTCCGCTTCGGCGGATAGACTGCGGGGGCGAGGGCGGACGCGAGGCGCGCCCCTTAGAAAGGAACCGCTCCATGAGCTTTCGCGATAACCTCCAGCACTTGCGCGCGATGCGCAACATGACCCAGGAGCAGCTTGCCATGCTGCTCGGCGTCAGCCGCCAGACCGTCACCAAGTGGGAGGCCGAGAAGAGCAACCCCGAGATGGACAAGCTCATCGACATGTGCCGCATCTTCGACTGCACTTTGGACGACTTGGTGCGCGGCGATTTGACGGACCGCCCTCGCGAGGCGGTTGCGGCGGTTGCGTCAAGTGCTCCCGTTGACGTGTGCGGCTACGACGAGCATATGCGCGCATACGCGCGTTCGGTCGCGACGGGGGTGGCTGCCGTCATCCTGGGAGTTTCCGCGGGCGTGCTGCTCGCGGAAACCGACTTGTTGCCCGTTTTGAACGAGGCGATCTTCTTCGTCGCGCTGCTCGCCGCCGTGCTCGTCGGCTTGGCGCTTCTCATTCCCGCGGGGGTGCGCCATTCCGCGTTCGTCAAAGCGCATCCCTACGTCGAGGACTTCTACACGGCCGAAGACAAAACGCGCGCCCGCGAAGCCCTCACACGGGCCATCGTGTGCGGCATCGGGTTCATCTTCGCCGGAGTCGCCGCGGTCGTGTTGTGCGAGGGCACGGCCTACGAGTCCTATGCCGTCGCGGCGCTTCTGGCGTGCACGGCGGCGGGCGTGTGGCTGTTCATCTACTTCGGCATGATGAGCGTGCGCACCGACGTGGCCCAATACAACAAGAACATCGTCGACGAGCTTGAATATGAGGAGCTTATCGAGGCTCGTATCGAGGAGGAGTTCAAGCGGAACTTGCTGCGGAAGAAGAAGGAGGGTGACAAGCTCGGCGCGGTGTGCGGCGTCATCATGATCGTGGCGACCATCGTCGGGCTCGGGCTTCTGTTCGCGCCGGTGCTCAGCTCGCCCGATCCTTCGAACTTCGAGCCCGAGGGCACCTCTGCCATGTGGTTCTGGACGGCGTGGCCTGTCGGCGGCATGCTCTGCGGCATCGTGGCGCTGCTCATGAACGCGTTCGGCCGTCGTGATGCGTGAGATACGCGCAGGCCGGGCGCATCTCGGGAGGGAGTCGAGAGACGCCCGTCACGTGCGCGGCGCCCGCTCGGAGGCGGGCGCCGATCGCGATCGGCCGGCGGGGCGGACCGATGTCGTGTCGCCCGCGTCTTCCGCGCGCGGCGGCTCGGCGCGCGGACCCTTTCCGCGAGGGCGCCACGCGGTTTCTCGCGGACGCGCGGGAGCTTATTTATACGAGTAGAAGCCCTCGCCCGCGTTCACCCCCGTTTTGCCCTCGTCGATGTAGCGCTTCAACGTGGCGGCGATCTTGCCGGGCGTGGTGTCGAGGTCGGCGGCCTGCGGGTTCATCGACACGATGTTGTAGGCCGTGGTCAGTCCCACGATATCGAGGATGCGGAAGGGCCCCAGCGGCGCGCCGGTCGCCAGCATCCACGTTTTGTCGATGGTCTCGGGATCGGCCACGTCGTTGGCCAGCAGCGCTTGCGCCGAGTTCAAAAACGGTACGAGCAGACTGTTCAGGATGTAGCCCGGCTGTTCCTTGCGCAGCTTGAGCGGTATCATTCCGATGGCCTCGGCGAATTCAACCACCTCGTTGTAAGCTTGCGCGTCGGTGTCCGCGTGCCCCATGACCTCGGCGGTGTTGTTGCGCCAGATCTCGTTGGCGAAGTGCAGCGCGAGGTATTGCGCGGGCCTGCCCGTCGCCTCGGCGAACATGCTCGGGAGCAGCGTCGAGGAGTTCGTGACGAGGATGGTCTTGTCCGGCATGACCTCGGCCAGCTTGCCGTAGAAGTCGATCTTCTGAGCGGGATCCTCGGCGATGGCCTCGATGACGAGGTCGGCGTCTCCGGCGGCTTCCTCGAAACTCGTGGTGAAGGTGATGCTCGCGAAGGCTTCTTCCGCTCGTTTTTTCAGCAGGTCGATCTCCTCGACGGAGATGTCGGGAGAGGCGGCCAGCCCGCGGCAGTACGCCCGCGCATCGGTCTTCATGGCCTCGAGCGTGTTCAGGTAAATGCCGAGCAGACGCTCGAATTTAGGCTTCGCGCGTTCGATGGAGGCTTCCGAGCGCACCCATACGGTGACGTCGAACCCCTTGTAGGCGCTTTGATAGGCGATCTGGCTTCCCAAGACGCCGCCACCTGCCACCGTGACGTTTTTGATTTCCATGATTCCTCGCTTTCGCTTGAGGTTGGAGTTGGAAGCCCGAGACGCATCGCCTCGGGAAACCCTCGAAAGTCAGCGGGTTTCGAGCATCATAGTATGGGGATCGACCTTGCGCGGGTTTCGTTGCCGGGCGGTGGCTCGCTTCCGGCGTGAGGCTGCCCCGCCCGACGAGCGGTATCGAGAGCCCGGCGAGTGCGCTTGGGGGCGCGGCGGAGGCGGCGGGGCCGCACGCGAAAGAAGCGGCGGAAGCGACGGCGCCCGCCCGCGCCGCTCTCCTCGCGCCGCCCCTCTTGCGTTTCCGATCGTCAGGCCGCTTTCACTGGATGCCCTCGATGTGCGGGATGGTGGCGAAGCCCGCTTCGAGCTCCTCGTCGGTGGGGATGTGGTCGATCATGCGCCCTTCGTTGAAGGCCTCGTAGGCGTACAAGTCGAAATACCCTGTGCCTGTGAGGCCGAACAGGATGGTCTTCCCCTCGCCGGCGTCGGCGCATTTGCGCGCTTCCTCCATGGCTGCGTAGATGGCATGCGCGCTTTCGGGTGCGGGCAGGATGGTCTCGAGCTTGGCGAACTCCTCCGCCGCGGCGAAGATGTCGGTCTGTTTGACGGCGACGGCTTCGAGGTGTCCGTCGTGCTTGAGCTTCGATACGGCGGGGCTCATGCCGTGGTAGCGCAGTCCTCCGGCATGGTCGGGGCTGGGCAGAAAGCCGTTGCCGAGGGTGTACATCTTGCACAACGGGCAGGTTTTGCCGGTGTCGGCGAAGTCGTAAGCGTAACGTCCGCGCGTGAGCGAGGGGCAGCTTGCCGGCTCGACGGCGATGAAGCGCGTGTCGGGGCGTTCTCCTTTCAGCTTGTCGCGCATGAACGGCGCGATGAGGCCCGCAAGGTTCGATCCGCCTCCCGCGCAGCCGATGACGATGTCGGGGTATTCGCCGATCTCCTCGAGCGCGGTGTAGCTTTCCAGGCCGATGATCGACTGGTGAAGCGCCACTTGGTTCAACACGCTGCCGAGTTGATAGCGGCCCTTGTTACCCGGCACGTTGAGCGCGCGCTCAACAGCTTCGGAGATGGCGGTGCCGAGCGATCCGGTGGATGCGGGGTTCTCCTCGAGCATCTTCCGGCCGATGGCGGTGGTGTCGGAGGGAGAAGGGGTCACGGTGGCGCCGAACGTGTTCATGATGGAGCGGCGGAAGGGCTTTTGCTCGTAGGAGCATTTCACCATGAACACGTCGAGGTCGACGCCGAAATGCGCGGCGGCCTCCGCGAGCGCGGTGCCCCATTGCCCGGCGCCCGTTTCCGTGGTGATCTTGTCGAGATCCTGGGCGCTGGCGTAATAGGCCTGCGCAATGGCCGAGTTGAGCTTGTGCGAGCCCGAGGTGTTGTTGCCTTCGAATTTGTAGTAGATCTTGGCGGGGGTGCCGAGCGCGCGCTCGAGGTTGTAGGCGCGGCACAGCGGCGAGGGACGGTACACCTTGTACATCTCCAGAACCGCCTCGGGGATGTCGACGTAGGCCGTTTCGTCGTCAAGCTCCTGCTTCACCAGCTCGTCGCAGAACACCGGCGCGATGTCGACGGGCGTGGCGATGTTCCCGTTGGGAAGGCGCATGGGCTCGGGCGGCTCGGGCATGTCGGCGCGCAGGTTGTACCACTGCGTGGGAATTTGGTCCTGTCGCAGGTACAGACGGTACGGTGCTTGCTCTGCCATGGTTCTCACCTTTCGCTTTCGCCCGCCGACTTGGCGGGGCATGGGGGGGGGTTCTCATCCTGCCCGCATGTTGCGAAAGGTGCGGCTTCGCTTCATCTCCCGCAACGAAAAGGGGCCCTCGGATCACCGAGGGCCCCATGGTGTGCGTGTGCAAGATGAAGCTTCGACAACCCGATTTTAGATCTCCTTGCACCACCACCAAGCACATGCGCACGCCGCGACGTGAGCCGCGTTCGCGAGGATATGCGCTTGAGCGTTGATCAAAGTCGAGCCTTTCGTTCGGGTTGCGGCGAGTATAGCACCGAAGTCGCGCGAGGCGGGGGGATTTTCCGACGGCGGAATCCTTATCGCGGCACCGTGCATGGCGATGCCGCGGCTCGCGCGGCCGTGCGAGCCGATAAGGGCGCGGCCGGGGGCATGGTCATGCGGCGCAGCCGGGGGCCCGCCCGTGCGGTGCGCCGCCTTCGGCCGCGCACAGGTGGGTGATGCCCCGGCTTCAGATGTAGTCGTAGGGCATCTTCCTTTTCACGAGGTAGAAGATAAGCAGAACGGGTGCGGCGATCGGGATGCAGAAGAGGGCTGCGGCGAGGGTCGCCGTGCGCACGAGGTGAAAGACCGCGCGCCGCGTTCCCGTCAGCTCATGTGTTTCGCAGGTCATGCGCACGAACATGCCGCCCGGGGTGGATCCTTTATGGCGCAGGGGGACGACCGTTTCCACGATGATGAAAGCCGCGATGTAGAGGGCGTTCGTCCAGCCGTAGCCGAGCACGGACGAGGGGTCCGCCTTCGCCAGGGAGAACGCGAGGTTCACGATGGCATCAGCGGTCCCGCTCGCGAGCCCGATGATCATGAGGTCGATCCACAGCGCGACGCAGCGTCGCACGAAACCCGGCTGGTCGGTAACGTGGTCTTCGGTTGCCAGAGCTCCCGGCGGCAGGACCTTCGCCACCGCCGCGGCGATAATCCATCCGAGAAGCGCACCCGCCGTGTTCCATGCCAGGTCGTCGACGTCGAAGGCGCGGTAGGAAAACGCGTAGATGCCGAAGAGCCCGGTGAGCTGGGCTGTCTCGATGAGCAGCGAGGCCGCCAGGCCGAGCGCGACCGTCACGATGGGGCCGAGCCGCAAAAGCCTGCTCGCGATGAACCCGAGCGGCACGAAGAAGGCGACGTTCGCGACGATCTGGAACACCGCCCGCGCGCCGTCTTTCGCGATGTCGCCGATGAACGCGAGGGGGTTGTAGTTCGCGGGCACGCCGTAGGTGATGCCGGGGCCTGCGCTGCCGTCGGGGAGGGGGTAGAGCGTCAGGCAACCCAGGCCGAGCACGTAGAGCACGGAAAGGTACGTGCCGATGACCGAGGGCGCGCGCAGGCGCCCGTCGCGGCGGTACAGCATGGCCAGGATGGGAAGGGTGAGAAACATCGAGACGAGGGGCCATAGCCCCAACGCGATGGCGAAGCTGTCGGTGAAGCCTCCGAGGAGGCGGGCGAGGAGGTCCATTGCGTGCCTTTCATGATGGTCGCCTGTGAAGCGACGTGGTTTTCCCCTCCGATTCTGAAGGCGCGGAAAGCGCCGGGCAAGCGAATCCACGCGAGCGACACGCCGGGTGACGAACATGTAAGCGGGTTTTCACCTTGCTGTAAGAGCGGGTTTACAATGGGGCTGTGGTCGGAAAAGGGCGCGGGCGCTCGCGCCGTGCGGAAGGGGGCAATCGTGGAGATGCCGACTGAGATCCTCATCGATGCCGCCGTGAGCCTGCCCGTTGAAACCCTCGTCGTGGTCGCGTGGACGAAGATGCTCGACATTCGTCGCGAGGAGCTGTTCTGGGTGGTCTGCCTCGTCTGCGTTGTCTGCATGGCGTGCTTGCGCTACGCGGTCGATCCCTTCGCCCGCGCCGCGGTCGATGTTTTCGCCTTGACTCTGTTCTACCTGGGCATCCCGATGCTGTTCTCACGGGGGAGCGTGGTGAGCCGTGTCATGACCTGCATCACCGTGTTCGTTGCGTCGGTCGCCGCGTTTCTCATCGCGGCGGCGATGTGGGTGACGACGTCGGGGGCGTCTTTGACCTCCATGGAGGCGATAAGCGACCACTTCGCAAGTTACTGGTTTGCGCGCTGCGCGCATCTGGCGCTTCTGGCGGTGCTGCTGGTGCTTCTTCATCGGTTCGTCGCATCGCGCAGAGACATCGAGGCGTCGTCCGCCTCGGGTCTTTTCGTCGGCTTCGCGGCCACGCAGCTCGCGCTTTTGCTGACTATCTCGGCGGTCGGGGACCATCTGGCCAATTGCGGTCTGGAAGGCGACGGCCTGACGCTGTTCCTGCTCTCGGGCGGGTCGGTGCTCTCGGTGCTGTGCATATGCATCGATGCGGTTTTGTTCGCGGTGATCGATCGCTACGATCGCAGGATGGCCGAGGAGCGCTACCTGCGGGCGCTTGAGCGTCAGTTGGAATGGCGCATGCGCCGCTACGACGACATGGCTGCGGAGATGGAGAGCATCGCGCGCGTCCGGCACGATCTGCGCAATCAGCTGCAGGTGGTGACTATCTTGGCGAGAAAAGGGGAGCGCGCGGCCGCACGGGAGCACCTGCGCTCGATGGTGGAGCTCACGGAGTCCGTGCTGGGGGAGGGTGGTTCCCATGGTTGACGATCTTTCCTGGAACGACCCCGAGTTGATGTTGTCCGTCGCGTTGTCGACGGCCTCGTTTTGCGTGATCTTGTTCGCGCTCGTCATGGCGCTGCGCGGCTCCCGCGGGCTTGGGCTCTCCCACAGCCTGGCGAGCCTGCTGTTTCCTCTAAGCCAGCTGATCTTGGTGACGTTCATCAACGTGTCGCTGGTCATAGGCCCTCTTTCGCCGGTTATGAACGTGGCGGTGCTCGTCGTGAGCGTGCTGTGCGCCGTGAGCGACCATTTCCTCTTCAAGGGTTTGCGAGCGGCCGGCGAACACGATGCGGTGGAGGGTCAGGCGAGGCTTGTGCGCGAGCAGGTCGAGGCTCAGCGCGCGTACGAGCGCCGCCTGGACGCCGATCGTGCGCGGACGCGCGCCGCCCGCGCGCTTATCATGAAGGAACTGCGCGAGGCGGAGGCCATGCTCGACGATGACGGCGATGTGGCTGAGGCTCTCGATCGCGCGACGTGCGCGATCGCGCGCATGGACGGTGCGAAGCGGTTCTGCGCGCATCCGATGATCGACGCGCTGTTGTCGGCGAAGGCCGAGGAGTGCGCGCGTCGCGACGTGCGCTTCTGCGTCAAGGTCAACGTGCCCGCAGGGAGCTTCCTCCCGAGCGCCGATCTGTGCGCCGTCTTCGCTAACATGCTCGACAACGCGATAGCGGCCGCGTCGCGCGCTGCGGGGGAGGCGCGCTTCGTCGATGTGAGGGCGCGTGTGGAGTCGGGCCGGTTCACGCTTCTGGTCGCGAACGGATGCGCTTCGGGCGAGCGGTGCGTCGATTCCCGCCGTACTTCGACGCGCCGCTCGTTTTCGGACGAGCACGGATGGGGCATGCTGATCGTCGAGAACATCGTCACCCGCCACGGCGGCGTCTTCGACGTCGCGATGCGCGAGGGCGCCTGCGAGGCGTGCGCGTCGATGCGCGTCGACGGGGCCTGACGATGCGCGCGTAGGTTCGCTCCGCTCGATGCGCTATCATGGCGAGCGATTGTCGATGGGGGGAGGTGCGAAGATGGGCAACCCGATGAGCAGGGAAGAGTGGGCGCGGCGAGGGCGGGCCACTCGGATGAAGGCGAACACGAGACCTGTCGACATGCGCGTCGCGAAGGGCATCGGCCCGAACAAGGCGAGCGGACGCAAGGGCGGCATCGGCCGCCAAGGGTCGAAGCGGGGCTGACGCGCTTTGCTCGTCGCGTGGTGATTCGCGGCTGACGTTCGCCCGTGCCGCCGAGACGTCTCAAGCGTGTCTATAATCGGTCGGTGCTGTACGAATCGGGCGAGGAGAGGACGCGATGGGCGAGTTCGGCGATATAGAGAAAAAAGGCCTGACGGGCGGGGACGCGAGCGCGGTGCCGGAGGTCGCGTCGTCGCCGCAGACGTGCGCTTGCGAATCCGATGAGGTCGGGTCATGCGAAGACGACGCGGTTCTTCGCGCGGAGCAGGAGCACCTGAGCGAGACCTACGCGACGCTCGATGCGCTCGCGCGTTCGACTTACGAAGAGCTTCTCCGCATCGACGCCGAGGCGGCGGCGGACAAGATAGCGCTGTCCGAGGAGCTTTCCGTCAACCTGGAGACCTACGCCGACGCTATGGAGACCTATGCGGACTTCGCCGCGATGAACCGCGTGATCGACGGGCATAACACGGCTCGGGCGTCACGCGCGGCGCGCCTTTCCGATCTGCGCCTGCTCCTGAAGCAGCCGTACTTCGCGAAGATCGCGTTGCAGTACAAGCCGGGTCAGGAGCCCAAGGAGTTCTACCTGGGCGCTGCGGGCGTCTCCGATGACGATTACCGCCGCATCGTGGTCGATTGGCGCTCGCCGATCGCCGAGGTGTATTACAACCAGGCCAACGGCCCCACCTCCTACGAGGCGAACGGGCGCACCATCAACGTCGATTTGAAGCTGCGCCGTCAATTCGACATCGAAGGGCCCGTGCTCAACGCGTACTTCGACACCACGGTGGCCATTCAGGACGCGCTTCTGCTCGCGTCGCTTTCAAAGCAGCGCAGCGCGCGCATGCAGGCCATCACCGCGACCATCCAGAAGGAGCAAAACGCCGTCGTTCGTCATGAGGACGTGCCCGCGCTTCTGGTCAACGGCATCGCCGGCAGCGGCAAGACCTCGGTGTTGCTGCAGCGTATCGCGTATCTGTTCTATCGGCGGCGCGACGACCTCGATCCGAGCGAGGTGGTGCTTGTCACGCCCAACCCGGTGTTTCGCGCCTACATCGCGGACGTTCTGCCCGACATGGGGGAGAGCAATCCTCAGGCCATCACGTGGGACGAGTTCGCACGCGAGAACTTGAGCGCCAACCACGGCGGCGGCTCCCTCGATGTGCCGCTCGAGACGCTGTGGCGCATCGACGAGGCGCTCGAGGGCTTCGAGTTCACGGACGGGGATTTCCGCGACGTGACGTGCGCGGGCGTGCGCATCGTCGGCGCGGGGCAGATCCACCGGCTTTCCGAGAAGCATCGTCGTGCGGCGGCGGGCCCGCATCGCGTGACGCTGATGCGCGAGGACCTGCTCAAGCGCGTCGAGTCGCGCATCGCGCAGATGGCGGGCGGCGAGGACGTGCAAGACGAGATGGCCTCGCTTTCCATCGACGAGCAGCTCCGTTTGTTCGGGGAGATCGTCGACCCGCAGGATGAGCGCGAGGCGCGCGCTTTGGCGATGACGTATCTGAAGCTGAAGTTCGCGGACGCCTACGCCGCGGTCGAGCATGACGATTGGCTGCGCATCGACCGCATCGGCATGAGGCTGCTCGGGGCGAAGAGCCTCGCTCCCGTGACGTGGCTGTACCTGCGCATGGCGCTGACGGGCGCAGGAGACGCAAGCGTCAAGTACGTCATGATCGACGAGGTGCAGGACTACACCGCCGCGCAAATCGCCGTTTTAGGGCGTTACTACAAGCGCGCGCATTTCATGCTGCTCGGCGACAAGAACCAGGCGATCGATGAGGGCGGCGCGACGTTCGAGGAGATCGATGAGGTCATGGAGCGTCTGCACGGGCGGGTTTCCCGGTGCCATCTTATGACGAGCTACCGGTCGTCCCCCGAGATAACCGAGCTGTTCGCGAGCCTTCTGCCCGCTGACGAGCGCATGCGCATCTCCTCGGTTCAGCGCGAGCAGGTGCCGACGCGCGTGCTCGCCTACGACGACGAGGGCGAATACGCGCGCGATCTGCGCGCGGAAGTGGCGGATGCGCGTGCTCAGGTGGATGAGCGGGGAGGCACGTGCGCCGTCATCGTGCCGTGGAAAAGCGAGGCGAAGCGCATAGCCGCGCTGCTCGGCGAGAGCGCGCCCGAGCTGGTCGGCGACGCTTCGGCCCTCCCCGATGCCGGCGTGGTGATGATTCCCCTCAAGCTGGCGAAGGGGCTCGAGTTCGACCGCGTCATCATCCCCGATGCGAGCGCGCGGCTGTTCCCTGAAAACGAGCTGTCGCGCAACCGCCTGTACACGACCATCTCGCGCGCCACGCGCCAGGTCACGGTCATGTCGCGCGGGCCGATGTCGGGGCTTTTGGCGTAAGGCGCGCAGGGCATCGCGGGTGTTTGCGTGCTCGGTCGGCGGAGCGGGTCGAGCACGGGTTTCACCCGCCGGATTGCGCGGGGCCGCGTCGGGCTGCGCGGCTCGCTCGCGCCGGTTGCGCGGCTCGCCGTTTATCGGCGTGCAGCGCCTAGCCGCACGGGTTGCACTTCTTGCATGGTGCGAGCCCCTGTTGGATCAGGTCGTCGCAGGAGCCGGTGAACAGCTGCTTGTTCTTCTCCGCGATGTCTTCCACCGCGGTGCATTCGGGTAGGTGGAATTTGCGCGTGTTAACGTTTATCACGTAGTCGGCTATCTCGGCGTGCTGATCGGCGCCGCTCGCGCCGCTTTCCGCGCGCTCCGCGAGCCTGTTGTCGCCGGTCGCGTAGTCGATGTCCACGCCCGGCTGCACGTTGTAACAATAGACGTTGAACGACACGGCGCGCCCGTCGTCCTCGACGGAGCGCGCCTCCATACGCACGCCGCGCGCGACGAGCTCGCGTCCCTCGAACAGAGGGGTCACGCGGTAGAGCACGTGGTTTCCGGTGGTCTTCACGTATTCGGCGACGCGCTCCTCGAAGGGGAGCATGCCCGTGGCGTTGAGGTAGCGCGTTCCGGTAATCAGATTGCACTCGTTGTCGTTTTCCGCCGTGAGCTGAAACCCGATGAGATGGCAGCGGTTGTAGAGCTTCTCGCCTTCGACGAAATCGTATTCGGAGGTGTGCCAGCCGGTGGGCTTGACGCGCCAGATGTCGCCGCGGGATTGCGCAGGCATGGTGTCGAGCCCGACGCAGGCCATGGCTGCGCCGCATCGCCCCAGCTCATCGAGCGGGGCGTATTCTTCGAAGCTGCCGAGTCGCGCTCGTTCGATCTCCTCGGGGGAGAAGGAGGGCTCGCTTTCGTTGACGTCCGCGTAAGGAGCGCCCTCGAAAGGGGGCATGCTCGCGAGAACGTCTGCGGTCGCGTTTTGCTCGGAGGCTTTGCCGGCCGACGAGACCGCGTCGCCCGATTGACCTGCGGTTGCGCAGGACGCGCAGATGAGCAGGGCGAGCAGGCAGGCGAGCAAGGCGGCGATGAACCTGGGGGCGGTGGACGTGCGCGCCGCGACGGGCATGGACGCGCCCGCGGCCGCATCGATCGCCGGCTTAGCGACAGGCTCAAGCGCGCCGTGGCTGCAGCGGGG
Organism: uncultured bacterium; assembly: GCA_937890835.1. Lineage (GTDB taxonomy): Bacteria > Actinomycetota > Coriobacteriia > Coriobacteriales > Eggerthellaceae > CALADF01. The sequence goes on from CALADF010000044.1 coordinate 98,435, forward strand.
CATCATTCTCTTCATGGTTCCTTTCAAGGTGTTGCTTCTTTTACCAGGGGACGAGGACGTATCCGATAAGTCCGGCGGCCGCGGCGGCGAGGGCGCCCGCGATAACATCGCGTGGGTAGTGCACGCCGCCGATGACGCGCACGGCAGCGAGGACGATCGCGCACGCGACGAGCGCGGCTCCTACCGCCGGCTGCGCGACCAGCCAGGTTGCCGCGATCATGAACAGGGAGAACGCGTGCCTGCTGGGAAAAGAGCGCCCTGCGGTGTCCTTCTCGATGAGCGGGTCGATGTCGAGCGTCTCGTAGGGGCGCGGGGCGTTCACGGCTTTTCGGAAGAGGGTGACCGCCGCGAACGCGACACCCGGCACCGAGACGGCGCGAACCAGCAGATCGTAACGTCCCGTCAGCGCGAGCGCGATGAGGAGGACGGGGTATGCGACGTAACCGAGTGCGGTGAGCGCTTCGTTCACGAGCCGCAGCACGCGGGCGCGCGCTTCCGTGCGGAAGGGAGCGCTGATGCGCCGGTAGAGCTCTTCGGTCATGAAAATCCTCTCGCATGATGAGGCGGAGCCGGGACAATCGCCCGCTCATCGCCTGTTTTCGCCTTGCCCCCTATTATGAGCTGTGTCGTATGCGCCAAGCTCGTCAAGTCGCTACAATGGGCAAACTGCATTTTTACGAAGAGGGTCTAGAGGGAGACTATAGTGAAAGAAGTCAACGAGGGGAAGACCGCGCAGTCCGAGAAGGGCAATGTTTCAGCGCTTCTCCCCATTGCCGTGTTCCTTGTTTTGTATCTGGGGCTCGGCATTCTGTTCGAGTACGTTTTGGGAATCTCGATGGGTTTCTACAACATTCCCATCGTGGTCGTGTTCCTGATCGCGCTTCTGGTCGCGTGCTTCCAAAACCGCAAGCTGCCGTTTGACGACAAGCTCGTCATCATGGGGCGCGGCATCGGCGACAAGACCATCGTCACCATGATTTTGATCTTCATGGCGGCGGGTGTTTTCGTGGGGACGGTCGGCCGTGACAGCGCGGAGAGCGTCGCTTACCTGCTGCTTGCCATCTTCCCGACCGAGTTCGCCGTGGTCGTGCTGTTCATCGTCAGCTGCTTCGTCTCGCTGTCGATGGGCACGTCGGTCGGAACCATCACGTTGATCACGCCCATTGCCGTTGCGGTTTCGGCGGCTTCGGGCTTCGATCTGCCTTTGTGCGTTGCGAGCGTCATGGGCGGCGCCATGTTCGGCGACAACCTGTCGTTCATCTCCGACACCACCATCGCCGCCTGCCAGGGCCAGGGTTGCGCGATGAAGGACAAGTTCCGCGAGAACTTCAAGATCGCCCTGCCGGCTGCGCTCGTCACGCTCGTCATCATCATGGTGCTCTCCTTCGGCGCCGACCTCAGCGGCAGCGTGCAGAACGGCTACGACCTCATTGAGCTCGTTCCCTACCTGATCGTGCTCGTCGGCGGCATCATCGGCATCAACGTGTTCGTCGTGCTGCTGCTCGGCATCGTCTCGGGTTCCATCATCGTGGTCGCCACGGGCGCGACCGCGCCGACCGACCTGCTCGCGAACATGGGATCGGGCGCCGCGGGCATGTTCGAGACCACGATGGTCGCCGTCCTCGTGTCCGCTATCTGCGCGCTCATCCGCGAATACGGCGGGTTCACCGCGTTGCTCAACGGCATCAAGAGCCTGTTCAAGAGCAAGAAGGGCGGACAGCTCGGTATGGGCCTTCTGGTCGGAGCCATGGACGTCGCGACGGCGAACAACACGGTCGCCATCGTCATGGCCAACCCCATCGCCGCCGACATGGCCCAGACTTACGGGATCTCGCGTCGCAAGACGGCTTCCATCCTCGATACGTTCTCGTGCGTGTTCCAGGGCATCCTGCCTTACGGCGCGCAGATGCTCGTCGCCATATCGGCGGCGACGGAGCTGGGGTATACGCTTTCCGCGTTTCAGATAATCCCGCTTCTGTTCTATCCGTTCATGCTGCTCATCAGCTCGCTCGTGTTCATCTTCCTGATTCCCGAGCGCAAGAAGAGCTAGCCTGCGCCGATGCTCGCGGGAGGGCGCCGCTTTGCATGCGGCACCTTCCGTCGAAGGCCGCCTCGTTCGATTTGAGCTGCGCCGTCCCGGGTTTGTTTCGAGCAGGTGGTTTTTCGCACTCGCCCGGATGCTTCGGCTGGGTGCGTTCAAACGCTCCAATCGTGCGTGTTTTGCACTTGTCCAGGCGCATCGCCGGTTTTTTTCGCACCCGTGCTCGAATTCGGCACCGTAGATTCCCTGAAATCAACGACTTGTATCATTACGGCGTGGTTTCCTCGGCTTCTCGCGCTCGAAAGAGAGTCGCATTTTGAACGGTATCGACAAAATGCCTGATGAGGAGGTTGATGGAGCCTCGCATGATGAATCGTCTTTCGAGTGCGTGATACATTTCGTTGAAAAAGCGGAATGCAGGGGGGGCGGAAATCCCGCACATTGCGTTTTGCGGGATTTGGGGCGCCTTTTCGCGTTGCCCCCGTGTCTTCGCATCGCGTGTTTGATATTCTCTCACGAAGCAATCGACGCCGTTCGTCTCGAAACGAGAGGAGATGCCGTGAGCATATCGACGCAGGGTCAAGACGCCCGCTCCACCTTCCCCTTCCTCAATCGCATGTTCGCGCTTGCCATCGCAGCCGTCATGCTCGTCGTGTTTTTCGGGCTTGCCGGATGCTCGGGATCGGGCTCGGGCTCCGAGGGCGCGATGTCGGGGCCCGTTTCCGCGCAGGAGTATTCGGATGATTCCACGGGGCGCTACGCCCGCGTCGGCGACATCACGTCGTTTGAGACCACGACGCTTGCGGGCGAGTCCTTCTCGCAGGATAACTTCGCCCCCTACGACCTCACGATGGTCAACATCTGGTCGACGACCTGCGGGTTCTGCATCGACGAGATGCCCGCGCTCGAATCGCTCTCGCAGTCGCTTCCCGAAAACGTCGCGCTCGTCTCCATCTGCACCGACGCCTCGGTCAACGCCGACGCCGCGCGCGGCATCGTCGAGGCGCAGGGCGTCACCTATCCGGTGCTCGTCGATAACGACAGGCTCGGCGCGCTGCTTCTTTCGAAGGTGAGCGGTACGCCCACGACCATCTTCGTCGATAGCACGGGCGCTCTCGTGGGCGATGTTCAGCAGGGCGTCCCCGCACGCGGCGGATCCGACGCCGTCGAGGCCGCGTACCGCGAGCTGATCGACGAGCATCTTGCGGAGCTTGCCTGATGAGGGAGGCGGGGCGCGTGCGCAGCGCATCGTGTGCTCGCGGCGGGCGTCGCGGCAGCGTGCTGAAAACGGCGCTTCTTGCCGCGGCGCTTCTTCTCGGCGCGGTATTCGTCTTCTCCGGAATAGCGCGGGGTGAGGTGCCGGTTATCCTGGCGAAGGCGACGAGCATCTGCTACCAGTGCATCGGCATCGGGTGAGGGGCTCGACGTGGTAAAGCCATCGTATTTCGCGAAGCGAACGCTTATGCAGGTTCTCGCCGCCCTGTGCATGAACCCCTTCATCCAGAATTTCACCACCGGCCAGGTGTACAAGGGCGACCTCAAGCAGATCTGCGCCCCTGGCCTGAACTGCTACTCGTGTCCTGCGGCGGCGATGTCGTGTCCCATCGGAGCGTTGCAGACCGCGGCGAACAACATGCGCTTCGACGTGTCCTTCTACGTGCTCGGCATCTTGTTCGTCGTCAGCGCTCTCGTCGGGCGTCTCGTTTGCGGTTTTCTGTGCGTGTTCGGCCTTATTCAGGATTTGCTCTATCGGATTCCCGTGCCGAAGCTGCGTGTCCCCGAGCGGCTTGACCGCGCGCTTCGCAAGCTGAAGTACGTGGTGCTCGTCCTGTTCGTGCTGGTGCTGCCCGCGGTGCTCGTCGACGGCATCGGCCTGTCCGACCCGCTGTTCTGCGAATACGTCTGCCCTGCGGGCATGGTGGAGGCGGCGCTTCCCTTGCTGGCGACGGTGGAGAGCTTGCGCTTGATGATAGGATGGCAATTCGTTTGGAAAGCTGCGCTGACGCTCGCCGTGATAGGGCTGGCCATGAGCGTGTACCGTCCGTTCTGCAAATACCTCTGCCCGCTCGGCGCTTTTTACGGGTTGTTCAACCGGTTCAGTTTGCTGGGTTTGCGCATCGACGGCGCCGCCTGCACGAGGTGCGGAACCTGCGAGCGCACATGTCTTATGGGCGTGAAGACGCTCGAGAACATCGACTCGGCCGAGTGCGTTCGCTGCGGTGCGTGCAAGGCTAGCTGCCCCGAGGATGCCATCAAGTGGCGCGTCGGACACGGGCATGCGAGCTCATCGTCTACGGAAGAGGGGAGAGCGGTCGACGCCGCGCCTCGTTAGGCCTCGGGCTTTTCGATGACGCGCATGTCGAGGCGCAGCGTCTGGGCGACGATGCGCATGAGGGTTTCATCGGAGATGTCGGGGTGCACCTTCATCAACCCGATGAGGCCGAAGATGAGAACGCAGAACATCTCGCGGACGAATTTGATCTCGACGTTGTGGTAGGCGGCGTATTCGGTGACGATGTGCTCGTTGATGCAGTCGACCGTTTCGCGCACGGCGCGCACGTCGAAGTCATCGCGCGCGCCGAGCTCCTCGAGGACGGCGATCATGGGGCGCGGTCCTTCGGCGTCGTAGAGCGCGCGTCTGAGCGCGACGATGCAACGTTTGAGCGAGGTAGGCGTGTCGCCGAAATCGCGCAGCTCGTTCCACACAAGCACCGTTTCCACCATGTCGGCGACGTAATCGTCGAGAACGGCCTCGATGACCGCCTGCTTGTTGGCGAAGTAGTAATAGAACAGCTCGCGCGTGATGCCCGCTTCGGCGGCGATCGCCGTCACGGAGGTGCCCCGCACGCCCTTCCTCTCGAAGAGCGCGCGGGCGGCTTGCATGATATCCCCGGCTTGTCCGGTGAGCCGCTCGACCGAGGCTCCCTTTTGATGTCCGGTGATGCGGAGGGTGCGGATGTCGCCGGGTTGTTTGGCCATGGGACTATTTGTTCTCCTCGAGCACGTTTCGATACGCCTTGGTGTCAGTATAGATCTCGTCCTTGAGGGGGTTGAGCTTGCCGCGGCGAATCCGGGTGAGCTGCCAGATGGCAACCGCGACGTTGGCGGCCAAGGCGATGAGGCTCACGACGAAGAACGCGGTGGGGTTGTGCGTCGTGGGGATGGGCGCGAGCACGTCGGCGAACTGCGGCACGGTCATGACGAACATGATCCAAAGCGCCAGCGTCTGCGCGCGGTGCTGCAGCCAGGCGCCCTTCTTGATGAAGAACGTCGGGATGGTGCAGGCCAGCAGAAGCGCCAGGCCGCAGTAAGCGGAATGATCGGAGATGCAGTTGTAGGTGTAGGCGAAGTTCCACAGGTCGTAGGCGATGATCCACGCCCAGATCATGTCGGGCCAGATCATGTCGCGGCTCTTGTCCTTCGAGATGATGATGCCGAACCAGCCGCAGATGGTGACGATGTTCAGGATGCCGGCGATGCCGTTCATGATGTTCCAGGGGCCGGAGATGGTCCAGAGGTTCTCGACGACGCCGCCCGACCACAAACCGAAGCTGAACACCTGGAAATCGCGTATGACGGCCTCGGCGATGTTGATGGCCAGGATGAGCGGCGGGAAGCACAGCGCCCACTTCTTCTCGTAGAGGTGGTGAACCTTGCCGTCCTTGCCCGTCCACTTCACGAAGCGCAGCGCCATGAAGCCGACGCAGCCCGCGAGCGCTGAATAGGTTTTCACCCAGTTGAACCAGGTGCCTGTGCCGTATTCGTTGCCGGGCGCGGCGGTGGTCGGCCAGATGAAGATGGTCAGAAACACCGGCACGACGACGAACAGCGCGATGCCGCCCCAGAGCTTGACGCGGCCGAGTTCGTTGAACGCCATGAGCGCGAACAGCACGAACAGCCAGATGAACCAGTATGCGGGGTCGCCCGCTTGGTAGAGGATGCCCATAGTTCTCCCTTTCGGATCTGCCCGCTGACGCTTCGGCGTCGTCGCTGCGACCTGCGTCGCAGCTTGCGGGCGCCTTGTCCGACGGGAGCGCGAGTGCACGCTCCCGTCGGGTTTGCCGTCGAGCGGCGGCGGCGCCGACCGCTGCCCCGTTTACGCCGCAAACTCTATCACCTGGTTTTACAAAAGTCTTTACAGTGTTTGCGAAATCGTAAATCTATCGACGGGGGAGCTGGGGTTTCACCTTCTTCTAGGGGCGGTAGATCGCGCAGTTGTTGGGCGTCTCGTACATGTCGACCTGCGAGACGGGCAGGCCTTGCTCGGTCAGCCGTTCGCAGAAGACGCGCGCGAGGTTTTCCGCGGTCGTGCGGAAGGGGAGGATGGTGAGCGAGAAGCCCTCTCCCTCGAGCGCTTCGATGGTGGCGGGTTTGAGCGTTCCCTCCTCCACGAGGAAGGTGTGATCGAACGTTTCGGCGAGCTCTCGCACGGCGCGTTTGAACACGCCGAAATCGAGCACCATGTCGCGCATCGTGCCGTCCGTTTGAAGCTCTCCCTGCTCCAGGTAGACCACCACGCGCCAACGATGCCCGTGAAGGTTCTCGCATTTGCCGTAATAGTCTGCGAGGAAATGGGCGGAGTCGAAATAAGCTTCGGTTTTCAGTCCGAACATGAACGGTCCTTTCGATAGACGCAATCCGTCGTGGGCCTGTTGCCCGTTTGTCGCGCTTACGCTCAGCGGTGCGTTTTCGCGCCGGTCCATGAAAGCGAGAGCCCCGCGACAAACGCGGGGCTCTCGCTTTCGTCGCGTCAGATGATACGGCATCTGACGCATGACGGGTTGTGCGCAGGCGCCTTCTTCGACAAATGCGCCCGACGTTCTAGATGGATTTGCCCGACGGCTGAGCGTCGTCTTCGGAGACGCCCTTCTTGTCCGCCGGGGAGGCGTCGAGAGCCTCGTAGGTCGCGGGCCCGTCGAGCGGCAGGCGCGACTCGGGGTCGGTCGCGGGCTCGATGGCAGGCTCGATGCCGTCGCCGTCCTTGCCCGGCAGAATGATGTTGAGCAGGATTCCCGCGAGCGATCCGACCGCCAGGCCCGAAAGGGAGATGGTGATCTCGCCGGCGGGGATGACGATGGCGGCGGCGGGGCTGTAGGCGATGCCGAGCGAGAGAACCAGCACCAGCGCGGTGATGAGCACGTTGCGGCTCTTCATGAAGTCGACGTGGTTCTCCACCAGGTTGCGGATGCCGACGGCGGAGATCATGCCGTAAAGCACCAGCGACACGCCGCCGATGACGCAGGCGGGCATGACGGCGATGACGGCCGCGAACTTGGGGGAGAACGAGAGCAGGATGGCGAACAGCGCCGCGATGCGCACGACACGCGCGTCGAACACGCGGGTGAGCGCGAGCACGCCCGTGTTCTCGCCGTAGGTGGTGTTGGCCGGCGCGCCGAACAGGGCGGCGACGATGGTCGCCAGACCGTCGCCGAGCAGCGTGCGGTGAAGCCCCGGCTCTGCGATGAAGTTGCGGTTGCACGTCGAGCTGATGGCCGAGACGTTGCCGATGTGCTCGATCATCGTGGCGAAGGCCAGCGGCATGATGGTGATGATGGCGGTGATGGCAAGCCCGGTGTCGAACCCTTCGCCGAACAGCGAGAACACCGTGTTGTCCCACATCACCGGAAGGCCGATCCAGGCGGCCTCCGCCACGGGCGTGAAATCGACCTCCCCCATGGCCGCCGCGGTGACGTACGCGCCGATGACGCCGAGCAGGATGGGGATGATCTTGATCATGCCGCGACCCCAGATGTTGGCGATCACGATGATGGCGATGGCCACGATGGCGACCACCCAGTTCGTGGAGGCGTTTTGGATGGCCGAGGCTGCCAGGATGAGGCCGATGGAGATGACGATGGGGCCGGTGACCACAGGCGGGAAGTAGCGCATGACGTGCGTCGCGCCGAACACGCGGAACAGCGCCGAGAGCACGAGGTACAGAAGGCCCGCGCACGCGACGCCCAGGCACGCGTAGGGCAAAAGTTCCGGCTCGCCTGCCGGGGCGATGGCGGCGTAACCCGCGATGAACGCGAAGGAAGAACCCAGGAAGGCGGGCACTTTGCCCTTCGAGAGCAGGTGGAACAAAAGCGTTCCCAAGCCGGCGAACAGAAGCGTCGCCGAGACCGACAGGCCGGTCAGCGTGGGGACGAGTATGGTCGCGCCGAACATCGCGAACATGTGCTGGAAACCGAAGACGATCATCTTCGGCGCGCCGAGCGTGCGGGCGTCGTATACGGCGTCGGGGCTGTCCTCGGCGCCCATGGTGGGTACTTCGCGTTCTGCCATGCAAAACTCCTTCTGGTAGGGACGGGGTCTCAAGAAGGAGAACGCGGGCGGTGCGGCGTGCGGCTTTCGCCCGAAAGGGAATTGCTCGCCAGCGTTTTTTCCGAACCGGGAAAAGACGTTAGCGAGGAATGCCGTGTCGCTGCCGTGCATTGTCCATCTTGCCGTGACGATTATAATGGTAAGGTTAACGAAAACAGACAAGAAGGGTGCCATTATGAGCGAAGTGCACGTTCTGTCCCATCCGCTGATCGCCGACAAGCTGACGCGCATGCGTCGCAAGGAAACCTCCTCGCAGGATTTCCGCCTTCTTCTGAAGGAGATCTCCCTGCTCATGGGTTACGAGGTGACGCGCGATTTCTCCACGAAGCCCTCCGAGATCGAGACGCCCATCTGCAAGGGCGCGTTCCCCGAGCTGACGGAGCGCTTCATCACCATCGCCCCCATTTTGCGCGCCGGCATCGGCATGGTGGACGGCCTGCTCGAGCTCATGCCGTTCGCCCACGTGGGCCATATCGGCATGTACCGCGACGAGGAGACGCATCAGCCCGTCGAGTACTACTACAAGATGCCCGAGAACGTGGAGGAGTCCATCATCATCGTGGTGGATCCGATGCTTGCCACGGGCGGCAGCGCCATCGACGCCATCGACAGCCTGAAAAGCCGCGGGTGCAAAAACATCCGCCTGATGAACCTGGTGGCCGCGCCCGAGGGCGTCGAGGCGGTGCAGAAGGCGCATCCCGACGTGGACATCTACGTCGCGGCGGTCGACGAGCGCCTGAACGAGAACGCTTACATCGTTCCCGGGTTGGGCGATGCGGGCGACCGCATCTTCGGCACGAAGTAGAAGCGAGACGATGGTTCGACGGGCGCGCTTTTCCTGCGCGCCCGCTTTTCGATCACGGGGGCGTGCTTCGGCGAGTCCGGTCGGCCCCATGGTTCGCGTGTCGCGCCCCGCGCATTAGCGGGGAGGACGAACGCGCGTCGGCTTCGGATGAGAAACAGGACGAGTGTTTATATGAGCAACGTTGCGTTGGAAGAGGCTCTGCGCGCGTACGCAGAGGTGGGCGAGCGCTATGTGAGCGCGCTCGAGGAGAAGGGGCTGGTGTTCGCGCCGGCAGGAGAAGGGGCGGATCGGCGCGCACGCCTGCGCGCGAAGCTCGTCGAGCGCGGGGTCGTATCGCGCAACGCCGGCGCGAGTCTTTCGTGGGGGCATCTTTCCCCCGCCTGCGTCGAATGCACGGGCAACCGCGGCTCGGAGACGTTCTCCACGACGTTTCGCTGCCATAGGGATTGCTACTTCTGCTTCAACCACAACCAGCCCGATTACGAGAAGTTCTTCCGCGAAGGCTGCCCGTGGGAGGAGGGTCTGGCGCGCTCCGCTGCGGAAAACGCCGAGCTTGCATGCGTGGGCGTGACGGGCGGCGAGCCGCTGCTCGACCTGGACAACGCCATCGCCCTGCTCGAGCGCACGCGCGATCTGTGGCCGAACGCGCATCGGCGCATGTACACCTCGGGAGACCTCCTGACCGAGCAGAGCGCGGCGCGTCTGCGCGACGCCGGCCTCGATGAGATCCGCTTCAGCGTGAAAGACGATGACGATCCGGCTATGCAGGAGAAAGTCGTCGAGGCCATGAGGCTCGCGAAGCGCTACATCCCCTCGGTGATGGTGGAGATGCCCGTCATCCCCGGCGCGATGGAGCACATGAAAGACCTGTTCCGCTCGTTTCAGGAGGTGGGCATCGACGGCGTCAACCTGCTGGAGTTCTGCTTCCCGTTCTGCAATTGGGAGGAGTTCGCCCGCCGTGGCTTCACGTTGAAGAACCCGCCGTTCGAGGTGATGTACGACTACGGGTACTCGGGCGGTTTGGCCGTCGCGGGGTCTGAAGAGCTCATCTTGGAGCTGATGGACTGGGCGCTTGGCGCGGGCATGACCTTCGGCATGCACTACTGCTCGCTCGAGAACAAGCACCGCAGCGAGATCCGGCAGAAAAACGAGCGCGCCGTTCACGCGCACCCGTGCATCGAGTTCGACGAGGGTGATTTCTTCCTGAAGACGGCGAAGGTGTTCGGGGACGACATCGCCCCGGCGCGCCGCGTGCTCGAGGACGCGGGGTGCCGTGACTTCATTCCCGATGACGAGGAGCGCTCGCTGGCGTTCCCCCCGCGGTTCGCTGACGTGCTCGCGGGCGCGGCGAACGAGAGCGGGGAGCCTGTGCGCGTGATGCTGTGCTCGCTCGTGTACGAGACCGAAGACGGCGGCGGCTACCTCATCGACGTGGGGCTTGAGCCTGCGAAATAGCCGCCGCGCGTTGCGCGCGTGGAACCGGCGTAGAGTCAAGGAGGGGAGGCCGTTCATTCATCGCGGCCTCCCCTCCTTTTCGTCTATCGGTGCTCGCGCGGAGGGCCTTAAGCCGCTCGGGTCGCCCGTTTCTCCTCGTCTTGCTGGTTGCCTGCGCTCATGAGGTAGATGCCCCCGATGACAAGCGCGATGCCTAAGCCTGTGAACAGGCTGAACGGCTCGCCCCATCCGATGCAGCCGATGACGGTGGTGAGCACGGTGCCCGCACCTCCCCAGATGCCGTAGGCCAACCCGAGCGGCACGTTCTTCAGCACGATGACGAAGATGCTGAACGATACGATGTAAGCGACCAGGGTGATGATCGAGAACAGCGGATCGGTGAACCCGTTCGACAGCTTCATGGCGGTGGTTCCCACCACTTCGAAGATGATCGAGATCGAAAGCAACACGTACGGCATGTCTTACACCCCCAGCTTCAGCACGACGACACCCGCGATGATGAGCAGGAGTCCGATGATTTTCTTAGCGTTGACGCCTTCCTTCCAAAACACCGCCCCCACGACTGCGGTCAACGCGATGCCCAGGCCCGTCCAGGCGGCGTAAACCGGGCCGAGCGGCAGTTCCTCGAGCGTCTGCGCGATAAGGTAGAACGCGACCACGTAGCCGATGGCCGTGCCGACAAGCGGCAGCTTGCGCTGGAAGCCGTTCGACAGCTTCATCATCGAATCGCCGAACACTTCGAACGCCACGGCCACGAGTATCAATGCATAAGCACCCATGAAATTCGTTTTCCTCCTTCGTGTCCTCGGGATTTTCCGTCGGACGGTTTTGCTTCGGGAGAGGTTAAACTATCCCATAATGGGAGAGTCAAGGGAGTTTTTCGGGAGGGGGAGGAAAATCATGCGTGATGGTCTTCTGAGCATCGGCGAGCTGGCGCGTATGAAGGGGGTCGGCGTGAAGTCGCTGCGTTACTACGAGAGCATCGGCATTTTCAGGCCTGCGTTCGTCGACCCGTCGAGCGGGTATCGCTACTATTCGCTGAACCAGTTGATGGATCTTGACGCCATCACCACGTGCATCGAGCTGGGAATTCCCCTGAAAGAGCTGCGTGATTACATCGAGCCGTCGGGCATGCTCGACCTGACGGCTTTGCTCGAGCGCGGCAGGCGCCGGGCTCTTGCTCGCATCGCCGAAGCCCAGGCGGTGCTCGCCCAGGTGAGCGCCCAGCTCGACGAGATCAACGAGCAGCGTGCGTTCTCGGAAAGCGGCGGGGCGTACGTGCGCCGCAAGGAGAAAAGGGCCGCGCTTGTCCAGGATTGGGCGGGCGAATCGTTCGACGTGCGTCGTTACGCGCGGTGGATGACCGAAGCGTATGGGACGGCGAAGCGAATGAGCATGGTCCCCTCGTATCTGCAGGGCTTTCTGCTCGAGCCCGTCGAAGAACGAGACCGTGCGACGTCGGCGAGGCCGGGGCGTGAAAGGCGTGCCGGGCGCGTATGCGCAGCGGGATGCGAAGGGTCCTCGTCTGCGCTACGCGGCGTGCGCGCCCGTGCCTATTTGGAGGTTCTTCCCGTTGGGCTGCCCGAAGGCTCATCGAACGCTGCGGATCCTGAAGCGGGGGAGGTCGCGCGTGAGGTCGCTTCCGCAGGGGGGATACGCTTGCAAGAGCTGCCTGCGGGAAGGTTCTCGGGTCGTCGTCTGACTGGGTCGAGCCTCGAGGCGTGTTTCGACGAGGCGGCCGACCTCGTGAGACGACAAAACGTGCGTGCCATCGCCACCGAGGTATGGGACGCGCATCTCGACCCGAGCACGTACGTGGTGGAGGTGCTCGTCGCGTGCGATTAGCGCCGGCGGCGAACTGAAGAGAGCCGTGCCCTCGGGGCTCTTCCGGAAGGCGTCGCGTCCGCTAGAGGGGGTGCGTTTCAAGGTACTGCCTGTGTCTTTCACGAAGAAAGCTCATGAGCACGCTTTGCACGTGGGAGATTCGCGGTTTCGTCTTGACGTGCTTGGGCAGGAGGAATCCGATTTGACAGAGCGCTTCCGGTGTTGCGAGCGGTACGAACGTGAGATCGTCGGTCGGCATGGTCTCGTCCTGGCACGCGAGGTGGAAACCGAACGAATCGTAGAGCGCCACGCCGTCGCTCGATGTTCGGGCGAAGCGAAGCAGCATGCGCGGATTTGCCGCGCTCATGCGCACGTTGGTCAATGGTGTATCGCGAAACAGCCATTCGAGCACCTGCGCCATCTCCTTGAAGGAGTTCATCGCGCACGGCCAATCGGCGAGCTCGCCGCGCTTGAGCGAGTCGCGACCTGTCAACGGGGAATCGCGTCGGCAGACGACGCCGATCTTCGTCGGGATGGCGGGATCGAAGACGAGGTTCGGGTTGGCGAGGATTTTCGGCAGGGTGTTGGCATGGAGGTCGACGAAGCTCAGATCCGACCCGTCGGATGAGAGCACGCGGCGGACTATCTTCTCGAAGGGCTCCTCGAGGTAGGCCGATCCCGCGAGCATATCGACGTATTCCTGAGAACCCGAGGCTATTTGAGCCGAATAGTATGTGACGTGGATGTTGATCGGATCGCTCATTCGTACATGACGGCTTCCGCTGTCATAGAGCGTGCCGAGAAAACCCTCGTAAGCGGCGATGGTATGGTTCGCGAGGACGAGAAAGCGCTGTCCTTCGGGCGTGAGCGTCACGCCTCGGCGGCCCCTTTCGATCAGCTTGACGTCGAGCTCGTCTTCAAGCGCGGTAACGGCTTTGTTCAGTCCTTGTTGGGATATGAACAGGCGTTTTGCCGCACTGTAGAACGTGCCCGCCTCGGCGAGCTCTTTGAAATAGTGCATCGTGTCGAGGTTCATGAGACCTCTCCTTCGTTCACGCCGCAGTGGGTCGACGCGCCGGAAGCGCGGACCCCGCTTTTTGTTCGCTGCGGTGTATATGCATCTTTCGGTTGTGCATACAGCAATCATACGTTTCTTTCTCGTGCATGGGCGAGGATTCACAATAGAAAACATGGTTGTAGGCCGTTCGCGGGGAAGGGGGCAAGCGGAAGGGTCGATGCGGGCAGAGGAGAAGCCCGCAATGCATCGGAGGAATCCGACTTCGAAAGGAGTGCTTCATGGCAAAAGGAGAGTCTTTCGTCTACACCTGCTGTCCAGGTTGGGGCGACCATGAGTTCTGCGCGATCAAGACCATCGTGAAGGATGGGAAGATCGTTCGTACCGAAAAGCCGTGCTACACGGGTGCCGAGGCGGATGAGGGCTACATCTGCCAAAAAGGCGTCATGTCGTGTCGACAGCCTTACAATCCGAAGAGGCTGCTCTATCCGCTCAAGCGCGTAGGGGATCGTGGTGAAGGGAAATGGGAGCAGATCAGCTGGGATCAGGCGCTTGACGAGATTGCGGCGAAGCTGCTCGAGCTGAGGGAGAAGTACGGACCCGAATCTCTTGCTATGTGGGACATTGTCGCATCGGTTCCGCCGTCCCAGGGCCTTGCCGCGCTGCTCGCCTCTCGCTTCATGGGGCTGTGGGGCGCCTCCGACCCCGTCCAAGGTTACGGCCTCGACAACGGCCCGTTCTACGCGGCGTTTTTCGACATGGGCAACTTTTACAAGTACATGACCACCGACCCGAAGAACTTCGACACGTCGGACTACATCATCGTCTGGGGGGCGAACCCCATCGAGAACCAGCAGCGAATCGCCAAACATCTCGTCGAGGCGAAGTCGAACGGCGCGAAGATTGTCGACATTGGCCTTTTGTTCGACGGCACGGCAGGATTCGCCGACGAGTTCATTCCCGTGCGTCCGGGTTCTGACCCCGCGCTGTCCCTCACTATGGCGAACTTGATCATCCAAAGCGGTCGCTATAAGAAGGATTTTCTCCTCGCGTACACGGTCGCGCCTTTCCTCGTGCGCGATGACGACAACATGTTCATGCGGGATGCAGGCGGGAATTACCTGGTTTGGGACGAACAGCAAGGTTGCCCCGTTGCCATGATGCCAGGCGAGCAGGCTTCTCCCTGCGCGGCCATGGAGCTTGACGGAGCGCACGTGGTGGATGGCGTGGCGTGCAAGACGGCGTTCGCCCGATTGCGCGAGCATCTGGCGACTTACACGCCCGAGTGGCAGCAGACGATAACCGGGGTGGCCCCCGAGGTCGTGAAGCGCTTGACCGACGAGTACGTGGCAGCTCCGAATGCCTACATCTTCGGCGCGCTGGGCTTGCGCTATCAGAACCAGGGCGAGAGCTACCGCTCGTTCTATCTTCTCGGCATGCTCACCGGTAACCTGGGGCGCCCGGGTGCAGGCGTCACATCCGAGATGCTTCCCTCGGGTTTCCCCATGGCGTTCAACGACGCGCCCATCACCATGCCGCTCGGCAAAGAGGGCTACAAGGGCAAGATGATGCGCCAAAACGAGTTCATCAACCAGGTCATCAGCCAAGAGCCCTATCCCATCAAAGCATTCTGGGTGGTGGCGGGCAACCCTGTGCACAATTGCCCGAATCGCGGCCTTTGGCTCGATGAGATATTCCCCCAGATGGAGCTTATCGTCGACGTTGATATTTGGATGACCGATACCGGCCAGTACGCCGATTACGTGCTTCCCGATTGCATGCCGTTCGAGCGCTACGAGTTGGTCGCCGCCGCCGCGTACAACCACATCGTGTTGCAGGAGCCGGCGATCGAGCCGCAGGGGGAGGCGAAAGACCCCACTTTCCTTTACAGCGAGCTGGCCAAGCGCGTCGGCTTCGGCGAGTACTTCGACAAGACCGCGGAGGAATGGATCGCGATAAGGCTGCAGTCGAAGTGGCCGATGATAGCGGGCATTCAGCCGCCGCTCACCTACGAGCGGCTGAAGGAGGAGAAAGTCGTTCGCGCCGCCACGCCGCCTGTGGCATGGGATCCGTTCATGGGCATGCAGTTCGACACGCCTTCCCGTCGTTTGGAGTTCTACTGCGAGCGCTTGGTGCCGGTGAACGCGCAGATAGCTTCTTATATCGAGCCGCTCGAGGCGCCGACGCTCACGAGCCTGGGCAACGGCACCGCAAAGGGGAAATATCATTTCTTTAGCGGCCGCCAGCGCTTCTTCATGCAGTCGATGTTCACTGACGACCCCGTTATGGCCGACTTATCGGGAGGGTATCCGACGGGCCGCATCAACCCGATCGACGCCGAGGCGGAGGGCATCGTCGACGGCGACAAGGTGGAGATCTACAACGAGCGCGGTCATGTGACTATCGAGATGAAGCTCGATCAGCAGATTCCTCCCGGAACCGTGCAGTGTTGGTTTGGATGGCGTCACGATGCGTTCGAGGACGGCATGTACTCCGAGCTCATCCCCGCTCTCGGCAGCGATTACACGCTCGATGACCGCTCGCGTCATTGGGACAAATGCGTGCGGGAAATAGGCGGCTATCAAGCCGGCTTCGGAACGGGCGGCATCGGCGGCATGGCGGGTTCGTGGGACACCATTTGGGATTGCGCGTGCGATATCCGCAAGGTGGGGGAGTAGGAGGACGACATGGACGAGAAGACGATCTTGGTCAATCTTCAGCGTTGCACGGGCTGCTGGACCTGTTCTCTTGCCTGCAAGGTGGGAAACCATCTGCCCGACGACGAGTTCTGGCTCACGGTGCGCACCCAGGGAAGCGGCGAGGGCATTGACCGCCCCGCTGGGGTTTGGCCCGATCTCCATATGAGCTGGATTCCCGTTTGGTCTCAAAAATGCGTGCGCTGTCCGTCGCGTATCGCTGAGGGGGAGGCTCCGTATTGCGTGAACTGTTGCCCGAACAAGGCTCTCTGCATAGGCGCTGAGGCCGAGGCGGAGGTCGAGCGCCTGCGCCAGAAGGGTTTTAGGATCTTCCGTCTTCCCGCGTGGGAGAACTCGGCGCCGAACGTGGTGTACGCGTCGAAGGGGTAGCGGCTCGGGGCGAGCCGAGGGTTTGATGCCTGCGAAGCGTGCTCTTTGAAGGCTCGGTGAGTCTTGAATCGAATCGGGGGAGCGTCGTTCGAAAGCGCTCCCCCTGCTTTGTCTTCGCTATGCGCGTGTTCGTACGAGCCTACGCTTTCTCCACGCGCACGGCGCATACCTTGTACTCAGGCACCTTGCAGGTGTCGTCGAGAGCGGCGACGGTAAGCCAGTTGGCGTTGCCGTCTTGGAAGTGGAAGGGCATCCAGGTTTCCCCGGGATGCGTTTTCCCCGAGACGCGCGCCCGCGTGGTTATCTGCCCGCGGCGCGAGCTCACGCGCACCTCGTCTCCATCGACGACGCCGAGCTTTTCGGCGTCAACGGTGTTGATCTCGATGAACGACGTGTTGCCGATCTCCTCAAGACCCGCCGTCCTGCCCGTCATGGCGCAGGCGTTATATTGATGCAACACGCGTCCGGTTGACATCAAAAGCGGGTAGCTCTCGTCGGTCGTCTCGGCGGAGGGTCGGTAATTGGCGGTCGAGTAGATCGCCTTGCCGCGGGCGAAGGTTCCCACGTGCATGATGGGCGTGCCCGGATGCTCGGGGGTGGGGCAGGGCCATTGCAGTCCGCGGCCCGCCACCTCGGCGCTGTCGAGGCGCGCGTGGCTGATGCCGCCGTAAGAGGGCGTGAGCGATGCGATCTCGTCCATGATCTCGGCGGCGCTCAGGTGCGGCTGCGCGTAGCCCATGCGGTTCATGATCTCGGTGAGTATCTCGGTATCGGGCTTGGCTCCCTCGGGGCCGGCCACCGCCTTGCGCACGCGCTGGACGCGGCGCTCGGTGTTGGTGAAGGTGCCCTCCTTCTCCGCGTAGCTGTATCCGGGCAGCACGACGTCGGCGTACCGAGCCGTCTCCGTGAGGAAGAGCTCGTCGACCACGAGAAACTCGAGCGATTCGAGCGCACGGATGACGTGCGTCGTGTCGGGATCGCTGCGAACGGGGTCCTCGCCGCAGATGAACAGGCCCTTGATGCGCCCCTCGGCGGCTGCGGGCAGCACCTCGGTCGAGCGAAGTCCGGTTACGGGCGAGATCTCAACGCCCCAAGCGGCTTCGAACTTCGCGCGCGCCTCGGGGTTGGCGACCTTCTGGTACCCCGTCAGATCACCCGGCATCGCTCCCATGTCGCATGCGCCCTGGACGTTGTTCTGCCCGCGGATGGGGTTCACACCGCAGCCGCGACGTCCGAGCTTGCCGTTAACGAGCGCGATGTTGGACAGCGACATGACGCCTTCGGTGCCGGTTGAGTGCTCGGCGACGCCGAGGCAGTACATGATAGCGGCGCGCTCCGCGCTGCCGTAGAGCTTCGCCGCCGAGACGAGGTCGCGTGCGTCGATGTGGCAGATCTCCGCCACGCGCTCGGGCGTGTAGGGCTTCACCATCTCGGCGAGCTCGGCGAATCCCTCGGTGCGCTCGCCGACGAACCCCTCGTCGACGAGCCCTTCGCGGATGAGCACGTGAACCATGCCGTTGGCGAATGCCACGTTGGTGCCGGGGCGGATCTTCAGGTGGATGTCGGCGTGCGCCGCCAAGCCGATGTCGCGGGGATCCACCACAATGAGGTGGGCTCCCTCCTCGACGGCACGCCGGATCTGCATGCCGAGGACGGGATGCGCCTCCTCGGGGTTCGATCCGATGAGCAGCATCACGTCGGAGTCGGTCGTGATGTCCTCGATGGTGTTCGTCATGGCTCCGGAGCCGAGTGTCGTTGCCAGACCGGCAACGGTAGGGGCGTGTCAAACACGTGCGCAGTTGTCGACGTTGTTCGTCCCGAACGCGCAGCGCGCCATCTTCTGGAGCAGGTAGACGTCCTCGTTGGTCGAACGGGAGCAGGCGAACGCCGCGAGCGCGTCCCCGCCGTGCTCGCGCTTGATGGCGGAGAGCTTTTCGGCGACGAGCGTGAGCGCCTCGTCCCAGGTCGCTTCCTCGAACTCGCCCGTCTCGGGGTTTTTGACGAGCGGCGTTTTCAGCCTGTCAGCCGATCCGACGAAGTCGAAGCTTCCCGAGCGCCCCTTCACGCACAGGCGTCCCTTGTTCGAAGGACCCTGCGCCGCGTAGGCGTCGACGATGCGGTTGTCTTTCGCGACCAGCTCGAGCTGGCAGCCCACGGCGCAGTGCGGGCAGGTGGTCAGCGTCGTGTCGACCTCCCAGGAGCGATACTCGGCGCGGCGCTTCTCGGCGAGGGCGCCCGTGGGGCAGGCCTGCGCGCAGCAGCCGCACGATTCGCATGACGTCGTCTTCCAGTCGGGGCCGAACGGCGCGAGGATGGTCGTGCGCGTGCCGCGTTTGCCCGCCTGCAGCGTGTGGTTGCGGGCGAGGTTGTTGCATGCGCCCACGCAGCGCTGGCATCGGATGCACAGGTTGGGGTTGTACGTCAAAAACGGGTTCGAGTCGAGGACGGGCTCGCGTTCATAGCTGATGTCGAAGGTGGGCGTGTCGATGCCGACCTCGCGGCAGACGTCTTGAAGTTCGCACGACCCGTTTCTCTTGCAGGAGAAGCAGTAGTTGACGGAGTTCAGGCCGTGCTCGGAGATGATGAGGTCGAGCGCGGTCTTGCGCGAGAACATCACACGTTCCGAATCGGTTGTGACCACCATGCCCTCCGCCGCTTTCGTGCTGCACGCGGGCATGAGCGCGCCCGCGCCTTCGACTTCCACGACGCAAACACGGCATGAGCTGATGGCGCTCACGTCGCGCAGGAAGCACAGCGTGGGGATGCGGATGCCCGCCTCCTCCGCGGCGTCGAGGATGGTCGCGCCGTCGGCCACGTTGACGGAGACCCCGTCGATCGTGAGCGTGACGGTCTTCTCGGACGCGCGTTCGTCGGCGAGCGCGGCGAGCGTGGTTCGTTCGTTATTCATACTGGGTCCTTCCTCCCACCTGGGTTCCGCAGCCGAAGAAATCGCAGCGCAAACAGCGCCCGCATTCCTGGGCGGCCTCTTCGGCGCTCATCTCGAGTTCGACGGCATCGAAATCGAGCTTTCTCTCGCGGGCGGGTCGCTCGGCTATGCTGACACGGCCGGTGGGGGTGCGGTTGTTGGGGCGCGGCGCGGGAGCCTCGACGCCGCAGTTGAGCTTGTGGTCGTAACCGAGGAAGTTGTCGATGTTGCGGGCGGCCACTTTGCCTGCGGCGATGGCGCGGATGACCGTCGCCGGGCCCGTTTGGCAGTCGCCGCCGGTGAACACGTTGTCGAAGCCCTCGGCGGCGAGCATGTCGTCGGCTGCGAATCTTCCACGCTCCGCCGTCATGCCGAACTGTTCGAAGGGGTCCACGACGACGGCCTGGCCGACCGCGACCAGCACGATGTCCGCCTCGATGCGGCGTTCGGGCTTGCTTGCGTTCAGCGGTGCGGGCCGTCCCCCGCGTACGGGCCCGATCATCTGCGGCTGCGTGATGAGGGCGCGCACGCGACCCTGCTCGTCGGCTTCGATGCGCACGGGGGATTCGAGCGCGATCATCTCCACGCCCTCGGCGATGGCGCTTTCGATTTCTTCGTCAAGCGCGGTCATGTCCTCGACGCGGCGGCGGTAGACGATGGACACCTCAGCGGCGCCTGCTCTCACCGAGGTGCGCGCGCAGTCCATCGCGACGTTGCCGCCGCCGATGACGACGACTCGCTTGCCGGTGAAGTCGGGGTAGTCTCCGTCGCCGATCGAGCCGAGCAGTTCGACGGCGGAGGCGACGCCGCGCGAGTCGGCTCCTTCGATGTCGAGTTTCTTGCCCTCATCGGCGCCGATGGCGACGTAGACGGCGTCGTGGCTTTTCGAGAGCTTCTCCATGGCCGCGGCGTCGATGCGCACGCCGAGGTGCGCGTTGATGGCACCTGCGGACAGTATGGCCGCGACGTCCTCGTCGAGGCGCTCGCGCGGGAAGCGATAGGCGGGGATGCCGTAGCGCATCATGCCGCCGAAGGATTTCTTCGCCTCGAAGACGTCCACCTCATGCCCCATGAGGGCGAGGAAGTAGGCGCAGGTCAAACCCGACGGGCCTCCTCCGACGACGGCGATGCGACGTCCGGTTGCCGCCGAGGGCGCGGGCGTGGGAACCCGGTCGGCCCGTGCTTGATCGACGGCGTATTTCTTGATGCCGCGGATGTTGATGGCGGCGTCGATGAGCTTGCGGCGGCAGCCGGCTTCGCAGGGGTGCTCGCATACGAACGCGCAGGCGGTGGGGAACGGGTTGTCTTTGCGCACCATGTTCACGGCGCCGGCGCAGTCGCCTTCTCCGACCAGCGCGATGTAAGCGGGGACGTTGACGTGCGCGGGGCATTTGGTTTCGCAGGGAAGCGTCTGGCCGACGCCCTTCTGGCAGAAGCGCTCCTTGATGTGCTTCTCGTATTCCGACGCATACGCCTCGAGGCCGTCGAGGACCACGCGTCCGGCGACGTATCCGATGGCGCAGTCCGAGGCGTCGTGCGCGAACGTCGCGAGCATGCGGATCTGATCCATGGTGGTCTCGTCGGCTTCGCATCTGCCCACGCTGTGGAGCAGTTTCGCGAGTTGCGGCAGGCCGTCGCGGCAGGGCGCGCACTTGCCGCAGGTTTGCGCGGCGGCGGCTTCGAGCAGCGCCGCCTGCACGGCGATGGGACAGGTTCCGGGTGGGGTGGCTTCGATGCGCCGCGCGTATGCGTCGAGCCCTGCGCTGACGCGAGCGTCGTCGGCGGATCGAGGCGCGATGGATGAAGTGCTCACGGGTTACCTCTCGTCTCTCGTCTCGTTTTCAAGACAGCGTTGCGTCTTGCGAGCGCAACGGATCGAATCGTCGTACGCCATCGCTTCGCGCTCGTCGTTTGCGTGAAAGCGCGTTTTGAAGCGTTGCAATCTGCAGGCGAATGACAAGATGCAACATGATAGCGTGACTCGGACACCACTATGTTAAGCGGTCGTTTCGCGGCGCGATTCGAACTCTTTGGGGTTTTCGAGAACCGGGTTGCCGTGCGCTGCACCCGGTTTTACGCGCGCGGCGCCTCGATGATGCGCCTCTCGGTTACGACGAGGCTCACCGCGCGGTCGTGCTCTTCGACAACCCCCTTAGCGGCAAGGCTTTCGAGAAGGTGCGATTCGCGGCAGAGTCCTACCGTCGTGCCGGGGAAGGAGGGGAGGAACGTGTCGTAGAAACCTCCTCCGTACCCGATGCGCAAGCCGGCTTCGTCGAAGGCGAGCGCAGGGACGATGGCGAGCGCTCGGGCGTGCTTGAGCGTGTTGGGGCGGATGAGGGTGTCGTCTTCATCGGGGGGCTCCTCGATGCCGAACGAGCTGGTGGCGAGCCCGTCGAGCCCCTTCACGAGGTGCCAGCTCATTTCCCGTGTTCCCGGAACGCAACGAGGCAGCGCGACGCGCTTCCCGTCGGCGATGGCGCGCATGACGAGGTCTCGCGTGTCGACCTCGCGCTCCGTCGAAAGGTAGGTGAGGATGATCTCGCATTTCTCGTACTCGCTCGTTTCGACAAGGCGCTCGCAAATGGCCGCATCGATTGCCGCACGTTCGTCGGCGGGGATTGCCGCGCGCGAGGCCTTGAGGCGCGCGCGAAGGTTCGACTTGCGCGTCGTCTCGCCGCGCGGGATTGCGGCTTCAGCTTTATCGTGCTTCGCTTTTTCCATGGGCGCTCCTGTCGTCGGGGGGGTTTGCTTTCAAGGATAGGCCTCCCGTTTCGCAGCGCGCAACCGCCGCTTGAGCCGACGCTGCGTGCGGCTGCTTTTCATCGGCTTGCGCTTTACCGTCGCGTCGGTTCGCGTGCGAGCGCGGTGTTCGCCTTTTCTCCGGACGACAGCCCTTTCGCCCGTAAAGTGCGCTGTTCGTTACAATATCGATACCAAAAATGACATAGGGCGTTGCTATTCGGGCGATATAGGCAAAAATGGGCGTGTCTGGTGAACCTTGACCGCATCAGACGCAAGTTCGTGACGTATCAATCGCGGGGGTCGTTCCATCTATGCACAGCGTTGCCATCGTCGAAGATCAGCCCGATCAGGCCGAGTTCATCGCGCAGAGCGTGGAGCGGTTTCGCGAGTATGTCGACACGCACGTCATGAGCTTCTCGAGCGCCGACGAGCTTGCCGAATACCTGGATGAAGGCAATGTCGTCGACATTTGCTTCATGGACATCGATCTTGGCGCGGGCGGAGGTTTCGAGGACGGCATCGACGCGGTGAAGAGGCTGTTTCCCGAAGGTTGCTCGACGCAGGTGATTTACGTCACCGGGCATTTGCGCTACTGCACTCCGGTGTACGAGACGGATCACACGTACCTTATTTCCAAGCCTATTCAGAGTGCCGACTTCGACGCGGCGGTTTCTAAAGCGCTTCACAACCTTAATACGCGAAAGTCCAGGCCGCTCGCCATCATATCGAGGGGCAAGATCGTCGCGCTGCCGCCGAGCAAGATCGCCTTCGTTGAAAGCGCGCGGCGCAAAGCTATATTGCACACGAGCGACGAGGTGATCGAGACCTACGCGAAGCTGTCGGATCTCGCCCACGACCTGCCCGACGTGTTCATCCAATGCCACAAAAGCTACCTGGTCAACATGGCGTTCGTGCATGAGTTGAGCGCGCGGTCGTTGCGTCTCACCATCGGGGGAACTTTGCCCGTCAGCCGTCAGCGTAGCTCTGCGGTGCGCGAGGCGTACCTTGAATATCTTCGCTCGCGCCTGTAGCGAGCGCTGCCCCTCCCGTTGGCTTCGCTTTGAGGGCTCGGTCCGACCCAGGGAGGGGCTTGCGCTAGGGGAGGGCTGCGTTGAGCTCCATGAATCGAGTGGCTCGGGTGGGCGTCCGGCGGACGGAAGGCCTCGTTGCCGTGCGTTGCGCTTCGCTCTAGTGGCTTTAACCTGTTGCTTGGAACACCTCTGTTCATCAGTCCAAATTAATTAGGACAAATTTCATTAAAGCACTTGACTAATAGGACAATTGAAAATAGATTATGTTCAGAGCGATTAGGACACATGTTTTCCAAGTCCCAATCGAAACGCGGGATACCGTGAAAGGAGGTGGGAAACTGAAATCGCACCGCAAGAAGGGAGGGGATGCCGCTTAAGGAGGAACGGTACGTTGCGCCAAAAGAAAAGCGCCCGCCCCAGATGGGACGGGCACCAAGCCAAGCCGTAGTATACCAACAGATTCCAAAATCCGAAAGGATGCCCATGAATAGCAAGACCGTAAGGCTCGAGGAGCTTTGCATAATCAAGACAGGGGCCCCGACGAGCCGGGCGAAGAGGATTCCAGAGGGCGTCGAGCCCAAGGATGTTCGAGTCCTTCTGCCTCGTGCCATGCAGGGCGGTGCCATTATCGACGACGAGCTCGCCATCGAGGCCGTCGGCGAAGTCAAGGACGAGAATTACACCCGCGAGGGCGACGTCGTCATCAAGCTTTCCACTCCGTATGACTCCGTGTATGTCGACAAAGCCCACGAGGGCATTATGATCACCTCGTTTGGTATGGTCATCCGCAAGAAGCCCGAGGCCGACATCGACATGCAGTACCTGTCCATGTTCCTCAACCTGCCGCAAACCAACTCCGTCCTGCAGGCGGTCAGCACCGGCCGGAGTGTCGCAATGGCCATGCTCAAGCGCCAGACGGTGGCCGATATCGAGGTCCCGCTGCTCCCTATCGAGCGCCAGCAGAAACTCGCAGAGCTCTTCCAAGCGGTGCAAGAGCGCAAACGCCAGTACACGAGGCTCATCGACTTGGACGAGGAGCTCGTCGCCAGCCAGATGACCAGGTCTATTTGGGGAGAGGGGGAGTAGCCGTGCGCAAGAAGATCGGATCCAAGTTCGCTTCGGTCTCCGTGTCCGTCCCCGACGGAGAGGATCTTGCGCCGAAGCTGAGAAAGCTTCTCCGGTCGTATGTGGGCGAGACGCGTCGGGACGATCCCAGCGAAGCGATCGACCTCTCGGCGTTCATGCTCTACTGCTCGTACGTGTCGCGCAATGCCGACGAACTCGGTCTTGAGGATTTCGACCTCAGCTTCTCGGTCGACGAGGCTGGGGATCGCCTTGGCAACGCGTACGTGGCGACGACTTTCGTGGACTACTACGCGGGGCTCTGCATTCAGAACGATTGCCTTCCCGACCTGAGGGGTGCAGACCTCCGAGCCCACGATCTGTCAGGGGCGATATCCAGCTGGGCGGCAATGCTCGACGACTCGGGGCTCAGCCTGATGGAGGGCGGCGATTGCGAGACGGCATCGACCATCGGGTTCGTCCTCGTGGAAATGTACGCTTCGGCCTCATGGGGCAGGCACGGCGGCGAATTCACCACTCCGCTCTCCATAGCAAACCTCGCGACGAGGCTTGCGGATGTGGAGAAGAAGACCGTGCTCGACTTCGCGTGCGGCAGCGGCGTCTATCTAACCTCAGCGCTTTCCAAGGGTGCGGCTTCGATCTGCGGCAGGGACATCAGCCCGCGGGCCGTCATGCGTGCCAAAATCGGCTGCTTCTTCGCCGATCCGACGGCAAAACACGACATCGCCGCGGCGGACGCCCTCGCGGCGGCATCGGCGACCGCCCCGGCGCAGCGCATTTTCGTAGCGCCCCCGTTCGGCATGCGCCTTCGCGAGTTCGACATTCAGGAGAAGGGCTACTACGCCGACGTTATGGCTTCGGTCGCGGACGATGCCGCCGTGCGAACGCCTAGCATGGAGGACTTTTGCGTCGCGAAGGCATTCCGCTCCCTTGCGGATGATGGAGTCGCCGTGCTGCACGTCTCGGCAAGCTTTCTATTCCACCAGCAGAAGGCGCGCCAAGCGCTTCGCGGCGCCCTGGTTGAAGGCGGCTACCTGCGAACCGTCATCGAGCTACCGGGCGGCATCATCCCGGGTGCGGGAGTGAAGAGCGCGCTGCTGGTCATCGGCAAGCAGCCTGCGAGCGAGGGCGTTCTCATCGTCGATCTCGACAGTAGGGAACTCGCGAACAAGGGCTACGTTGTCAAGGGCCGGGGCCGCTGCGAGATCACCAGCGAGGGGATTGACTGGCTGGCTAAGGCGGTCGACGGGCGGGATGAGATTCCGCTGGTATCGACGATTGCGGATCGCGAGAGGATTCTCGCCTCCGGCAGCAACCTTTGCTACTCAGCCTACGGAGATGTCTTCGACTACGGCGCCATCCTCGACGAGGCCCGCTCTGCTAAAGACATCATGGGCGACATACGAAAAGCCCAGGCGAGCATCGACTTACTTAGCGAGCAAATCATCGATATCCTGAATTCCATTGAAAAGGAAGGTTAGACGGCATGCCTGCTCAATCCGATCAGCAGCGCGCCGAGCTGCACAAGACAATCTGGTCTATCGCCGATCATCTGCGCGGCAGCGTGGACGGCTGGGACTTCAAGCAGTACATCCTGTGCACGCTCTTCTATCGGTTCGTCAGCGAGAACCTGTGCGCGTATCTGGCCCAGCAGGAGGGCGACCCTTCCTTCGATTACGCCTCCCTGCCCGACGATCAAGCGGAATGGGGTCGTGAGGAGACGGTTAGGGAGAAGGGCTTCTTCATCCTGCCCAGCGAGCTGTTCTGCAATATCCTGAAGCGCGTCGACAAAGACGGCATGCGCCTCGAAGAAGACGGGCAGGACCTCAACGAGCTGCTTGCCCAGGTGTTCAAGAACATCGAGGGCTCGGCGGTGGGGACCGACTCCGAGGGCGACCTGAAGGGGCTGTTCGACGACATGGACGTGAACAGCGCGAAGCTGGGCAACTCCGTCATCGAGCGCAACAAGAAGCTGGTGACGCTCATATCCAAGATCGGCTCGCTGGATTTCGGCGGGGCGTTTCAGGACAACGCCATCGACGCGTTCGGCGACGCCTACGAGTTCCTCATGACCATGTACGCCTCGAACGCCGGTAAATCGGGGGGCGAGTTCTTCACCCCGCAGGAGGTGGGCGAGCTTCTGGCGCGCATTGCCATCGACGGGCGCGAGAGCGTGAACAAGGTGTACGACCCCTGCTGCGGCAGCGGCGGTTTGCTGCTCAAGTTCGCGAAGATTTTGGGAGCTAAGAACGTGCGCAGCGGCTACTTCGGGCAGGAGATCAACCTGACCACCTACAACCTGGCTCGCATCAATATGTTTCTGCACGATGTGAATTTCGACAAGTTCAATATCGCGCTGGGTGACACGTTGAAGGATCCGCAGCATTGGGACGATGAGCCTTTCGACGCAATCGTCTCCAACCCGCCGTACTCCATCAAATGGGAGGGCAAGAACAACCCGTTGAACATTAACGACGCGCGCTTTAGCCCCGCAGGCGTGCTGGCGCCACCGAGTAAGGCGGACCTGGCGTTCACCATGCACATGCTCAGCTGGCTTTCCGCGGAGGGCACGGCGGCCATCGTCGAGTTTCCGGGCGTGCTCTACCGCAGCGGTGCCGAGGGCAAGATCCGCGATTACTTGGTGCGCAACAACTTCGTCGAGGCCGTCATCCAGCTGCCCGCCGATCTGTTCTTCGGCACTACCATCGCCACGTGCATTCTGGTGCTGAAGAAGAACAAGGCCGCAAGCAACGTGCTGTTTGTCGACGCATCTGAGGAATTCGAGCGTCGCGACTCCAAGAACAAGCTGATGCCCGAGAACATCGACCGCATCATGGGCGTCATTGCGGCGCGTTCGGAGGAAGAGCACTTCTCCAAGCTGGTGTCCAACGACGACATTCTGGAAAACGACGTCAACCTTTCCGTCAGCTCGTATGTGGAAAAGGTCGATGAGCGCGAGGAGATAGACATCGTCGAGCTGAACGCGGAGATCGCCCGTATTGTGGCCCGTGAGGACGAGCTGCGCCGCAAGATAGATGCTATCGTGGCGGATTTGGAGGCATGACGATGGGTGAGCTTTCGAAGCGCAGCGATGCGGCAATGGTTCCTGATGGCTTCTATAGACAGATCGCCTCTATCCTGGATGCCGCCCGCGAGCGGGCGTATGCTGCGGTTAATTTCGCGATGGTTGAGGCGTATTGGGAGATCGGGCGCAGCATCGTGGAAGAGCAGGGCGGCAAAGAACGCGCCGAATACGGCGAGGCGTTGCTGCAGGGTCTTGCCGAACGTTTGACGGCGGATTTCGGCAAGGGGTTCGACGCTCGCGAATTGCGTAAAATGCGGCAGTTCTATCTGTCATTCCCAATTCGGGACGCACTGCGCCCCGAATTGAGTTGGACGCATTACCGCAGGTTGTCGCGCATTCCCGATTCCGAGGCCCGCATGTGGTACATGAACGAATGCGCAGAGTCCCATTGGAGCACGCGCCAGCTCGAGCGTCAGATCAACACCATGTTCCGCGAACGCCTGCTTGCCAGCAAGGACAAGGAAGCGGTTTCCGCAGAGATTCAGAAGAGCGTGCCCGCGCGTCGTCCGGAGGATATCATCCGCGATCCGTACGTGTTGGAGTTTCTGGGCCTTTCGGACGATGCCGCCTTCCGCGAAAGCGATCTCGAGCAGGCGCTCATCACGCATCTGCAGAAGTTCCTGCTGGAGCTCGGCCGCGGTTTCGCCTTCGAGGCGCGCCAGAAGCGCATCACGTTCGACGGACGGCATTTCTATATCGACCTGGTGTTCTACAACTACCTCATGCGCTGCTTCGTGCTCATCGATTTGAAGACGGGCGATTTGACGCATCAGGACCTCGGCCAGATGCAGATGTATGTGAACTACTACACGCGCGAGCTTATGAACGAGGGCGACAATCCGCCTCTCGGCATTGTGCTGTGCGCCGACAAGAGCGACTCCGTCGTCGAGTACACGTTGCCTCAGGATAACGACCAGGTGTTTGCCGCCAAGTATCTGCCGTACCTTCCGAGCAAGGAGGAGCTGGCACGTGAATTGAGCGCCGAGTACCGCGCATTGGATGAAGCGTTCGAAGGGGAGGATATCCATGAGTAGGATCGACGAGCTGATCGAGAAGCTTTGCCCCGATGGGGTGGAGTACAGGCCCATAAAGACAATTTATGAACGCCTTAAAGGTACGGCCATAACTGCAAGAAAAATGAAAGAGATAGCGGATCCTTGTGGGGAGATCAGAATCTTTGCGGGTGGAAGAACTATGATTCACGCCCACGAAAAGGAGATTCCGAAAGCGAATATCACGCGCGTTCCTGCTGTCCTGATTCAATCCCGCGGGATAATCGATTGCATCTATTGTGAGCAGCCGTTCACTTTCAAAAATGAAATGTGGGCCTACGCATCGGTCGACAAGGTTTCCGTGAAATTTTTGTTTTATGTTCTGAAAGCCAATATAGATTTGTTTCGTAATGAAGCATCTGGCATGGGGTCGATGCCTCAGATTTCATTAAAAGTTACAGATGAATTTAGAGCTCCCGTCCCTCCTATGGAGGTTCAAGAGGAAATCGTCCGGGTGCTAGACTCCTTCGCGGAGCTGGAGGCGGAGCTGGAGGCGCGTCATCGACAATTCGACTACTATCGCAATTGCATCCTCTCTGGATCTGCCGAGGGAGAAAAAACGGTGCCTTTAAGCAAGGTTGGCACGTTCACCGGGAGCACACCAAAGAAGTCGCAGCAGCAATACTTCGGTGATGAGCATCCCTTCTATAAGCCAGGTGACTTCAACAACGGCGAATCCATATCGACGTCGGAAGAAGGCCTCACCGATGAAGGACTGCGGGCATCAAGGTTGGTGTCCGCTGATTCGACGATGGTAGTTTGCATTGGTGCGACTATTGGCAAGGTCGGCTATGCTCAGAAAAAGGGTAGCTGCAATCAGCAGATTAACGCCATCCTTCCCAGCGCTGACTTCAACCCCCGATACGTCTTCCACCTCGCCAATTCGCGCATAGTGCAGGATCAGATTGCACGTCTTGGCAGCTTTTCGAGCATGCCGATTCTGAGCCTCAAGAAGTTCAACCAGATACAGATACCGCTGCCGCCACGTGAATTGCAGGATAGGGTTGCAGAGGCACTTGACCAGTTCGACGCCCTGGTCAACGACATCTCCCAGGGCATACCCGCCGAAATGGAGGCACGTCGCAAGCAGTACGCTTACTACCGCGACAAACTTCTAGCATTCAAGGAGAAAGATGCCGTGGCGTAATGGCTGATTTCCGCTGTCTGGAAAACAAAGCGTCCCGCCCGAAAAGCTTTCGAGCGGGACGCGGTCGGATGCGTGACGCAGGTAAGGACTACTCTTCGTAGAGCACTGTATCCCCGGCTGTCACCTTGCACGGCATATGCTTGCGCGAGATGAATATCCATTCATAGCGAGGGTCTTTGTTGGGGCCCGGCGTAAGGATTTCCTCCACGTGAAGGGAGAGTTCGTACCACTCCTCGAACCCAGGAAGGTTCCGCGTGTCCTCTCCGGGGTTCCACTCCCCGTTGTCCTCCCAGGATCCGTCATCGTACCTGCAGAGATACGAATCCCCCTCGGTGAACTCGATGGTCAGCGTGGGGTAGTTGTTATCCATGCTGTAATTTTCGATGGCCCCCATTGTGTCGTCTAGAGATGCGTTAGCGATTTTCATGTGTGCTCCTTGTTGGCGTTGTAAAACGACACACGCTTTTGATGCAGCTCACAACGCATATTACTTTGAAAGTGGTCGAGAAACCCCTCAGATTGTTGGATCGTTGATATCTAATGGCATTTACTTTTTTGGGGGATAATGCTGAGGTGGACGTTGTTTAACAATTGGCGAATCAAAGACGTTTTCCGAGTGGGTGTCATCGGTGTGTCGAAAACATGTTCTCAAGGAGAAGACGGCATGATGGAGCAGAAATACGATTACGAAGCAGCAAGCTTCCCCGAGCCCGCCCCCGAGCCTGATGTGTCCCTCGCCGACAGCCTTCCCGGCTCCGTTGACTTCGATGTGATGGCGTTCGGCGGGCAGGCCACGGTGTGCTCTGCGCTCCCGAAGCAGCAGCGCCGCTCCACCGCGTACCAGTCCGAGGCTCAGCTGGAGGACGCCTTCATCAAACAGCTTTGCCGACAGGGCTACGAGCGCCTCGTCGTCTCCGACGAAGCCGACCTGGTCGCCAATCTGCGCGCCCAGCTGGAAGCGCTCAACCGCGTCAGCTTCACCGACGGGGAGTGGAAACGCCTGTTCAAGGGCTGGATTGCCGCCGACAACGACGGCATCGCCGAGAAGACCCGCCGCATCCAGCGCGATCACGTGCACGCTTTGCTCATGGATGACGGCACGGTGCGCAACATCTCGCTCATCGACAAGCGCAACGTGCACAACAACCGCCTGCAGGTTATGAACCAGTACACGCAGCAGGGCGCCTACGAGAACCGCTACGACGTCTCCATCCTCGTGAACGGCCTACCGTTGGTGCATGTGGAGCTCAAGCGTCGCGGCGTGGCCATCCAGGAGGCCTTCAACCAAATCGAGCGCTATCAGCGCGACAGCTTCTGGTCGGGCTGCGGCCTGTTCGAGTACGTGCAGATCTTCGTCATATCCAACGGGACCCACACCAAGTACTACTCCAACACCACGCGCTTTTCCGCGATCCAAGAGCGCGCTGGGAAAACCATGCGCGGGAAGAAAACGTCCAACAGCTTCAAGTTCACCAGCTGGTGGGCGGATGCCGACAACATGCCCATTTTCGATTTGGTTCCCTTCACCGCTACCTTCTTCGCCAAGCACGCGCTGCTGAACATCCTCACCAAGTACTGCATCTTCGACGTCGAGGAAAAGCTCCTGGTTATGCGGCCGTACCAGATTGTGGCCACCGAACGCATCCTGAATCGCATTCTGATCAGCGAAAACGACAAGTCCATGCTGGGCACCCTGCGCGCGGGCGGCTACGTGTGGCACACCACGGGTTCCGGCAAGACGCTCACCAGCTTCAAGACCGCGCAGCTGGCCAGTCAGATGGCGGGCGTTGACAAGGTGATGTTCGTGGTGGACCGTAAGGACTTGGACTACCAGACCATGCGCGAGTACGACCGCTTCGAGAAGGGCGCGGTGGACGGCAGCGAGTCCACGGCGGTGCTGGCGGGACAGTTTTCCGACCCCGAGTGCCGCATCCTGGTGACCACCATTCAGAAGCTTTCCTGCTTCATCAAGAAGAACAAGAAGCACGACGTGTACGCGCAGCATTGCGTCATCATCTTCGACGAATGCCACCGCAGCCAGTTCGGCGAGATGCACGTGGCCATCACCAAGCACTTCAAGAACTACCATTTGTTCGGCTTCACGGGCACGCCCATCTTCGCCGAAAACGCCGGCAGCGGCCGCAACGTCAACTTGCGCACCACCGAGCAGGCCTTCGGCGAGAAGTTGCACACCTACACCATCGTGGATGCCATTCGCGACGAGAACGTTCTGCCTTTCCGCGTGGACTACATCAGCACCATTCGCGAGCGCGATCAGTACGAGGACCAAAAGGTCTACGACATTTACCGTGAAGGCGCTTATAAAGCTGCCGAGCGTGTGGACCTCGTGGTGAACTACATCCTTGATCACTATGCGCAGAAGACCAAACGCAGCTCGGGTTATTCCCTCAAGGGCGAGCGCGTCATGGGGTTCAACTCCATTTTGGCCACAGCCAGCATCGACATGGCCAAGGTGTACTATTCCGCGTTTAAGCGCATTCAGGCGGAGCGCGCGGGCGAGAAGCTGAAGGTTGCGCTCATCTACAGCTTCGGCCCCAACGAGGCTGACGACGGATGCGGCCTTCCCGACGAGAGCTTCGACGTCGAGAGCCTGGACGCTCCGAGCCGCGACTTTCTGGAGGCTGCCATCGCGGATTACAACGCCATGTTCTCCACCAGCTTTGACACCTCCGCGCAGGGCTTCCAGAACTACTACAAGGACCTGTCCGATCGCATGAAGAAGCGTCAGGTGGACCTGACCATCGTGGTGAACATGTTCCTGACGGGCTTCGATGCCACCACGCTCAACACGCTGTGGGTGGACAAGGATCTGAAGGAGCACGGCCTCATCCAGGCGTTTTCCCGCACCAACCGCATTCTCAACTCCGTCAAGACCTACGGCAACATCGTGTGCTTCCGCAACTTGGAGGACCGCGTGAACCACGCCATCAGCCTTTTCGGCGATAAGGACGCAGGCGGCGTGGTGCTGCTGAAGCCCTACGCCGAGTACCTGGGCGAGTACCGCGAGCGCCTGGCGCAGCTGCGCGAGCAGTTTCCATTGGAGGCAATCCTCAGCGGCGTCGCGATCATGGGGGAGGAAGACCAGAAGGCGTTCATTCGCCTGTTCGGAGTCATCCTTCGTCTGCGCAACGTCCTGACCGCGTTCGACGACTTCACAGCTGACGATACGCTCAGCCCGCGCGACGAACAGGACTACCGCAGCGTTTACACCGACCTCTACCAGAAGTGGCGCGGCGAGAAGGAGGAGGCCGCCATCATCAACGACGACCTCGTCTTCGAGATAGAGCTGCTGAAGCAGGTCGATATCAACATCGACTACATCCTCATGCTGGTGCGGAAGTACCACGACTCCAACTGCTGCGACAAAACGATCGTTGCTGACATCGAGCGTGCGATTTCCGCAAGCTACGAACTGCGCAACAAGCGTGACCTCATCGAGGCGTTCATCGACAGTCTGACGGCAAGCGACGATGTTGCCGCCGATTGGCAGAGGTACATCGCCGAAGCCAAGGAACGCGAGCTGACCGCGATCATCGAGGAGGAGGCTTTGGACGACGGGGCCACGCGCAGGTTCATGGCCGACGCGCTACGTGAAGGCGCCGTGCTCGAAAGCGGTACCGCGGTGGTCGGCTTGATGACGAAAAAGCCCAGCAGGTTTGCTCCCGCAAGCGCCTACGCCGACATGAAAGCGCGCGTGCTCGAGCGGTTGAAGGGCTTTTGCGAGCGCTTCTCGAACATGGGCGGTGGGCTCTAAGGAGGCTCGGCGGGTTGACGTTCGGAGAAAAAGCGCTCCGACAAACACCCTGGTTTGTAGAAAATGGTCATTCGCGTGATTACGTGCGACAATGACATGCACCCGTTCAGGCGGGTTGTTCGTGAACTTAAGTTGGCTGAAGCGAAAGGTATTTTGATTAGCATGGCGGAATTCGTGTACCAGATGTACAAAGCGCGCAAGGCGCATGGGGATAAGGTGATCCTCGACGACGTGACGCTTTCGTTCTATCCCGGCGCGAAGATCGGCGTCGTCGGACCCAACGGCATGGGCAAGTCGACGCTTCTGAAGGTGATGGCCGGACTCGAGGAGGTGTCTGCGGGCGACGCACGCCTGACCCCCGGCTACACGGTGGGCATCCTTCAGCAGGAGCCGCCCCTCGACGAGGACAAGACCGTCCTCGAGAACGTGCAGATGGCCTTCGCCGACATCATCGCCAAGGTTGAGCGTTTCAATAAGATCGGCGAGGAGATGGGCGAGCCCGACGCTGATTTCGACGCCCTCATGGACGAAATGGGCAAGCTGCAAGACGAGATCGACGCGGCGAACGGTTGGGACTTGGACAGCCAGCTCTCCCAGGCGATGGACGCGCTGCAGTGCCCGGATTCCGACATGCCCGTGAACGTGCTCTCCGGCGGCGAGCGTCGCCGCGTGGCGCTGTGCCGCCTTCTGCTCGAGGCTCCCGATCTGCTGCTACTCGACGAGCCGACCAACCATCTCGATGCCGAGTCGGTGCTGTGGCTGGAGCAGTTCCTCAAGAACTATCCCGGCGCGGTGCTCGCCGTCACGCACGATCGCTACTTCCTCGACAACGTGGCCGAGTGGATCTGCGAGGTCGACCGTGGTCAGCTGTTCCCGTACAAGGGCAACTACTCCACCTACCTGGAGACCAAGGCCGCGCGTATCGCCGCCCAGGGTCAGAGCCAGGCGAAGCTGGCCAAGCGTATGGAGAAGGAGCTCGAGTGGGTTCGTTCGAGCCCGAAGGCGCGTCAGGCCAAGAGCAAGGCGCGTCTCGAGCGCTACGAGCAGATGGTCGCCGAGGCGAACGCGGCGAAGAAGCTCGACTTCACCGACATCCGCATTCCCGTCGGCCCGCGTCTGGGCAGCAAGGTGCTGGTTGCCGAGCACCTGCATAAGGAGTTCGACGGCCGCGTGCTGATTGATGACCTTTCCTTCGAGCTGCCGCGCAACGGCATCGTCGGCGTGATCGGCCCGAACGGCGTGGGCAAGACCACGCTGTTCAAATCCATCGTGGGGCTCGAGCCGCTCGACGGCGGTGAGCTGACCATCGGTGAGACGGTGAAGATCTCCTACGTCGATCAGAACCGCGAGGGAATCGACCCCGACAAGAGGCTGTGGGAGGTCGTTTCGGGCGGCACGGACTACATGATGGTGGGAGATGCCGAGGTGCCGAGCCGTGCGTACGTGGCGGCGTTCGGCTTCAAGGGCTCAGACCAGCAAAAGCCCGCAGGCGTTTTGTCCGGCGGTGAGCGCAACCGCTTGAACTTGGCGCTCACGCTCAAGCAGGGCGGAAACCTGCTGCTGCTCGACGAGCCCACCAACGATCTCGACGTCGAAACGCTTTCGTCGCTTGAGGCTGCGCTTCTGGACTTCCCGGGTTGCTCGGTTGTCATCAGCCACGACCGCATGTTCCTCGACCGCATCGCCACGCACATCCTGGCATGGGAGGGCACCGACGAGAACCCCGGCAACTGGCACTTCTTCGAGGGCAACTTCGAGTCCTACCAAGCGGATCGCGAGGCGCGCCTGGGCAAAGAAGCCGCCAAGCCCCATCGCCTGCATCGTAAGCTGACGCGCGACTAGCGATTTCCAAGGCGGGGCTCTCTCGATTGTGCGTTTGCGTCTGAAGCGCGGAGCGCGCTTACGGAGTGCTTCGCGTGCCCGACCGCCAGATCTGATTCGCTGCGCCTGCGGGATCTCCCGCAGGCGTTTTTTGCGCTTTGCGCGTTTTTGATCGGTGATCGGCTGACGATGAACGCGATGCGTGCGAAACGGTTTCGCTTAGCCTGTTCATCTAGCTGCTTCGAGCGCGCTGCACGCAGATGCCGCCGCTCCCTTTGATGCGGTGACATGGGAAGCGTGGGCTGATGGCGTTTTGGCGCGATTGACGAGATAATGTCGACATGCCGCGCTTTGCCGACAGGTTTCGTTCGTTCCGGGAGGGTATATGGACAAGCATCGTTTCTCGCGCATTTTCGCTCCGGCGATCATCGGCGTCGCTGTCATTGCCGCAGCGGGGGTCGCCTTCGCGCGTCGACGCGACGTTCACATACGGTGTTGCGCGGAAGGCGTGGCGTCGGTGTACACGGTGCGCGGTGAGGGCGGGTTGCCGCTGCGTGTTTTGAACGTCGGGGGCGTGTACCAGTCGGCGACGCACATGGGTCAGAGATGGGCGCAGCCCGCGTTTGCGTACTATCGTGCGTTCGACCGCATGTTCGAGGCTTCCCGAGATGATCGGGCTCCGCTTGCCATACGCAGAATTCTCATGATAGGCGGAGGTGGCTGCTCGTACCCCAAACACGTGCTCACCACGCGCGATGACGTTTGCGTCGACGTGGTCGAAATCGATTCTGCCATCGCGGATATCGCGCGGGAGTTCTTTTACGTGGACCGTCTTGAGCAGCGTCTTGAGCAGGCGGGGGAGACGGATCGGTTCCGTTTGATCGTCGATGACGGCTTGTCGTATCTCAAGAAGTCGGATGCGCGCTACGATGCGATCATCGACGATGCGTTTTCCGGCGTTCATGCCGATGACGGATTGCTTTCCAACGAGGGTCTGAGGGAGATGAAAGCTCATTTGCGCGAGGCGGGCTTGTTTCTCATGAACGTGGTGGCGGACGACTCCCTGCAGGGCGCCTTGCGTTTGCAGGGAGTCGCGGTCGCCCTCCGTCGCCACTTCTCGCATGTTTGCGTAGTCGATGCGACCGATGACGTTCACGGGGGCGCGAGTAATTATCTGGTGATTGCGACAGACGGCTCGTATGAGTTTT
Source organism: uncultured bacterium (assembly GCA_937890835.1). Lineage (GTDB taxonomy): Bacteria > Actinomycetota > Coriobacteriia > Coriobacteriales > Eggerthellaceae > CALADF01. Next base: position 134,855 of record CALADF010000044.1, read on the forward strand.
CAGATGTGATTCCCTGGTAAGTCGTTTTCGCATCGAGCTGCGCGTCCTGTCTCGCGCTCGTCGGGGCTTCACGTTGCGTGTTCACGGGGCTTCAATTCGCCGTAAGGGGCGAAGGGCATCGTGTTAGAGGTTTAAAACCTGGGCGCCGAAGGGGAGCAAGGACAGCTTCGCCATTTTAAAGCTTTGCAGACCGAAGGGGATGCCGATGATGGTGATGCAGTTCGCCACGCCTGCGATGAGGTAGAGCAAGGCCATGGGGATTCCCGCGAGCAGCACCCAGAACACGTTCGCGATAAGCGAAGGCGCACCGCCTCCGTAGGTGATGGTCTTCCCGAAGGGGGTTAGCGTGAGGGATGCCATTTTGAAGCACTGACGACCAAGGGGGATGCCGACGATGGTGATGCAGAAGATGCAGCCGATCAGCAGCCAGCCGAGGGCTGTCCATACTCCTCCGAGGATGATCCAGATGATGTTCCCTAAAAGTCTCATGGGTTTTCCCCTTTCTCGCTAGGAGGGGTCGAGCTTCTATGAAGACAGCACTAGCGTATGGGTTGAACATCTGAAAGTCAAGAACAAATGTTCGATATTTCGCCATTTTCCGGTAGGATGACGGAGGAAAGAAACGGGAGTGAAGGAGGGTTCGATGTCTTTCGCGGGGTGTGCGTCCGAATCGGCGTCAAGATCGCAGGGTCCTGTCAGCATCGAGATTCGCGGCGCGCGTGTTCATAATTTAAAGAACGTGAACGTGGACATCCCTCTTGGTCGCATGACGGGCGTCGCGGGGGTGTCGGGATCGGGCAAAAGCTCGCTTGCGCTCGGCGTTTTGTACGCAGAGGGATCGCGGCGCTATCTCGAGGCGCTGTCAACTTATACGCGAAGGCGCCTCACGCAGGCGGCGCGCGCAGGTGGACGCGGTTCGCCATGTGCCCGCGGCTCTTGCCCTGCACCAGCGTCCGGGGGTTCCGGGCGTGCGTTCGACGTTCGGCACCATGACGGAGCTTTCGAGCAGCATGAGGCTATTGTTTTCGCGTTGCGCCGAGCACGCCTGCCCTGTGTGCGGAGCATACGCTGCGCCTTCTCTGAACGTGGCCGCCGACAAGCCTCTTGTCTGCGCCTCGTGCGGGCGGGAATTCTTCGCTCCTTCCGCGGAAGACCTCGCCTTCAACAGCGGCGGCGCCTGCCCGACGTGCTCCGGCACGGGCATCGTGCGCGAAGTCGACCGCGCGGCCCTGGTGCCCGACGAGTCTTTGTCGATCGACGAAGGCGCGGTGAAGCCGTGGGGGTCTCTTATGTGGGATCTCATGAAGCAAGTGTGCGCAGCGATGGGCGTGCGCACTGACGTGCCGTTTCGCGATCTGACCGATGACGAGCGGCGCATCGTGTTCGAAGGGCCTGCCGAGAAACGCCATATTCTGTACAAGGCGAAGAACGGCGACGACTTCGCCGAGCTCGACTTCACATACTACAACGCGGTCTACACGGTGGAAAACGCGCTTTCCAAGGCGAAAGACGAGAAGGGGCTTGCCCGGGTGGCGCGATTCTTGAAGGAGGGCGCGTGCGCGGCGTGCGGGGGGACGCGGCTTTCCGAGAACGCGCGTCGACCGCGTATCGCGGGGGTCGATCTTGCGCAGGTGACGTCGCTTTCCCTTGACGACGCTTTGGCGTGGATAGACTCGGTCCCCGATGCTTTGCCTGCGGAAATGCGGCCGTTGGCGCGGAGCATCTGCGCATCCTTCGTCGATGCGGCACGGCGTCTTGAGGAGTTGGGACTGGGGTATCTTGCGCTTGACCGCGCGGGGTCGACGCTTTCTACCGGCGAGCGTCAGCGCGTGCAGCTCGCACGTTCCGTGCGCAATCAGACGACGGGCGTGCTTTACGTGCTCGACGAGCCTTCGATCGGGCTTCACCCTGCAAACGTCGAAGGCTTGCTCGGCGTGATGCGCGATTTGGTGGCGGACGGAAACACCGTGGTGGTGGTCGATCATGACACGCGGGTGCTTTCCTCGTGCGACCATCTGGTCGAGATGGGTCCCGTCGCCGGCGTCGACGGCGGGTACGTGGTGGTGCAGGGCTCGGTTGAGGAGGTGTCTTGCTGCGAGAAGAGCCTCATCGCGCCGTTTTTGAAGGGCGTGGCCGACAGCGCCGTGCGCGATCGAACGCCGGCGGCGCGCATGTTCGACGGGGGCTCCATCCACGTGGAGACTGATGCCGTTTACACGGTCAAGCCCCTTACGCTTGACATACCTCAAGGTCGTCTTGTGGCCGTGACGGGGGTGTCGGGGTCGGGCAAGACCACGCTCGTGCTCGAGACTATCGTCGCCGCCTTGCAAGCGCGTGCGGCGGACGCCGCGCCGCCTGCGCACGTGCGAATGATCGATGCCGGGGGAGCGGGGCAAGTCAAGCTGATCGACGCCACGCCCATAGGGGCCAACGTGCGCTCGACGGTATCGACATACGCCGGCGTGCATGATGAGCTTCGTCGTGCGTACGCGCGCACGGCGCAGGCGCGTTCTGCCGGGTTGAAGGCGGGGGATTTCTCTTACAACACCGGAAAGCTGCGTTGTCCTACGTGCGAAGGCACGGGATCCATCTCCCTCGATGTTCAGTTTCTTCCCGATGTCGAGGTGACGTGCCCCGATTGCCGCGGCTCGCGCTATGCCCCCGAGGCGTCGGCGGTGCATTGGACAGATGCGCTCGGCGGCGCGCTCGCGCTGCCCCAGGTGATGAGCTTTTCAGTCGACGAGGCCCTCGATGCCCTGTCTGGTTTGAAGAAGGCTCATCGTCGCCTGCAGACGCTGCACGATTTGGGCTTGGGGTATTTGACGTTAGGCGAGCCGACGCCTGCTTTGTCGGGCGGCGAGGCGCAGCGTTTGAAGCTGGCGAGCGAAATGGGCAAAACGCAGGTAGGCGCGGTGTTCGTGTTCGACGAGCCGACCATCGGGCTGCATCCGCTCGACGTGCGCGTGCTCCTTTCGGTGCTCGATCGGCTGGTCGATGCCGGGGCGACGGTCTTGGTGGTCGAGCACGACCTCGATGTCATTCGCAACGCCGATTACGTCATCGACATGGGGCCGGGCGGCGGCGAAGCGGGCGGCGAGGTGGTGTTTGCCGGCACGCCCGAAGAACTGGCGACGTGTGCGAAGAGCGTCACGGGAAGGTATCTGCGATAGCCAGGCCGACGGTCGCGGGACGCGTGCCTGGATTTGCCCACGATCGGCTCGTAGCCTATCGCGGGTTCTTCCGAAGGACCACGTAGCGGTTGAGGTCGTGCGATTTTCCGTCTGCGGAGAATCGCACGACCTCGGAGATCTCGCCGCTGACGCCTGCGACGAGGCGGTCGATCTCGCGTTCGTCGAAGTGGTGGCAATAGCGGAAGACGCCGTCGGCGTGTTGCCAGCCGAGCAGGTAGTCGTTTTCCTCAAGCGCGCCCGGGGCTAGATGTGCGGCGGCGTATGCGTGCGCCGTGGCCTCCTCGGCTTTCGCCGCGATTCGCGGGCTGTTGAGGAACTGCCAGAACGAGACGATCGCAACGCCGCCCGGCTTAAGAGAGCGCGCGGCTTCTTCGAGAAAACGCGCGCGGCGGGAGCAGCCGGGGATGTGGTGCATGAACCCGAATGCCACGACGAGGTCGTATGCGCCACGAGGCGCGCATGCGCGGGACAACGCGGCGTCGTCATCATCGATCACGGCGCCGATGATGTCGGCTTCGCGGAAGACGATGCGCGAGGAATCGGCATCTGCGTCGTCGTTTGCGTCGCCGTTCGCGCGCTCCCTTTCGGCAAGCTCGCGGCATCGGTCGACGGCGGTTGCCAGAAAGGGGACGCCGCGTGATGCCAGGAATCGCTCGAAGCGCATGTTCCCGCATCCGAGATCCAAGACGGCGAGGGCTCGCGGCTCTTCCGCGTCCCCCTTCGCGGGTTCTGCGAGCGCGTCGCTTGATCGCTTGAGCGCGAGGGAGGGGCTGGCCTCGGCTTTTCCCGTCTTGGGCCACGTGCTGACGACGACGTTGAGCGCGCATTCCCATCCCTCCCACGGCGATTGACGCGTATCGGAAAACGATGCGCTTTGCTTGGCGTAGAAATCGCCCGTGATCTTGTTGAGGATGCGTGCCGTTTCTGAGTCCATGACCCGCCTTTCGCGTTCGTGAAAGTATAGCCGTTCGGTGCCGATCGAGGGGCGCGCCCGCATCATGAACTAGACCCCAAAAGTTGGACGGTCAAATAAAGTTCTCAAGCGGCGCTCAT
>CALADF010000045.1 GCA_937890835.1 uncultured bacterium
CGCCTGATTCTCTGGGTCAGAATAACTTCCGAGATGACGAGGCACACGTTGAGGTTGCAAGCATCTTCGAGCGCGTAGGATAAGTATGCCGGTGCGGCGCGTTCGGAGTCGCGGCCCCTGCTTCGTTACGTGCGTTGTCGAGCGCACGGGGTAAGAGCGCCCGCGCGGTGCATGAAGATTGGCGGGTTTTCGACACCCAAAGGGGTATCGCTGTTAAAATGCAAATTCGTATGTAGTCATTTGCAGGCGCGCGGAGGCGGAAATGCCAGGTGCGCCGAAGAGAAACGAGGACGACTTATGGCGCTCTATACTCCTGAATACAAGCCCACGGGCGACGAGATTGCGGTTCTGCACACTTCTAAGGGTGACATTCGCGTTCAGCTGGCAGGCAAGGACGCACCTATTCACGTCGGCAACTTCGTCGAGCTCGCGCGCAAGGGTTTCTACGACAACTTGAAGTTCCATCGTTACGTGCCCGGGTTCGTCATCCAGGGCGGCTGCCCCACCACGCGCGAGCTTACCCCCGAGCAGGTCATCAAAGAGGGCTCGCGTCGCGGCTGCGGCACCGGCAACCCCGGCTACTCCATCAAGGAGGAGTTCACCACGAACCCGCATAACGAGCACAATGACGGCACGCTCGCCATGGCGCGTTCCTCCGCACCCAACTCGGCGGGTTCCCAGTTCTATTTCTGCCTGGGCGCTCAGCCGATGCTCGATTCCGGCTACACGGTGTTCGGGCAGACCCTCGAGGGCCTTGACGTCATCGGTTCCCTGCGCGTCGGCGACGTCATCGAGTCCGTTGAGATCGAGAACGCGGCCGAGTAGACGCCCGCTGCATTCGCGAGCACTTCCGGCAAGATAGGATCAGAGGATCAAAGTGAACAAGGAGCAATACGGCAAGGCTCAAGAGCAGTATCAGCGCAAGGACTATCAAGCGGCGCTGATGGGGCTCACGGCATGCCTTCAGGATGCGTCGTCTCCGTTGGCGCCCGGCGAGATGGGTCTTCTCTACCATAAGATCGGCAACTGCCTGGTCAAGTTGAAGAACCCGGCAGAGGCCATTCAGTCTTACACGCAGGCGACGGCGGATCCGTCGTATGCCGATCAGGGAACCGTCGAGTGCAATCTCGGCATGGCCTACGCTTCGCTGCGCGACTACGACAACGCGGTTCGACATTTCGAGAACGCGGTTGCCAACGATGCCTACGAGGCGCCGTTCAAGGCGTATATGGGCATGGGCAACGCATTGCTCAAGCTGGGCAAGTCCGCCGAGGCCGGCGTGGCGTTTCGCGAGGCGGCTCTTGACGAGGCCAATCCCGATCCTACGAAGGCGCTGCTCAACCTCGGCGTTTGCTTCATGGCGCTCAACCGTCCCGCCGATGCGGTGGCGTCCTACGAGAGCGCTCTTCAGTTCAGCATGACCAACGAAACGCGCAACAAGCTTTATGCGAGCTTGGGACAGGCGTACGTGGCTTGCAGTCAAATGGAAAAGGCTGTTGACGCGTTCGAACGCGCTATCGCCGACAAGACGTACTTCCTGTCGGATTCCGCGAGCGTCGATTACCAGCGTGCGGTCGGCGTCGTCGCTCAGGGCACTTCGGATATGACTCAGGTGCTCGATTACGCCGATATCTCCGGGCTCGATGTTGCCTCCGACGGCTCGATGATCTACGAAGACGACTACGCGAACCAGGATCCTTTCTATTACGACGACGGTTACGATCAAAACGCGTCGTATCCGGGCTACGTCGGTGCTTACGATGGTGACCAGGATCGCTTCTTCAACGCCTCTGAGCAGGAGATCGAGCAGTGGTCGCGCGGGCTGGCCAAGCAGGAGCGCAAGCGGAAGAACTTCGGCCTGAAGATCCTTGTGTTCCTCGTCGTTGTCATCGTGCTCGCTTTCGCAGGCGCGGTGTTCGCCTACACGCAAGGGTATGGATACCCGACTCAGGAAGACGTCGCCAAGCAGCTGTTCGCCAATCCCTCGGGCGCCGACTCGCTCATCGCCGAGGGTGTGAGCTCGGACAGCAGGTCGTCCATGCTCAACATCGTCGTGGAGGATTACGACGCCCAGGTTGACGGAGTTAATCGCTCTATGAGCGATTCCACGGTGTACGTGACTGCGAGCACCGCTGAAGGCGGGGACGTCACGTATCAGATCAGTATGGTGAGGGACGTTCTCGGCTGGAAGATCTCCGACGTCGAGCTGTACTTCCCAAGCCAGAATTAACGGGCTGTTCGCTCGATTTTTCCGAAGCAGATGGACGAGCATCGCTCGTGTATCGATAGTTTGAACAGATTGAAAGGAAAGCAATGGCAATCCAGAAGACCTACTCCATGATCAAGCCCGATGGCGTGCGCAACGGACATATCGGCGAGATCATCAATCGTTTCGAGCGCGCCGGTCTCACCGTCGAGCGCATGGAGCTTGGCATGGTCACCCCCGAGCAGGCGAAGGCCAACTACGCCGAGCACGAGGGAAAGCCCTTCTACGAGGGTCTGATCTCCTACATCACCTCCGGCCCCGTTGTGAAGATGGTCATCTCCGGCGAGGGCGCTGTGGCCAAGTGCCGCTCTCTTATGGGGGCAACCAACCCCGCCGAGGCTGCCCCTGGCACCATCCGCGGCGACTTCGGCCTGATCATGGACGAGAACGTCATCCATGGCTCCGATAGCCCCGAGTCCGCTGAGCGTGAGATCGGCATCTTCTTCGCGTAAGACCGTCTCGTCGCTATAAAGCGATGCCTTGAATCGAGGACCCGCGCTTCAAGTGAACCGCCGCCCATTTTTGCAGTTTCGGGCAGCTGTTCAGTTCTAAGCGCGGGTCCTCTTCGTTTACGCGCCGCATGCCGAAGAGCCGAGGGCGAAGGCGTGCGCGCACGCTACCATACAAGAGCAAAGCTAGGAATCGCAGACGAGATAAGGACGAGACGCATGCTCTATCGAGTCATCGATCGATCCGAGCTTCCTTCGCTCGTATCGGCCTTTATGGAGACTTACGAGGTCGTGGCTCCCGTAAAAAGCGGTTTGAGTTACGCATTCGAAGTCGTGAGCTCGTTTCAAGAGATCGAGCTCGATTATCCGACTACCATCACCTCCCTTAAGAAGTACTACCTGCCTCCTCGCGAAACCCTATTCAAGTTCGATGCCACGTCGAATGAGGTGGTTCCATACACCGAGAAGGTTAAGCCGCGTGTTATCTTCGGCGCTCACGCATGTGATATAAACGCGCTGAACTGCCTTGATAGCGTTTTCGAGGACGTTCGCTATCCTGATCCTTACTATGAGGCGCATAAATCCGCCACGATGATCGTCGGTATCAGCTGCATGCCCTCCGAAGGGTGTTTTTGCCATCTGCTCGACAGCGATGAGGCGAGAAACGGCTACGATTTGTTCCTGCAGGACATAGGGGATCGTTATCTTGTATCCATCGGAAGCGTCGAAGCCGCGAACATACTCGAGGCCTCGTGCAACCCACGTGAGGCCACCGATGAGGATCGTATCGCGTTTCGCCAGGTGACGCGTCATCGCCAGGAGTCGTTCAACCCCGATATCCCCGATATCCAGGAAATCCCGATGCTCATGGACGCCTTCCACTCCGATCCGTTTTGGGAGGAGCTGGGAAGTCGGTGTCTTTCGTGCACCGCGTGCTCTTCTGTGTGCCCGACCTGTTATTGCTTCGACATTTGCGACGTGCTCGACCCCGACGGCAAGACGGGCAAGCGCGATCGGGTTTGGGATGCATGCACGAGTCCGCAGTTCGCAGAGGTCGCGGGCGGGCATAACTTCCGAGCCGACGGGCGCGGACGCGTTCGTCATCGCATGTATCACAAGCTCAACGGTTTTCTCTCCACGCACAACCGCAACCTCTGCGTTGGTTGCGGCAGGTGCGTTTACGCGTGCAAGGCGAACATCTCGCCGATTGAGGTGCTCAAGTTCTTCGAGCGAAAGGGAGCGTAAGGAATCATGCCTACAGCCACATCGGTCAACGTCGTTCCTTTTCACGAAGCAGGTCCGCTGAGCTCCGGGGCGGAGATGATGCGGGCGAACCCCTATCGCCCTTGGCCTGCGCGTATCACGTCCATCACCGAGCTTACCGCCACCGAGAAGCTCTTCGAGTTCCGTCTTGTCGATGAGCGGATCCGCAACGCGTTTCGCCATGAGCCGGGCCAGTTCGTCGAGCTCTCGCTGTTCGGCGTTGGCGAGGCACCCATTTCGATTTCCAGCTCGCCGTCGAAAAGCGGGTTCATCGAGTTGTGCGTGCGTCGGGCCGGTCGCTTGACCGAGCGCTTGCATGAGATGCAGTGCGGAGATATCGTCGGCATTCGGGGGCCTTACGGCAGGCCCTTCCCCTTCGAGGAGATGCGCGGCCATGACATTCTTCTCGTCGCCGGCGGCTTGGGCATCGCCCCGTTGCGTTCGCTTATCAACAACATACACGACGAGCGCAGCGACTTCGGCAAGGTGACCATCATCTACGGCTCGAAGAGCCCTTCCGAAGTGATGTTTCGCAGCCAGTTCGAGATGTGGCGTCATCGCAAGGACTTCGACCTCTATCTTACGGTCGATAATCCCGACGAGACATGGGACGGGGAGGTCGGTTTGGTGACTAAGCCGTTCGAACATCTTGAGATCGACGCGGGCAACACCTTCGGAGCCGTGTGCGGGCCTCCGGTGATGTATCGCTTCGTCGTCGCCGAGATGCGCAAGAAGGGCATTTCGTACGATCATATCTACATGAGTTTCGAGCGGCATATGAAGTGCGGCATGGGGAAGTGCGGTCATTGCCAAATCGGGCATCAGTATTGTTGCATCGATGGCCCGGTGTTCAACTATTGGGAAGCGAAGAACATTCAGGGGTCGATGTGATATGAGCAGCGTTGACTTGAGAAGCTACCGCATCGCGCCGCCTCGCGTGGTGCTCGTGGGGCTGGCGAGCTGCTTTGGCTGCCAGATCAACATCACCAACGTCGAACGGCACTTACTTGACGTGCTCGGTCAGGTGGATATGGTTTACTGGCAGCTCACATCCTCCGATCCCATGCCCGACTCCTTCGATGTCGCGGTGATAGAGGGCGCTGTGACCACTGAGGCGGCGCGGCGAACATGCGAGGAGCTGAGGGAGAAGGCGCGCGTCGTCATAACCATCGGGGCATGCGCGGCGACCGCCGGCATCCCCGGCATGGCGTCGGTGGCTTTCGACGGGCGTCCTCGTGACGTGTACGGTGATGCAGTTCCCGCCGTGTGCGGTGACTGCGTGCCTCCGCGTGCGGTGAAGGAGGTCATCGACGTCGATTTCGAGGTTCCTTGCTGTCCGATCGATCCGCATGACTTCATCGCCGTGATGCAGCAGGTGCTGTACGGATCGAATGGCTATGTGCGCACGTCCACGCTTTGCGGGGAGTGCAAAAGAGGCGAGCACGGTTGCTTTTACGGGAGAAACACGCTGTGCCTGGGGTTGGTGACGCGCTCGGGGTGCGGTGCGCGTTGCCCGAACCTCGGCCGTCCCTGCAACGGGTGCGCGGGGCTTTCCCCCGACGCCAACCTCGATTCGGCTCGAGCGGTTTGCGACCGATCGGAGGTGCCCGTCGATCGGTTCGATAAGGCTCTCGAGATGTTCAACCAGGTCAATCAAACGATTTCAGCGTCTTAGCGGCGCTTTGCTCAAAAGGAACACGAAGCTATGGCTAAAACTTCAATTTCCGTCGATCACGTCGCTCGCGTTGAGGGTCACGGCGACATCCACGTTGTCATCGAGGACGGCGTGGTGAAAACGTGCGAGATGGCCGTGGTGGAACCCGCGCGCCTGTTCGAGTCCATGGTGCGCGGCCGCCCCTTCGACGAGGTGCCCTACATCGCCTCGCGCGTGTGCGGCATCTGCTCGTCGAGCCATGTGGTCACCGACTTGCGCGCCATCGAGCAGATCTTCAACGTCGAGGTGACCGATCGCACGCGTGCGCTCCGTGAGCTTCTCGTGTACGGATCGTACCTTCAGAATCACGCGACTCATCTGTTCGTGTTCGCCGCCCCGGATTTTCTCGGGCATAAGAGCGTGTTCCCTCTCGCGGAGGTTGACAGAGGTCTGTTCGAGCGCGCTTTGGGCTTGAAGGCCCTCGGCAACGAGCTCTGCACGAAGGTGGGGGGCCGCTCCATTCATCCCATCACGGCCGTGGTAGGCGGCTTCACCCACGAAATGACGCAGGGCGAGTATCTGGAGCTTGCCGACAAACTCGAGCAGGCGGTTGACTTCGCGTGCGCTAGCGTCGATCTTTTCAGCGGCTTCGAAACGGTGCCCTTGGAGACCGAGGGGGATATGCTCGCCATGGTCGCACCGGGCGCTTATCCGGTGATCGACTCCGATACCGCCCGCTTCGTTCGATCGGGCTACGAGTTCGATTCCTCTGCGGTTTCCGATGAGATCGAAGAATATACGGCGAAGCACTCCGCCGCGCTCTTTGCTAAGGCGCGCCGAACGGGACGTCCTTATATGACGGCCGCCCTCGCGCGCATCAACGCTTCGTGGGGCAATCTCGGCAAGCGTGCTCGCTATGCGGCTGCGAAAGCAGGTTTACGTCCGCCCGAGTTCAACCCGTTCGCGAACAACATCGCCCAAGCCGTCGAGCTCGTCGACGCGCTCGATCGTTGCGCGGGGATATGTCGCCGGCTTGCAGCCGATGGCTTCGAGGGGTCGAGCGCTCCCGTTGCGCATACCGTTCGCGCGGGTCGTGGCGTCGGCTTCACCGAGGCTCCACGTGGAGCGCTCTTCCATGAGCTCGAACTCGATGACCGGGGCTACGTCGTTCGTGCCTCCATCATGACTCCGACGGCGCAAAACATCGCCAATCTCGAATGCGATATGCGCGCGCTCGCCGAGTTGCTCGTGGGGGAGGGCAGAGGCGTAGACGATATTCGGCTCGAGATAGAGAAGCTCGTCCGCGCCTATGATCCGTGTCTTTCCTGCAGCGTTCACTGATTTTGCGAGCCCCTTGCTTGTTTGCGGCACGCGTGAGCAGGATTCGGCTTCGTCGGTTCGGTTTGGCCGTACGGCGCCGCTTGAAGTGCGCGCGGGAGGGTTGCCGGAGGGGATCCGATTCCGTCTTCGCTCGTGCGAGATAGGGCCGGGGTGCTGCTGTGGATTTTCTCTAGCGACTCAAGGCGTGTGCTAAAATCAATCTCTATCTGCACGCATTCAATCGATAGGTTATCTTCAATGTCCTTCCTAGACGCGTTTTCAAGCCTCACGGGTCAGATGTCCGCCGATATGGCCATCGACCTTGGCACGGCGAACACGTTGGTCGCCATCACGGGCGAGGGCATCGTCATCAACGAGCCTTCGGTCGTCGCCATAGAGAAGAGCACTCATCGCGTGCTCGCCGTCGGCCATGAGGCTAAGAACATGATCAACCACACGCCCGATGCGTTCTCGGCGGAACATCCCCTCAAGGACGGCGTCATCGCTGACTACGATGTCACCGAGGCCATGCTCTCCGCGTTCATCAACAAAGCCTCGGAGCGCAAATACCCGTGGCAGCCCAAACCCCGTATCGTCATCTGCATTCCTTGCGGTGCCACTTCTGTCGAGAAGCGCGCCGTGTTTGAAGCCGCTATTCAAGCGGGAGCCCGACAGGCGTACCTCATCGAGGAGCCCATGGCCGCCGCCATGGGCGCCGATCTCCCCGTCACCGAGCCGACCGGCTCCATGGTGGTCGACATCGGCGGTGGCACGACCGAGGTTGCGGTCATCTCTCTCGGCGGCATCGTGACGTCGTCGAGCCTTCGCCTTGCGGGAAACCGTCTCGACGAGGCTATCGCGATGCATCTGCGTGATCTGCTCGGCATTAAGATCGGCGAGCGAACGGCGGAGGTCATTAAGATCAAGATCGGGTCCATTCTGCCTTTCGAGGATGGGCGCGAGCGCGACATGATCATTTCGGGGCAGGATGTTTACACTGAGCAGCCCAAGGAGGTGACCATTCAGTCGGAGGACGTGCGCGCAGCGCTTCAGGCCCCGATCGAGGAGATGGTCATCCATATCAAGGATACGTTCAAGACCACCAATCCCGATCTCGCCTCCGATATCATTCAGAACGGCATTTTGCTCACCGGCGGCGGCGGCTTGCTTTCCGGTCTCGATCGCTATCTCACTGACAAGCTTGAGATTCCGGTGTGGGTGAGCGAAACCGCTTTGACCAACGTGGTTTCAGGATGCCTTAAGGTCCTTGAGACCCCGACTGCTCTTCGACAGACGCTCATGCGCTCGAAGTAAGGGTTCCGAGTATCCCGCATGTCGCTTAATTTCCAAAACAGAGGATCAGCGCCCCTCAGGCGGGCGCTGCTTGCCCTCTTGCTCGTCGTGTCGGTCGCGCTCATGACCGCATATTCGATCGAAGGGGCATCCGGCCCCCTCCATGCCGTCCAAAGCGCGGTCGGCGGTTTGTTCGCGCCGCTTAAGACGGCGGGAGCTGCGGCGGGTTCTGCCGTCTCAGACGTGACGCAGGCCGTCGACGACGCCACCGCCTCCGACTCGACGGTCTCGGCTTTGCGCGAGCGCAATGCTGAGCTCACCGAACTCGTTACGCAGGCCGAGGAGTACCGACTGGAGGCAGAGAGGCTCGAGGGTCTGCTCAACCTCAAGGACGCCTACGGATTCGACGGGGTCGGCGCTCGCGTCATCGGTCGAAGCACTGACGCATGGAACCAGACCGTCACGATCGACGTCGGGACCGATGACGGCATTGAAACCGGGTTGACCGTCGTGGCTCCTTCGGGCGTCATCGGTCAGGTGGTCTCCGCGTCATCCGGCTCGGCGACCGTGCGTCTTTTGACGGATCCGCAGTCGGGTGCGGCGGCTATGGTCCAGTCGAGTAGGGCGGAAGGCGTGGTTCGCGGGTCCCTCAACGGCCTTTTGTATCTCGAGAACGTGGGGGATGACGTTTCAGTCAGCATCGGCGACGTGGTGTTGACGAGCGGTTTGGGCGGAAGCTACACCAAAGGCCTGCTTATCGGCACGGTGGTTCGCGTCGATGGGAGCACCACGGACGCGACTCGCAAGATCATCGTCTCTCCGAACGAGACCGCTTCGGTGCTTCAGGAGGTCATCGTCGTCACAAGCGCCGCATCTGGCGCTGAGTCTGAATCCGAGGAAGGTGAATCGTAGTGGAGGGGAGCGGACGCGTTGCAACCGTTATCGGAGCGGTTGTCGCCGTGGTGCTTCAGGTGGTCGTCGCCCCGAACGTCAGCCTCGGCTTCGCGGTGCCCGATTTTCTGCTCGCTTACGCCGTGGTGGTCGCCGTCGCTCGCGCCGAGCACGCAGGTCCGGCGTTGCCCTTTGTGCTCGGTTTGATCTTCGATCTTCTCGGCGGGGGTCCTGTGGGTGCCATGGCCTTCGTCTTCGTGCTCGTCACGTTTTTGGCTTCGAAGGCGTACTCCTTGCTTGATAACGGCACGATGTTCATGCCGATAGCGCTGGTCGTCGCTTCGCTTTTCATGGGGGAGGTCCTCTACGGAGCGCTCCTTTTGCTCGGCGGGTCTGCGTCGGGCGTGCTTGATGCGTTCGTGTATCGGAGCCTTCCTTGCGCGCTGTACGACTGTGTGCTCGGTCTCGTCATGTATCCGCTGTGCGTGCGCTTCATGGCGCAAGGGGGGAACGCCCAACCCGGAATGCCGTTGGTCCGCTAGCGAAGGAGGTGCGCCTCGATGCTTATCGCCATCACCGCAGCTATCATAGCTGCCATCGTCGTCATCGTCCTCATCGCGGTCGTCGCCGTCATGCGGGCTCGGGCGGCTTCCCCGAAAAAGGGCCAGAGCAAGGAGTTCAAGCAACTCGATACCGTCGGCGTGGGATCATCGCCTTTCGAGAAGCGGACGGGCGCGAAAAGCGCGCTGGCGGGAGATGTCCACGTTGCTTCCGACTCTTCGGCTACGAAGAAGCCGGGAGACGGACTCTCGAAGCGATTCGTGGCCATCGGGGGCCTTGCCGGCGCCATTTTCGGCGTTCTCTCGGTCAAACTGTGGTCGATGCAGGTGATGTCGGGCGGCGAGTACAAAGACGAGGCGAACCAGAACCTCTACACCACGGTTTCGACGCCCGCGCCGCGCGGCTGCATCTATGATTCGAAGGGGACGGCTCTGGTGAGCAACCGAACGAGTCAGACGGTTTTGGCCGATCCGGATGTTGTGGACGACAACGACGTGGTGCGCAGGCTTTCGGCCGTGCTGGGACTTCCCGTCAACATCGTTCGCCAGCGCATCAACGACGCGTCGGCGGGCGCTCAAAGTCAGCGCGTGGTCGCCTCTGACGTCCGGTTGCGCGACGTGGCCTTCATCTCCGAGCACGCCGATGCGTTTCAGGGCGTAACCGTTCAGGAGCGCACCGTGCGCGACTACCCCTATGGCGCCCTTTGCGCTCATGCGCTCGGCTACACCGGCTCTCCTTCGGAGGAAAACCTGAAGACCGCGGTCGACGGTCGTGAGATCGAGGCGACCGATACGGTTGGCTTGAGCGGTGTCGAGCAGTATTACGACAACCTGCTCTCAGGTGATCATGGCCAGCGCAAGGTCATGGTCGATGCGGGCGGTAACGTCGTCAGCGTCGCGAGTGAGACGCAGCCGGTGAAGGGCTCCGACATCTACCTATCCATCAATGCTTCGGCTCAATACACCGCCGACTCCCTGCTGGCCTCGACCATCGCCCCCGAGGGTGATATCGGCACGGGCAACGGCGTGGCGGGCGCGGTCGTCGCCATGGACGTGCGGGACGGGTCGGTGTTGGTCATGGCGAGCTACCCCACCTTCGATCCCGCGAACTTCACGGGTGGGATCCCCCAGGACATCTGGGATCTTTACAACACCGACGAGTCGCATGCTCCGCTTACCAACCGCGTGGTGAACGGGCAGTACGCCGCCGCGTCAACCTACAAGGCGTTTACGTCGATGGCGGGTTTGCACTACGGGTTCGCGACTTCCGCGAGCACGTGGAACTGCACGGGCGCGTGGGACGGCTTCGGATCGGGAGACGTTCAGAAGTGCTGGAAGCTCGACGGTCACGGCACGCTCGATTTGCATGGGGGCATCGTCAACTCGTGCGACGTCGTGTTCTACGAGATCGCGAAGGCGTTTTACGATCATGGCCCCAACGGGACGGGCGAGCTTTCGGAGACGGCGCTTCAGGAGTACCTCGCGAAATACCATTTTGGCGAAGCGACGGGCGTTGATGTTGCGAACGAGTCTGCGGGACGTATTCCCACGCCCGCATGGAAGGCTGAGCATTGGCGCAACGTTCCTTCGGAGGCGCAGTGGCGCGGTGGCGATTATTCCAACATGATCATCGGGCAGGGCGACGTTCTCGTGACGCCTTTGCAGCTCGCCGTCGCGTACGGCGGCATCGCCACGGGCAAGATCGTCAAGCCTCATCTGCTGAAAGAGGTGCGCAACGCCCAGAACAGCGTAGTTGCTTCGGCGACGTCCGAGGTGGTCGCCGAGCCCGAGGTCGACGAAAGCCACCTCGCCTACGTGCGCGAGGCGCTGCGCTCGACCATCACCGACAACGCGGGTTCCGCGCGTGTTTTCTCCGAGCAGGGTATCGAGGCTGCGGGTAAGTCAGGCACGGCTGAGCATACCGATCGTCCCGATGACGCGTGGTTCGCGGCGTATGTTCCCTACGACGATCCGCGCTACGTCGCCACTTGCATCATCGAGCAGGGCGGAGGCGGATCGGATACCGCCGGCCCCATCGTGGCCGCGGTCCTCGGCGCTCTCATGCGCTCCGAAGCAGGTGAGGAGGTCGAGCTCGCGCGTGTGGCGGGATCGACCGGCAAGGCGGTCGAGGTTGAGTTCACGGGTTCGACGGGGCGCACGGATTAGGAGGTGGGCGCATGTCTCAGCTACCGCAAATAGACTCACTGCGCACGCCGCGCGTCCCACGCGCCGCGTCTCGTGCGGCGACGCGCGCGAGCAGCGTGGTCAACCTGCCATTCCTGGCAGTCGTCATGGTTTTGGTCGTTTTCGGATTGGTCATCTGCTGGTCGGCGGTCGTCAACGACGAGGATTACAGCTTTAGGAACCAGTTGGTGGGCGTGGCCCTCGGCATTGTGCTCATGACGGTCGTGTGGCGCTTCGACTATCGTAAGCTCGCGAACATGACCACCGTGTTCCTCGTCGTCAACGTCGCCCTCATCCTCTCGCCGCATCTTCCGGTCATCGGTGTGACCACCATGGGCGCGACCTCTTGGATCAACATCGGCATGCAGGTGCAGCCGGGCGAGTTCGCCAAGGTCACGGTCGTGCTGTACGCGGCGAGTCTGGTGGCTCGTTACGGGGGCACGCTCGACGATCCGCGGGAGTACGTCAAGGTGCTCTTCATGCTGCTGATCCCGTTTGTCTGCATCATGACTCAGCCCGACCTCGGAACGGGTCTTGTGTACCTGTTCATATCCGCCACGACGCTGGTGATGGGAGGGGCTAAGGCGAAGTACCTCCTCATCACGCTCGGAGTCGGCATTTTGGGGATCATCGGCGTGTTCGTCGTCGACGAGTTCCTCAAATACCAAACGGAGTCGGGCGCGTGGGAGTATCGCCTGCTCAAGCAGTACCAGCGCAACCGCTTGCTCGTTTTCATGGATCAGAGTGGCTCGAGTCTGACCGATGAGGGTTACAACCTATGGCAGGCTAAGATCGCCATCGGCTCCGGCGGGCTTTTCGGCAAGGGTCTGCTCAACGCGACGCAGTCCTCGCACGGCTTCCTGCCCGAGGCCCCGACGGACTTCATCTTCTGCGTGCTCGCCGAGCAGCTCGGTTTTCTGGGTGTAATGGCTCTGATCGCGCTTTACGCGGCTCTGGTGGCCATCAGCTTGCATATTGCCCGCAACTGCGGCAATCTGTTCGGTATGCTCATCGTGTGCGCGATCGTGGGCATGTGGATGTTCCAGATTCTCGAGAACATCGGCATGTGCTGCGGGCTCATGCCCATCACGGGTATCCCGCTCCCGTTCGTCAGCTACGGCTCGTCGTTCATGGTGGTCAACTTCGTCATGCTCGGCCTCATCGGATCGGTTTGGTCTCATGAAAACGTTTTAGGAAAGAGAGGCGGCTATGCAGCTACCCGTTGATATCCCCGCGATCCTCAAGGAAGCGACCGACATCGACGCCGCGTTGAACACACCGCTTGCCGTCTCGGTCCTCATCGACGAGACCGCTCCCGGCGACGTCGTCGGACATGTGCGCGCGGCGTTCGCCAGCGCGGGCGTTCGGACGCGAGTCACGGTCGGTTATCTCCAGGAGGAGCCCTATGTTCCCTACGAGGGGGATGACATGGCGGTGGTCGTGGCGGGCGTCTCCGAGATCGTCGGCGCGCAGGCGGCTCATCTGCGCGCGGCGGGAATCCCCGTCATGGTGGCGACGAGCATGCCGCGCGCTGTCGAGGAGATCGCCGAAGCTTCGGGTTTCGCGATCCCCGACGGCGACGTCGTGGCCCCGCGCGCGAGAGCTGCAGGGTCGGGCGCCGTCTCGCGCATCGTCGCGGTTGCTTCGGGGCAGGGCGGCTCAACGTCTGCCGACGAGCCCGTCGTCGAACCTGTTCCGGTCGAAGGCGATACCGCCGTGTCCCTCGATGTTCGGATGGGCGAGTGGATCATCGCGGCGTGCCGTCATAAGAAGCTCGCCTTCGCGTTGGCGTTCCCGTTCGTCCGCAGACCTTTGTCCATCGACGCTGTCAACGCGACTGCGCTGCAGAACGGCGCCGTGGGCCTTCTTCCCATCATTCCCGGTGCGGACATGCCCATCATGACGCTGAACCAGGCGAAGATGCTGCTTCAGATTGCGGCCGCTTACGGTCAGCCCATGTCGACCGAGCGCGTGAAAGAGCTTGCGTGCGTGGTCGGCGGGGCGTTCGCCTTGCGCAACGTCGCTCGTTCGGTCGCCGGCGTGGTGCCCGTGCTCGGATGGGCCGTGAGGGCGGGCGTGGGCTATGCGGGAACCGAGGCCATGGGTCGCGCTGCGATCGAGTATTTCGAAGCCGGTGGCGATATCGTCGGCTTCGCGACCGTTGTACAGAAGGCGCGCGACGGGGCGGCTCAGGCAGCCGCGACCGCCGTCGAAACTCCGACGGGCAGAAAAGTGCTCGCCGGAGCGAAAAGCGCCGCCGGCGAGGTTGTTCGCCGTGTGCGCTCAAGGAGCTGATTCATGCTGAAAACCAATTTGTGGACGCGTCTCGAGCCCCTGCTCGCGCGCGTTGAGCGTCCTGCGCGCTACTTGAACCGAGAGTGGGGATGCGTTTACAAGAAGGACGCCGACCTCTCGTTTTGCATGGTTTACCCCGATACCTACGAGCTGGGTCAGGCGAACCAGGCAGTTCGCATTCTCGTGAACGCCGTGAACACAGCGGATCGTCTCATGGCGGAGCGCGCGTTTCTTCCCGCGGTCGACCTCATCGATCTCATGCGCGAGGAGGGGCTGCCGCTGTTTTCCATCGAAAGCTGCGCGCCGCTCTCGGAGTTCGACGTCATCGGCATCACGCTGCCTCATGAGCTCGCGGCGACCAACGTGCTCGAGGTGATCGACCTCGCGGGGCTGCCGCTTCGTGCGGTCGAGCGCTCCGAGGGCGACCCGATCGTGCTTGGCGGTGGTCCTTGCGCGTACAACCCTGAGCCTTACGCACCGTTCTTCGACGCCATCTTGGTGGGCGAGGGAGAGGAGGCGGTGCCCGAGGTCCTCGAGGTCATTCGCGCGCTGAGGGAGCGCGGCGAGTCGCGCGCGAGCATTCTGCGCGCTTTGGCCGACGTTCCCGGCACCTACGTTCCGAGTCTGTATCGCTGGTGCGATGAGGAGGAGGCGCAAGAGCGCGGCAGCTGGATCGACCCTGTCGCCGAGGGCGTTCCGACCCATATCGAGAAGCGCATCTTCACCGGTTTCTCCCAAAGCGATGCATGGGAGCCGACGATCGTTCCCTACACCGAGGTCGTGCACGATCGCCTCAACGTCGAGGTTCTGCGCGGATGCGCGCGCGGCTGCCGTTTCTGCCAGGCGGGCATGATGTATCGCCCCGTGCGCGAGCGCAGCGCCGATAACATCGTGAGCGCGGTTGTTCGCGGACTTGACGAGACGGGTTACGACGAGGTCAGTCTCACGTCCCTCTCCTCAACCGATCATTCGCAGATCGCCGAGATCCTCACGCGGGTCAACGGGGCATGCGACGGGCGCGGTATCCGCGTGTCGGTGCCTTCCCAGCGTCTCGATTCGTTCGGCGTGGAGATGGCGGGCCTTGTCGCGGGGCAGAAGAAGGGCGGCCTCACGTTCGCGCCCGAGGCGGGGACGCAGCGTCTGCGCGACGTCATCAATAAAAACGTGACAGAGGATGATTTGTTCTCTGCGATCGACGCGGCGTTTCAGGCGGGATGGCGTCGCTGCAAGCTCTACTTCATGATAGGGCTGCCGACCGAGACCGATGACGACATCAAGGGCATCGCAAGCCTCGCCCAGCGCGCCTACGATCGCGCCAAGGCCAACGTGCCTGCCGATCAGCGCGGCAGCGTGCGCATGTCGGTCTCGTGTGCGGTGTTTGTCCCGAAGGCGCAGACGCCGTTTCAGTGGGATGGTCAGATATCACCCGAGGAGACGCTGCGGCGCGTCGGGCTTTTGAAGCGCTCTGTGAAGTACAAGGCGGTCGACGTCCGTTACCACGATCCCAAGACCAGCTTCGTCGAGGCGGTGATGAGCCGAGGCGGGCGCGAGGTGGCCGATCTGGTCGAACGCGCATGGCGCGCGGGCGCGCGCTTCGATGCGTGGACGGAGCTTTTCCGCGAGGAAGCGTGGCTTCAGGCTGTCGACGAGGTCGGCATCGACCCCGACGCCATCGCCCAGGCGAGCTTCGACACGGCCTATGTGATGCCGTGGGCGCATATCAGCGCCGGCGTCTCCGAGCGCTTCCTCGCTCTGGAGAGAAGGCGCGCTCAAGAAGGGCGGACCACGCCCGATTGCACGTTCGAGCGCTGCACGGGCTGCGGCGCGTGCCAGATGGTCGGCGTCGACAACGAGTTGGCGAAACCCCGCGTTGCGAGCGGATCCAACGCGGCGGGCGAAGGAGGTGCGAACCGTGGCTGATCCACGTTTGTTCAGATTGCGCGTGGTGTTTCGCAAGACAGGGCGCTTGTGCATGCTCTCCCATCTCGAGATAGCGCGCGCCCTCGAACGCGCCGTGCGACGCGCGAAGCTGCCCTTTGCCGTCAGCCAGGGCTTTTCCCCGCATATGAGGATCGCATTCGGAGCGGCGCTGCCAGTTGGGGTGGGCGGAACCGCCGAGTACTTCGACCTGTTCCTCGAGCGCTACATCGCGCCCGACAAAGCGCTTGCCGCGCTGCAGGACGCGAGCGCTGATGATCTTGCGCCGAGCTCGTGCTCGTACGTCGACCATCGCGCCCCCGCCGCTTCGGTCGCGTTTCCCATCAGCGCATACGAGGCGGAGCTTAACTGTGATGTGGAGCGCCTCATCGTTCCCAATTCGGTGACGGTGGTGCGCAAGAAAAAGGAGAAGACCCTGGCGGTTTCCGAGTTCCTCTGCGGCGACGTCGAGGTTTCGGGCTCGTTCGTGCGCTTTGAGCTCGAGGCGAAGCCGACGGGGTCTCTCCGCCCTGATGTTCTGCTCGCCGCCTGCGTGAAGGAGACAGTCGATGCCGGCGCGGCGCCCCGCGACTTGCGCGTGGTCACCACCATGCGCGTCGGTCAGCGCACGGTTGACGGAGAAATGTTATAGTAATAGTAACATTATCGACGGCGGAGCCGAGCGCCCCGCGTTAGGAGGCGTTCATGATCGATCGCGCGGTGTTCGGCATGCCGGGCGCGCGAGGCGTGCTGGTTCGCGTCTCGGCTCTTATCTTTCTGCGAGCCCTCGCCGTGGTCGGTCAGGCGGCGGGGCTTGCGTTCGCCATCACGCTCATCTGGCGCGGCGAGTCGCTTTCATCCGTGGTCGGTTGGATAGCGCTGTTCTTCCTGTGCTTCGTCATACGGCAAGTTCTCATGGCGGTCCAGGATCGCGTGCTGGAGCGTTACGCTCGCACGCAAGCGGTTGAGCTTCGCCGTGATCTTCTGCGCGCGGTGTTTCGCGAAGGGCCTGCGCTCGCGTCGAGCGAGGGATCGGCGGCTCTCACCGCTGCGGTCATCGAGGGTGTCGAGCACGTTGAGTCCTACATCGCGCTCATCATCCCGAAGACGCTCGCGGTGGCGATTGTTCCGCTTGTCTTGCTTTTGGCCATGCTGCCGCTCGATTGGGTTTCCTGCCTGATCGCGCTCGTGTGCTTTCCCTTCATCATCCTTTACATGGTGATGATCGGGCATACCGCCCAAGACGATGCGGCGAAGCGCCACGATGCGTTCGAGCGCATGTCCAACCACTTCATCGACTCGGTGCGCGGTGTCGACACGCTGAAGGCGTTCGGGCTCAGCCGCGGCTTCGGGGATCGCATTTTCGAGGTGTCGGAGAAGTTCCGCGAGGCGACCATGAAGACGCTGCGGATCGCGACGCTGTCGAGTGCGGTGCTCGACACGTTTTCCACGCTCGCCCTGGCGGCGGTCGCCATCATGCTCGGTTTCCGCCTTGTGGACGGATCTCTCGAGTTTCTGCCTGCGCTCATGGTCCTGATCATGGTCCCCGAGTATTTCCGCCCCATTCGCGAGTTCGCGTCCGATTATCACGCCTCGCTCGACGGGAAAACCTCGCTTGCGCAGATCACCCGGCTGATCGATGACCCCGGCGTTTGCGAAGAGCCCGCGGTCCCCGCGTCCTCTCCGTCGGAATCATGCGGCGAGATGTCGTGTGCGAGCGGAGAGGATTTGCCGAGCGCGTCGCGTTCATCCTTGCGATTTGAGGATGTGTCGTATTCGTATGGCGATTTCGAAGCGCTCCATGGCGTGTCATTTCACGTCGAGGGACCTGCTAAAGTGGGCGTCATCGGCGCGAGCGGGTCGGGGAAGTCGACGTTGCTCTCCCTCATCGGCGGCATACGTTCACCTCGCGAGGGAGCGGTTCTCGTCGATGGTGAGAGGTCGACGACGTTGCGGCGCAGCGCTTGGCTCGACCGCGTCGTCCTCATCCCCCAAGACCCTTACTTGTTTCATGCGACGCTGCGCGAAAACATCGCGTTTTACCGTCCTGACGCCGTCGATGAAGAGGTCATGCGCGCCGTATGCGATATGGATCTCGAATCTCTGGTCGAGAATTTGCCTGAAGGGCTGGCGACGCGCATCGGAGATGGGGCACGTGGTCTTTCGGGAGGCCAGGCCCAGCGTATCGCGCTCGCTCGTGCGTATCTGGACTCCGAGCGCGATGTCTTGCTGTTCGATGAGCCGACTGCTCATCTTGACATCGAAACGGAATACGAGCTGAAGCGCAGCATGCTCGATCTCATGGAAGGCAAGCTCGCGTTCGTCGCAACGCATCGTCTGCATTGGATGCCCGACTTCGATTACGTGTTGGTCGTCGACGGCGGTCGTATCGTTTGGCAGGGGGCTCCCGACGACCTGAGGGAGTCGAGGGCCTGGGCGGATCTCAACGAGAAAGGGGGGCTGCGATGAAACGCAACGAGGGCGTTGACCTGCTCGCGCATTTGCACGAGGTGTGGCGTGGCGATGCGTGGGTCAAGCCGTTTTTCACCCGCTATCGCAAAGTGCTTGCGCTTACCCTCGTCTTGGGGCTTGCGGCGTTCGTGTTCGCGGGCGCGCTCATGTTCACGTCGGGCTATATGATCTCCCTGGCCGCCACGCTCCCGTTCACGGTTCTCGCTTTGCACGTTCCCTCGCTGTTCGTTCGTATTTTCGGATTGGGCAAGCCCATTCTTCAATATCTCGAGCGTCTGGCGAGTCACGACTGGGTTCTTCGCATGACCAGCGAACTTCGACGTCGATTGTACGAGACGGTCGAGCGCATGACTTCGGCGGTGCGAAGCCGCAGGTCGCTTGGTGATGCGCTCGGTCTTCTCACCGAGGACATAGGGCATGTTCAGGATCTTTACCTTCGCACGGTTTTGCCCATGGCATCGGCATGGCTGCTTTACGTGGTGGTCGTCATCGCTTTGGGGCTTTTCTCCGTTCCCGTCGCGTGCGCGCTGGGTCTTCTGCTCGCCGTGGTGGTCGTCATCGCGCCTTTGTCATCGATTTGCGTGAACGGGGCTCGCATCACGCGCGCGAAAGCGGCACGGGCGGAGCTCTACGATGACCTGACCGACAACGTCTTAGGTGTTGCTGATTGGATTTACTCCAGCCGCTCTGAGGATTACGTCGGAAGGTTCGAGGATCTCGAGGTGCGCGTTCATCGCATCGACGCTGAGGTGAAGCGGTACAACCGCCGGCGCGATGTTCTTTTGCAGATCCTGTTCGGCTTGTGCGCGGTGCTGTTGCTCGTCTGGGCCGCGGTCGCCTTTTCTCCGATGCAGGGGGCTTCCGGATTCGTCGGTGCGCTCGGATCCGTCGGCTCTCAAAACGCACCTGCCTACGCCGCGAATTGGATAGCCGCGTTCGTGCTTTGTTTTTTCCCTCTCATCGAAGCGTTCAGCCCGGTGCCGACCGCTGCTCTCGGGGTGGTCGCTCACGGCGCCTCTATCGAGCGTCTCAACGATTTCGGAGCTCTTGATGACCGAGCTTGCGCAAACGGACGCGACGTATCTGCCTTGGACGTTGAGCGGGCGCGGAGGGATTGCGGGGTCTTGCTTGAAGGCGTGACGTTCGCCTATGCCGAAGGAGCCACGCCCGTTGTCTCGAACTTGACCATCGAAATACCTGCGGGGCAACGCGTCGCGGTTCTCGGGCGGAGCGGGGCGGGTAAATCGACGCTTGCGGCGCTGATTCGCGGAGAACAGACGCCGATGAGGGGGTCTGTTCGCGTAGGGGGTGCCGAGGCATCGGCGTGGGGCGACTCCGTCTCCCGTTTGGTGGGCGTCATCCACCAAAAACCCCATCTGTTCAATCAGACGCTGCGCGACAACCTCCTCATCGGGCGTCTTGACGCGACCGACGAGGAGCTCAAGGAGGTTCTTTCCAAGGTGGGATTGGGCGACCTCCTCGATCGTCTGCCCCTCGGGCTTGACACCATGGTGGACGAATCGGGACGCCGGTTCTCGGGGGGAGAACGTCACCGGATCGCGCTTGCGCGCATCTTGCTCGCTCGTGTTCCCGTCGTCATCCTCGACGAGCCGTTCTGCGGGCTTGACCCTGCGACGGAACAGGGTTTGATCGATTCCATTCTCGAGGCCCTCGAGGGATCTACGATTATCATGATCACGCACCACCTGCAGGGCGTCGCGCGGATGGATCGTGCGGTGTTTCTCGAAAACGGAGCCGTCGTCATCGACGGCGCGCCGTGCGATCTCGCGCGCGAGAACCCTCGCTACGCGCAGCTCCTTTCGTTCGACGAGGGGGAGTGGTAGACCGAGGCGGACTTGCGGTGGGTCTGGCAGTTTGACGGCAGGCTGTCATATGCCGGCTTGCGTCTACGATGAAAAAAATTGAAATTAGGTCTTGTTCTTAATTTCGGTTGTGATTATAATAATCGAGCTGCAAAACACGGGGTGTTAGCTCAGTTGGTTAGAGCGCCGGCCTGTCACGTCGGAGGTCGCGAGTTCGAGTCTCGTACATCCCGCCATTGAATTTACCAATACCGCCTCTGGGCGGTATTTTTTTTCTTGCAGATGATCAGCTCCGTCGGTTAAAAGCGCGACGCTTTGGAAGGGGCTGTACCCGCCCTTAACCGTCGAACGCGGGTTGTAGGCTAAAAACGGTTCGGGGATCGGAACCAACCCGTCGTTTTGGATCCGCTCGCATAGACCTCCGATCAGGCCAAACGTGAAGGTTGCTCGGACCTGAAGATCCGTATGAGTCTCCCTGTCCCGTTTGAGGGACGCGCTCGTTTCCTCACAGGCGTATCGTATGTGCCGTCGGAAGATCGAATCAGAGGAGAAGACGATGCACGGGTCCTCAAGACGTGCGCGTACGTTCCGCGCTGCCAGGTTTCAGCACTACGTCGGTGTCCCTGTGCCTAAACGGGCTCAAGCCGGGCAAGAAACCGACGATGGTTCCCAAGCGGATTCACGGAGTCGCGTACGTGGGAGCGTTTGCGTGGCGGACAAGCGATAATCGGAGGCGAGAATGAGACAGAGCACTGAGAGGCTTTTGCGCAAATCGTTGTGCAAAGTGTTGGACAATCAGCCTAAGGCGGCATGGTTCACCATCGAGCAGCTGGCCGATGCGTCGCCTGATTTGCAAAAAAGAGCCGACGGTCGCTACGCGATCATCGGGGAGAACGCATCGGTATCGCTTGAGGATCTCGAGAGCATTGAGTGCGAAGTCGTGCAGCATGCCAAAGATGCCGGCTTGTTCGTGAACTTCGATTACGACTGCGGGCTATCAGTGCATGAATACGTTGCGGCCGATGAGTTCGATTTCGAGAACATCGAAACGATGCTGCTGAGGTTCGGTCCTGTGTTGCATCCGTTCGATGCTTCTGAAATAGAGTATGACGGAGCGACCCTTGCGATAACCGCAGGATGGCAGCACGATCCCGACCGTGTGAAAGGCGTTGTGATCGTCGGGGGTGAAGAGCGAGCGGCTCTTCGCAGCCTGATTGCTCAAGTGGATTTGCCGCATTGGGAAAGGAGATATGACGACCTTGGCATGCTAGACGGATGGAGCTGGGATTTGATCGTTTGGTTCAAGGGCAAGAGGGTCTTCGTTAGCGAAGGGTCGAACGCCTGGCCGGATGCGTTCGGGCAGCTTTGGGACGGACTGCGCGAAATCATAGGGCTTGATCCTGAATGGGAATACCTGGTTTAGGGCGGTTGGCGCGAAGGCGTAATGCGCATAGCGGCATGCGATCGCCGAGGCCGAGGCTGAGGCGAGACGCATGGAGATTCGAGGGGAAGGAGCGCTCGTGTTTACCATCGAGGGAAAATACGGCACGGCGGCATGCTACGCCGTTAACATAGAGGACGCGTGCATCGAGCAGATCCGCAGCATGCTCGACATGCCTTTCGCGGAGGGCGCGAACACGGCCATCATGCCCGACGCGCACTTTGGCCTCGGGTGCACTATTGGGACCACGATGAGGGTCGCCGATGCCGTCGTTCCCAACCTGGTCGGAGTCGATATCGGCTGCGGCATGCTCACTGCCGACCTCGGACGAAAGCCCATCGACTTGCTCGCCTTCGATGAGGCGTGCCATCAGATTCCGTCGGGTTTCAGCGTCTGGGAGGGGCGAAAGGAGCAGTTCGACCTGGAGGAGTTGCGCTGCTACCGGCAGCTCAAGGACACGAAACGCATCGCGCGTTCGCTGGGAACCCTCGGCGGCGGTAATCACTTCATCGAGATCGATGTCGCTTCGGACGGCATGCAGCGACTGGTCATCCACTCGGGTTCGCGTAACCTGGGCAAACAGGTTGCCGAGTACTACCAGGGGCTCGCCGTTGAGCTGCACAGCGGAAAGGAAGAGTTCTTTGAGCGCAAGCGCGAGATCATCGACGCCTACAAGGCGTCCGGTCGTCGTTCCGAGATCCAGGATGCGTTGAAGGCGCTTGCCGCGCACTACGATGCGAGCGAGCCCGATGCACCCGCCGATCTCTGCTGGCTGTACGGCCGGTACATGGATGACTACCTGCACGACGTTGACGTCTGCCAGCGTTTCGCGCTGCGCAGCCGCGAGCGCATGGCCATCGAGATCATGGCGCGCACGGGACTTGACGCCTCCTCGGAGTTCCATACCGTTCACAATTACATCGACACGGGTGAGATGATCCTGCGCAAGGGCGCTATCGCCGCGCATGCGGGCGAGACCGTCCTCATCCCGCTGAACATGCGCGACGGCTCCATCATCGCGAAAGGGCGGGGTAATGAGGAGTGGAACAACTCGGCCCCTCACGGCGCCGGGCGCGTCATGTCCCGAGGCGCTGCTCGGCGCACGCTCGACATCGAAGAGTATCGCAGGTCCATGGAGGGTGTCTATTCGACGTCGGTCGGTGAATCGACCATCGACGAGGCGCCGGCAGCTTACAAACCCGCCGAGGACATCATCGGCCCCATCGCCGAGGCGGTCGATATCATCGATGTCATGCGTCCGATTTATAATTTCAAGGCATCGTGAACGACGTGCGTGCTTCGTGGAGTCATGAAGAAGTGCTTGATTATAGCTGAGGGTGATGACGGTCGGGGTCAAGCTTTAAATTCGGCACGGATAAGATCGTTTCTGTCCTAGGTGCTCTTTACCGGAAGGGACTCAAATTCGCCTGCGATATTGAGGCGAAGGCACGGGCGGCCTTCGCCTCTCCGGGTTGAGCGATTGGCGAGGCCTCAGGACTCTATGCCTTCGGTGCGCGTATTGATGGAGGCGGAACCCTCGATGGAATGCGATGACCTCGTGTTATGAGACTTAAATCGATTGCGTGTGAATTCGCGTGTTTGCCGGTAGTATGGCAATGTTGTCTATCGAGCAGGAGAACAAGTGCACATGAACTACTGTAACGACGCACGCACATCCGGCCTTCCTCGTCGCGCAGGGTTGTGCGCTCTCGCCCTTGCGACTGCTTTGGTCTGCTGCCCCGTCCCGAACGCGTATGCGGTCACGCAGGAGGAGATCGCCTCCCTCCAGGCTGAGTCCGATGCGCTTTTCCAGCGCATTGACGCGCTGCAAACTGAGCTGAACCAGGCGAACGTCGATTACGAGGCTGCGGTTCAGAGCCATGACGATGCTGTTGAGGCCATGAACGCCGCGCAGGCGAGAATAGATTCGGCGGAAGAGCGCATCGATGAGCTTCAGGTTCGCCTGGGCGATCGCGCTAATGAGATGTATAAAACCGGCGGATCTACTTCCTTCGTCGACGTACTTCTCGGTGCCTCTTCATTCGCCGAGTTTTTGACCAGCTGGGATATGATCGAGCGCATCACGAGCCAGGACGCGGCTCTTATTCAGGAGTCGAAGGATCTGCGCGCGGAAGCTCAGGCGGCACATGATGAGCATGCTCGTCAGGAACAGATCGCCTCCGAGGAGATGCAGCGCTCTTTGGAGCTGAAGAGCGAGATCGAGGCCACGCAGGCTTCGTTGCAGGACGAGGCGGGCAAGATCACGGCCGAGATCGCCGATCTCCAGGCTCAGTACGAGCTTGAAGAGGAAGCGGCTCGTCAAGCGGCTGCTGCTGCGGAGGCCGCCAAACAGCAAAGCTCTTACGGCGGTGGCTCTTCTTCCACGCCGGGCGGTTCGGTGAACTCGGGTTCGGGGTACTTCGCGAATCCCTGTCCTGCGGCCACGACGTCGAGCGGCTGGGGCTGGCGTGAATTCGATCAGTCTTTCCACAAGGGGACCGACATGGCGGCTCCTGAGGGAACGCCGTATTACGCTGCGGAGAGCGGCACGGTAATTTACGCCACCAACGACGGCGGTTATAACGGCGGCGCGGGCAATTGGGTCGTCATCGCGCACGGCGGCGGTTTGGTGACCAAGTACATGCACTCTTCCGCCGTGTTCGTCTCCCCGGGAGATTACGTGACGCGCGGGCAGAACATCGGCTTGGTCGGCAACACGGGCAATTCCTTCGGCGCTCATCTGCATTTTCAGGTTGAGCTGAACGGTGTGGCGGTCTGTCCCTACGACTATCTGTAGCACGGACTGCCTCCAGCGTTTCCTCTCTTAACAAAAGAGCCGCGAATCAATTCGCGGCTCTTCTTGCATCGTGGCATCGGCATGTTCGTATGATTTACGAAGCGACGAAGCCTCTCAGATAGGAGATGATATCCTCCGATTCGTAAAGGGGCCGCCCTTTGATCACGAGGCAGGGGACCTGTTTTTTACCACCGATGCGCACGAGATCGTTTTGGTTACCGGGCTGCATGGTGTCGCGAAGGTCAAGGGTGATGCCGTTTGCGTCGAGGAACCGCAGAACCTTCACGCAATAGGGGCAGCTTTTCTTGTAGTACAGCTGATGGTCTTCGAGATAGGCCATGGGGTCTCCTTTTCGATCGGGGAGGGGG
>CALADF010000046.1 GCA_937890835.1 uncultured bacterium
CCCGGCCGGGGGCGGGAGGGGGCGGTCTCCACGGAATCCCGACAAACGGGGGGGGCGGCGGGCTGCGGTGGCGCGGGGGGCGGGGGCGCGAGCGGGCTGCGGGGCGCGGGGGGCGGGCGCGTTGGGAGCGAGGGCGCAGGCGGGCTGCGGGGCAGGCGGCTGCGGTGGCGCGGGAGCGCTACCGCAGCTGATGCAGATGCTGTTTAGGCGGCGAGAACCTTACGGCCGGTCCGGTGTTGCCCCCCCCCCACCATCACTCGCAGCGAACAAAAAAAGGCCCGCCGTGCGGCGAGCCTTTGAAAGTGCGAATCAACAATCGCTTACAGAGCCTTCTTGGCAACCTCGACGATAGCAGCAAAAGCAGCAGGATCGTTGACGGCCATATCGGCGAGAACCTTACGGTCAAGCGCGACGCCAGCCTTCTTGAGGCCGTTCATCAGCACCGAGTAAGAAAGACCGTTGATGCGAGCGGCAGCGTTGATGCGGGTGATCCAGAGACGGCGAATCTCACGCTTCTTGTTGCGACGGTCGCGGTACATGTACTGCAGCGAGTGCTGCACCTGCTCTTTAGCCGCACGATAAGAACGAGATTTCGCGCCGTAGTAACCCTTGGCACGATTAAGAACGGTACGACGCTTCTTGCGAGCGTGAATAGAGCGCTTTACACGAGGCATTCTTTGATCACTCCTTGATTACTAGCGAAGGCCGAGATTACGGGCCACGGTTTTGGTGTCAGCCTTGGACAGCTCGGTCTCCTGACGGAAGCCGCGCTTGCGCTTCTGGCTCTTCTTGGTGAGAATATGGCTCTTGTAAGCCTTCGCGCGCATGATCTTGCCGGAGCCGGTGACGCGGAAGCGCTTGGCGGTGCCGCGATGGGTCTTCATCTTGGGCATGTTAGACGTCCTTTCCTTCTTCTTTCTGAGATTCCTTTTTCTTCTTCGCCGTTTGAGGCAAAGGAGCGATAAGCATGTGCATGTTGCGGCCTTCCATCTTGGGCTGGTTCTCGATGACCGCTACATCCTTAAGATCGTCGGCAAGGCGCTCCAAGATGGAGAGACCCTGCTCCGGATGGGCCATCTCGCGGCCGCGGAACATGATGGTGATCTTCACCTTGTTGCCTGCGTCGAGGAAGCGTAAAACGTGCTTCTTCTTGGTGGTGTAGTCCCCCACGTCGATTTTCGGGCGGAACTTCATCTCCTTGATCTCGATCTTAGTCTGGTTCTTGCGCGCCTGCTTCGCCTTGATGGCCTGATCGTACTTGAACTTACCGTAGTCCATGATGCGACATACGGGCGGGTTCGCGTTCGGTGCGATCTCCACCAAGTCCAAACCGGCATCGTCGGCGATGCGCTGGGCCTGGGACACGGGATAGACACCCATCTGATTTCCCTCGAAGTCGATCAGACGGCACTCGCGTACGGTGATCTCGTGATTGAGCCTGGGCTCTTGAGCAGCTATCGCGCTCACCTCCTCTTCTCGTGCATGCGCACATAAAAAAAATAACCCGTAGGCGCTGTGAACTACGGGTCGTTGCGTTTAGCCACTATGCAAGTGACATATATGATAACGACCCATCAGCTGCGGCACCGCGCCGAAACAGGTGGAGGACTAATCCCCTCTTGAATTACAGCTTTTCAAGTATAGCGCGCAGTGATGGGTCATGCAAGAGCAATTTAATAGATTTACGCATTCACGTAAACAAACACCGTTCTCACCGTATTGGCGAGGTTTCCCGTGGCATTCGCCGTTGCGTAATCATAGGAGAGGACAGCCGACCACGCATGGGAAGCGCCGTCGATCGAAGCTTCCCCCGCAAACGACGCGTATTCCCGCGTCAAGGTCGTCCCGTCGGTCGCATACGTCGAATAGGACATTTTGTCGTCAGGCAGGGATACCGACCCTTCGGCGACCGTGATGCCCGCCTCGGCGAGCGTCTTCTCGATGATATGCTCGTTTCTCACCGCATCGGCGAAGCTCAACGAGCCGAAGCCGAGCGCCGAGGTGGGAGCCGAGTAGCCCACCTGGACGATAAGCCCTTCCTCGTTCATGCCCGCATACACCGTCGGTGCACCGGAAAGGGAATCCGACGCCTCCTCGGTCAGCACGATGCGCGCCTCGGACTTGACGGGGTTTCCTTCCTCGTTGACCTCGCGGACGCTTGACACCTGGGCACCATGCGCGAGAGCGTCAATCGCCTCCTGCTGCGTCTTGCCGAGCAACGAAACCAGATTGGGAACGGTCGTTGTACGAGCCGTCGCGGTGGACGCGTCCTTGACGCCGTCCGCGTCGGGTACGCTCGACGTGCTCTGCCCCGCGTTCTGAGCCTGCTGCACAGCTGCGGTCTGAGCGGTTTGGACCAGCTGCCACGTGAAGAACGCCCCTGCGGCAAGCAAAACGACGAGAACGACGATCACCCCGATGAGAACACGACGCATGCGCTGCGACTTTCGCAGATACTCGGGCACCTCGTCGCGATCGCTCGGGCATGGGGTTTCGTCGAAATCGGAAATCTCCAAGCCCTCTTCAGAAGACGTCTCGGGTTTTTTCGGCTCCGGGCGCGCGTGTCGAGCGTGCTTACCCCGGCCGGACGAGCGACGAGCCTCATCGCGATCGAGTTCTTCTTCGGTGAGGGCACGCGCGCCCTCGAGAGGCTTGGAAACACGAAACGCGGCTGTATCGAAAGCCGACGGGACTCCCGCGTCCGACCCTTCCGCAGATGCCTCGTCGCCTACGGGCGAGAAAGCCCGTGTCAGCCCGATAGCGTTCCCCTCGTCGTAATCGGGAACGCGCCTGTCGTTGTCGTTTCGATGAAGGGGCATTTCGCCCTCCTGTCTCTTCTTGCTTACGTTCGCGCCTTAGCGCAGCAGATACCATGCGACGAAGGCGAGGATGCCGACCACCGCAAGCGCGATGACCGCCTTCTGCGCAGCGGGCATCTTCGACGACTCGATGTCCTCAAGCGTGGTCTCATGGTAGGTACCGCGCTCCTCCCGCGGCCTTTGCGGTCGCGCCGTCGCGTCAGCGGATGGCTCCGGAGCAGACTGCTGCACAGGTCTCATCGGCGCAGCAGCCGATGCAACGCCGGCACGATCGGACTCGGCAGCTGAATTCGCAGAAGGCTGCACCGTCGGCATACCTGCCTCGATCACGAAATCGTCGTCATCATCGGACGTGACGGCGATATGCGAAAACTTCTTTTCCTCAGACACGTTGCGCATCCTTCCTCGCGTGAGATATCGCGAATCTATTCATTATACCGGCGTCTCAGAATCGCCCATCGATGTAGACGCATCTGCAAACATCAAACCGCTCCCGGTTCAACCGGGAAATCCGAACATCGAAAGGTTGCCCGACTGCAGCAAGATCGAACGCCCGCCCCCCGATCGGACGAATCACTCCGCGCGGGTGGAGTCGACTTACGCGGAGGCGCTCCCCGCCCCTACGCCGAACAAGTCGATCACGTGAAGGTCTTCGCGCATCGAATCGATGAGTCTCTTACCGCCAACGACGCACACGCAACCCGGCTCCACGACGCGCTCGACCATGGAGCCGAGAGCACGAACGTCCTCCGACCGCGCCTCGATGACCTGATTGCGAATCATCGCACGCTGCTCGCAGGTGTACCCGCCGAAATACATACCGTCCTGGCGCCTGACGCGATCACGTGCTTTCAGCGGCGCATCGATACCCGCGACGCAGCTCACCACGAAACCCTCCATTTCCGCCTCATCGGGCGAGAAAGACGCAATCGCGCGCCCGGCGGCGGCCATGCGCTCGATGGACTCGTCGATCCGGGGATCTCGATACGTGTAGAAGCGCATCGATCCCACGCGCGTCACCTGGAAACCCGCCCCGTACGCACCGCCCTTCACGCGAATCTCGTTCCACAGGTAGTCGTAGGACAAAATCCGCGAAAGCAAAAGCAAAGAACCCGTATGCTCGACGCCTAGAATCCTCCTATCGTAACCGATCGCGGTGAACGACACGTCGCTTGCAACCACGAACGCCTCGCGACGGTTCACGGGCTCGGGCACGCGCAAAGCAGCCTTCGTTGCAGACGCCTCGGACAGCGCCAGAGGGTTCGCGGCGGCGAGATAGAGGGAGAAGTCTTCGTCGGAGCCCGTAAAGGAAAGCACGCAAGCTGCATCCGTGAACAGGCGACGCGCGATATCTCGCAGCTTCATCTCAAGCCCCTCGGCACGTTGCTCGAAATTGTCGGTGAGATCGCGCAGGAAAACGTAGAAATCCATGCCGGAGAGCTTCTGACGAGCGACCGCCGCAGGCAGGTAGTACGATGCGACGCGTGACATGGCCGCGCCATGGCCGGCGTTCGCGCAGTTCTGCTCGAAGGAGATGCGCTTTTGCATGAGAACGTCAAAGATCTTCGCATGGTCCGAGAAATCCGTCGTCAGAAGCACCTCGTCGGCAAGAGACGCCGCGCTCGCGACGTTTTCGGCCAAGGACGAGGCGCTCACCACGAACTTCGGCATGATGCGCGCACGGTCTTCGGCGTCCTCATGCACTTCGGTGAAAAACGACAGGTTGCCGAGTTCGGCCTGAACGGAGGTGTCCAGGTCGGCGGCGCTGTACGAGGCGGTCGCCAGCTTCCCCAGCACCACGGCGAGCACGGTAGCGTAGGGAAGCTCCTCGAAATCCAGACACGACAGATCGTAATAGCGGTACGTGTACGCGATGCCGCGGGTCGACACGTCATGACGCAAGCAACGCGCAGACGCCCCGTCGGACAAGGTCACGCGCTCGCATGTCGCCTCCCCCAATTCAGGAGCGCGCCCGATGTCGGCGATCCGCAAACGAGGGAGCTTCGCTACGGCCTCGGGTGCATCGGGAGCCTCCTGCTGAGCGCGAAGCGCAGCGACCGCTTCTTCGATTCGCGCCGCCTCCGCGTCGTCCATCTTCGCGGCGCGCTCGGCGAGGCGCCCTTCGAGCGAGCTTGCCGCAACGTGCTCCACCGGCTTGACCTCGGCCTCGGCGAAGTGCTCGTTGTCGAGGAACATCTCCGCGATCAACCTCTCGAAGTAGCCTTCTCCGATCGCCGAGCGCAGATTGGAGAAGGCGTCCTCGTAGCGCAGATACGATGTTGCCGCGTCCTCGTCGTAAAGCCAACCCGCCAGGCTGGACATGGCCAAGACCACGCCGTCCGCAGTGCCGAAGTTACGCTCGCGCATGACGAACTCCGCATGGGAGAGCGCCGCGTCGACGAGCGCGTGATCGAGCCCGCCCGACGCCAGGCGCCGCGCCTCGCTGCGAACGATATCGAGCAGGCGCGGGGCGCAACCGGGCTTCAATCCCTTCAGCCCGATGAACGCGAACGGCTGAGCCACGGCATCGACCAGATACGCGAACGCGTCGGAGGCGATGTCCGCATCGAGCAAAGCGCGTTTCATCGGCGCCTCGTTAGACCCCATGATGGCATCGAGCAGTATGTCGGCGGCGATCATGCGCTCGCGCTGCGATGCAGTGCCCAGCACGAAGCCGAGCCCGCAGCAGGCGTTATCGGGCGAGGTCTCCATCTCGCGAACAACCCCGCGCGCCACGACGGGCGCCTGCAGTTCGAGCGGGTTCACGGCAAGCGCGGGCTCCCCCGCCAACTCCAGGGAGACGGGCGTCAGATAACGCTCGTCGACGAAACCCAGGAATCGGTCGATATCGAGGTCCCCGTACAAGACGATGTAGCAGTTGTCCGGGCGGTAATGACGGCGATGCGTCTCGAGAAACGCCTCGTAGGTCAAATCCGGAATGGACTCGGGAACGCCGCCCGACTCGAAGCGATACGTGGTATCGGGGAACAGCCCTGCTGAAACCGCGTTGAGCAGGACCGAATCGGGGTCGGACAAGGCACCTTTCATCTCGTTGAACACAACGCCGTTGCAAACCAGGCCCCGCGGAGATCCCGCGTCATCGCTCGCCAGCTCAAGATGCCAGCCCTCCTGCTCGAAAATGGCGCGCTTCGTGTAAATCGCAGGATGGAAGACCGCGTCGAGATACACATCCATGAGGTTCTCGAGATCCTGCTCGTTGGTCGACGCGACCGGATACATGGTCTTATCAGGAAACGTCATGGCGTTGAGAAACGTCTGCATCGAGCTTTTCAGCAAATTGACGAACGGCTCTTTTACGGGAAACTTCCGAGATCCGCACAGCACCGAATGCTCGAGAATGTGGAAGACGCCGGTGTCGTCGTCGGCGGGGGTTTTGAAGGAGATGGAGAAAGCCTTGTTCGGGTCATCGTTTCGCAGATAGAGCAGCCGCGCCCCGCTCGCGCCGTGACGCATCACGTACGCCTGCCCGTCGATCTCGCTCAGCTCCTCAGCCGACTCAAGGGCGAACCCGTGCCTACGGGCGACATCGCCCACGAATACCTCGTCGATCATCCTGCCTCCAACCTTTCGACATACCCGCGCCGCGCAGCGCGTTTCAAGCCGTGCTTTCCGTGTCCAGACGCATTTTACCCGCCTGCTGACGCCGACACGCTGCACGGCCGCCCACTCCCCGCAATCAACGCAAGGAGAACTCGTCTTGTCATCTTCGTCTTTATATGTTATTAAATTAGTGACATTTGAAAACACGTCCGTCGATGCTGAGCTCCCAGGCGCATCCATCATCGACATTTACGCGTTTAAGACTACAATAAGCGATTGACAACGACGACGCGAGGTACGACCAACAGCGCGGCTTTCGCGCATTGAGGCCTTGCACGAGAAGAGACGGAGACGCATTCCATGCTCGAGCTGAAGAACATCGTCTTCGAGGTGCCCACCGAAAACGGCGCCCCGAAGCGCATCATCGACGATCTTTCCCTCGTCATTCCCGACGACCGCTTCACCGTCATCACCGGGCCTAACGGCGGCGGCAAATCGACGCTCGCAAAGCTCATCATGGGCATCGAGACCCCCACGTCCGGCCAAATCATCTTCAACGGACAGGACATCACCGACATGCCCATCGCCGAGCGCGCCAAGCTCGGCATCGGCTACGGGTTCCAGCAGCCTGCCCGTTTCAAGGGCATGAAGGTGAAGAAACTCCTCGACATCGCGGCGGGACGCAAGCTTCCCATGCTCGCCTGCAACGAGTACCTTGCCAAGGTCGGGCTGTGCTCGGCGAGCTACCTCACCCGCGAGGTGGACAAGTCCCTCTCAGGCGGCGAGGTGAAGCGCATCGAGATCGCCACCATTCTCGCCCGCGACCCCAAGCTGGCCATTTACGACGAGCCCGAGGCGGGCATCGACCTTTGGAGCTTCGACAGGCTGACCGAGACGTTCCGCGACATCCACGCAGCGCGCGACGGTCGCTCCATCGTCATCATCTCCCATCAGGAGCGCATCATACAGCTCGCCGACGAGATCGTCTTGCTGCGCGAGGGCAAGGTCGCCGAAACCGGCACGCCCGAAGATCTGATGCCCAAGCTCGGCTTCGCCTCGAAGGGCATCGACGGCTGTCCCCTCACCAAGCCGACCGAGCTTCACCTCACCGAGATTCCGACCACCTGCTAGCGCGAGCCGATCGCGCGGCCTGACACCGATCGGCCGAAAACCTCTCGCCATGCGCAACATGCACTGCGCGGCGAGCGGCGCGACGGCATCATATTAAGGAGAAACATCATGGCAGTCGACCTTTCCCCCATCGACGAGAGCCTGCTCGCTGAAATCGCGAACCTTCACGGCATGCCGAAGGGAGCTTTCAACATCCGCAAAGACGGGCAGCTCGTCGAGCGCCACAACTCGGCGTTCATCGACATCGAGACGAAAACCGACCACCCCGGCATCGACATACGCATCAAGCCCGGCACCAAAGGCGAGACGGTCTACATTCCCGTCATCGTCACGCAATCGGGCCTGAAAGACGTCGTGTACAACACCTTCTACATCGGCGACGACTGCGATATCAAGATCGTCGCAGGCTGCGGCATCCACAACTCGAGCCACGAGGCATCCGAGCACGACGGCATCCACAGCTTCTACATCGGCAAGAACAGTCGAATCTCCTACGTTGAGAAGCACTACGGCGAAGGAGAAGGCACGGGCGAGCGCATTTTAAACCCCACCACCAACGTCTACATGGAGGAGAACTCAACCTGCGAGATGGAGATGGTGCAGCTACGCGGCGTCACCTCCACGGTGCGCGACACCAACGCCGAGCTCGCCGCAGGCGCTAAGCTCGTGCTCATCGAAAAGCTTCTCACCCACGACAAACAGACCGCCGTGTCCAACATGAAGGTGGAGCTTAAAGGCGATGACTCCTCCGTTCAGGTCATCTCGCGCTCCGTCGC
Organism: uncultured bacterium; assembly: GCA_937890835.1. Lineage (GTDB taxonomy): Bacteria > Actinomycetota > Coriobacteriia > Coriobacteriales > Eggerthellaceae > CALADF01. The sequence continues at coordinate 8,288 of CALADF010000046.1, forward strand.
GCAGGACGACTCCGTGCAGGTGTTCAACCCCCTCGTCATCGGCGAGGCGGCATGCCGCGGGCACGTCCAGTGCGACGCCATCATCATGGGCAACGCCAAGGTGAAAGCGATCCCCGGCATCGAAGCGGCGAGCGAGGACGCCCTGCTCGTCCACGAGGCGGCTATCGGCAAGATCGCAGGCGATCAAATCGTGAAGCTCATGACCCTCGGCCTTACCGAGGAGGAAGCCGAGCAGGAGATCCTCGAGGACTTCCTGAACTAGGCGAAGCTTCCCGACAGATCACCCGTGAAACCTGAAAAGGGCTGCAGTTCGGATTGAACTGCAGCCCTTTTCCTTACATGCTTTCATCCTTCGGCATCTGAGCCGGGATTGCCTCAGGTCTCAAAACAGCATCGCGGCGCCCTTTCGCGCCGGAACCGATCTTACGCGAGCGCTACTCCGTCGTGGTTTTCACGACAGTGTCCGAGTCGGCGTCAACCGACTTGGAAGCGGCGCCCACCACGTCGATGCCTGTGAAGTCGATCGCCTTGCCAAGCCACTTCGCCTCGATGATGCCTATGACGCCGTTACTCGTCAACTGATCGACCGCGCCCTCGACAGCGGTTTTCAAATCGGCGTTCGTCGAAGACGCGGCGATGCAATACCCGCTCGGCTGCGCGAGCATGCCGACGATATCGACATCGACGCCTGCGACGTGGGCGGCGTACATGCCGATGATCGCATCGGCGGCGACGTACTTGACCGATCCGCTGCTCAGCTGAGAGAAAGCATCGGATAAGCTTGCAACCGACTTGAGCGAAGAGTCACCGTAGGTGTTGGAAACCGCCCACGCGCTCGTTGAAGAAAGCTGCGCCGCGATCGAAGACTGCGCGTTCGCCGTCGGCAAACCCGATTGAGACGAAGACAGCGCGAAAAGCGCTATTCCCGTCGGAACGTAACGCTCGGAAACCCAAACGCCGCTCGGAGCATCGGAAGAATCGATGTCCATGACGATGTCGACTTTGCCGTTCGACAACGCGCCGGCAGGATCGCTCCCCACGTCGACGATCGACAGTTTCAAGCCCAACTCGTCGGCGATAGCCGCCGCAACATCGACGTCGATGCCGATGATCCTTTCGCCGTCGCTGCTCATGCCCGCTAAAGGCGATTTCTCCGTATTGACGCCGACGCGAAGCGTGCCGCTTTGCCCGATCGTCGGTGAAGACACCGTAGGGCTCTTCCCCTCGGGTTCGTACGTGCTGTCGCCTGCACATCCCGCCAGCATGATCGACATGGCGCATGCGAATACGCACGCGACCACGATGACGCTCAACCGCTTTCTCACGAATTCCTCCGTTGCCTACCGCGTTACGCGGACGCCGCTGACACAACGCTTCCCTCGACTGACCTAGTCTTTGCCCCCACACTCGCGCACTGGGACTTTCGCTTGCGCTACTCGCCCTCTCATCCGCCGCAACCGTATGTCGCGTTGAATAATGGATACGGACGGTGCGACTTACCCCTAGGATACGCCATGCTCACCACGAGATTCGCTCCCGCCGCTTACGTGGATCCTTTCGACCGCATCTGCCATGGACTGAGAGATCGTGACAATCCCCGCAACTACAGACTCGAAAGAAGCATCCCTTAGTGTAACAGATGAAGCGACGTTCCCGGCCTGCGTTGTCCGCTCGCGCGCAGGCGCCTCGACAGGGGCTCCACTCAAGCTGAACGAGAGGCCCGCGAGAAACCCGCAAAAAACGCGCGAGCAATTCGCGCAGCGCCGAGCGAGGGTCTTTTGATGAGGATTCGACAAAGCCGCGCGAAACCAAGCCGGTGCCGAATCGGAACCAAGTGAAGCCAAGGCAGGGCCGAACCGGAACCAAGCGAAAGCCGAGGGAGAACCAAGCTGGAACTGAGCGAAAGCCGAGGGAGAACAGAGAGAAGAAACCGCGGAAAACCAGCCGATCTGATGGGACATCATGCTTGGCAGGGGCAAAAACCGCGTCGGCTTCGCGCCAATACCCTGCCGGGCAGGTTCGCTACCATCGGGACATGGGAAGATCCATCACATCCACGATCGCCGCTTACCGCGACGCAACGCTCGAGGTGTTCGCCGAGACGCTCTGGCCGACGCGCTGCGCCGTCTGCGACGCGCAAGGGAAGCATCTTTGCGATACCTGCGCGCAAGCGCTCCCCTACATCGATCTTTGCAGGGCATGCCCTCGATGCGGTGCGCCGCACGGGCTCGTTCAATGCACCGAGTGCAATCCGGTCACCCTCGCCGCCTCGGGACGAGAGCGAATCCCCCTTGACGGCATGGTCAGCGCCGTCTCGCTCGGAAGCGACTCCCGACGCATCGTCACGACGTACAAAGATCGAGGAGAGCGCGCTCTCTGCGAGACGATGGCCGAGTTGATGGCTCGATACATCCACCCCGACTGGGTGCGCGATGCGACGATCACCTTCGTGCCCGCAACTACGGAAGCGCGAAGAAGGCGGGGGTTCGACCACGCCGAGCTTCTCGCGCAGGCGACGGCGCGCAGGCTCGGCATCGAGGCGATCGAGCTTTTCGCCCGCCCGCGCAGCCGCGACCAACGAGAGCTTGGAAGGCGAGGCCGCATCGAGAACATGAGATCGCGCATTCACCTCATCCCAGGCGCCGCATCACCCGCGCGCGTCATCGTCGTCGACGACGTCTGCACGACGGGAGCGACGCTTTTCGCCGCAGCTGACGCGCTTCAGACATCAGGCGCACGCGCTGTGTTCGGAGCCACGTTCGCCCGCGCCTAAGGGGCGAGGCGCCATTCGTCCGATAAGGGGGGGCTCCCTTTTCGCCGGAAGCAGCTTCAGAGAACTCCGTCAGGGAGCTCCTTTTCGCTTGAAGCGATTTCGAAAAGCCTCGACCCTCGCTAGGAGAGCTCCTTTTTACTTGAAGCGGCTTCGGAGAACTCCGCGACGTCGACCGAGATGGAGTGTTTGATGGGTTTCCACGTCGCCTTCTTCACCAACGCGACAAGCGCGATGGGAATGTAGGTGAACTGGAAGAACGGGAAAGTGAACATGTACTTGATCTTCTTCGCCGTGGTCGTGCGGATGGAGTCCCACTCCACGAAGGTGGTGAGCACGCCGAACACGAACATGAACATGAAGAAGTTGAACAGGCAGAAGAAGATGGACGAAATGGAGCTGGCGATGGCGACGCCGACGGTCATGGCGCCGGTGGTGGCGAGGATGATGATGGCGGCGTTGAACACGACCGAGATGATGGTGAGCAGCATGCCGGGGGCAAGCGTCACGAGCATATCGTAGCAGGCGAAGCGATACCCCTTGGGGTTTTTGACGACGCCGCGCGCAAGACCCTTCGCGTAATGGAAAAACACCTGGTAAAAACCCTTCGCCCAACGGAAGCGCTGGTTCCACGAGTCGATGAAGGTGGTGGGTTGCTCGTCGTAGAGCATTGCCGTGGGCGTGTAGCTGATGCGGATGCCGTCGATGATCGACGACGCGGAGAATTCGATGTCCTCGGTGAGCAGATGCCATTTCCACCCGCCCGCCTGCTTGAGGACATCGGCGTCGATGAAAAAGCCCGTACCCGACACGGCGCACGAGGTGTTGAGCGTCAGACGCGCCTGGTTGAGGAACTTCGCCTCGCGCAGGAACCACACGCCGTAGCCCGCTGAAATCCAATTGGAGCCGAAGTTCTTGGAGTTGCGATACGACGTCGAAGCCTTCGCGCCCGAGTCGAACGTGGCGTTCATCTCGCGGAAGTAGTTGGCGTCGAGCACGTTGTCGGCGTCGAAAACAAAGTACGCCTCATGGCCCGCGTCAGGGAAGCGCTCCCATATGGCCTTCAGCCCGAAATCGAGCGCGTAGCCCTTCCCCACTTCCTTCGCGTTGAAGCGCTCGAACACGAACGCGCCGGCGCGACGCGCAACGTCCGCCGTATCGTCGGTGCAGTTGTCGGCGATGACGAAGATGTCGATGAGGTCCACAGGGTAGTTCTGGGCCTTTACGGACTCGATGAGGTCGGCGATAACCGCGCTCTCGTTGCGGGCGGCGATGAGGACGGCGAATTTATGATCGCGTTTCGCCTCGCGCGCCGGCGGTTTGCGCGTTAGAACGACGAACACGTAGAAAAGCTGGTAGGTATAGCAGATGGTGAACGTGATGAACACGCAGAAGTTGAATATGTCGACGAACGAGAGACGTGCCATCGCGTCCGCTAGCTGATCAAACACCTCATGTGCTCCTTAGACGGGACGCAACCGCAGGCGCCCATGGACAAACTTTTGAAAGTATAACGACCTGACGTGCAGTTTCATAGCGCAATCAACCGCACGCGGGCGGATTCGCGCGTCATAGGCGCAGCTTGTCGGGATAAACCGTCGTTTCGACAAAGGTTCTGCATACCGCCTCCACATTCCGCATCGCGTCGACGGGGGGCCGTGTGCTACCCTGTGATGCGCAAAGAACCTCCAAATCAGGAAAGAGGACATCGTGCCTGAGAACTACGATATCAAAGACATCAACCTCGCCGATGAAGGCCTCGCCCGCATCGAGTGGGCAGCGCGCGACATGCCCGTGCTCGCCTCCATCCGCGAGCGCTTCGCCAAGGAGCGTCCGCTCGAGGGCGTGCGCATCGGCGCCTGCATGCACGTGACCACCGAGACCGCCAACCTCATGCGCGCGCTGGCCGCATCCGGCGCCCAGGTGGCGCTGTGCGCGTCGAACCCGCTGTCCACCCAAGACGACACGGCGGCGTCGCTCGTACGCGACTTCGGCATTCAGGTGTTCGCCATCACCGGCGAGGACATGGACACCTACAACCGCCACATCGAGGCGGTCATCGCCACGAACCCGCAGATCATCATGGACGACGGCGCCGATCTGGACACCGCGCTGCACACCAAGTTCACCGACAAGCTTCCGGGCGTGATCGGCGGCACGGAGGAGACCACCACCGGCGTCATCCGACTCATCTCCATGGCCGCAGAAGGCACGCTCGGCTATCCCGTGTTCAACATCAACGACGCCAACACCAAGCACTGCTTCGACAACCATTACGGCACCGGGCAGTCCACCCTCGACGGCATCGTGCGCGCCACCAACCGCCTGCTGTGCGGCCGCACCATCGTCATCTCCGGCTACGGCTACTGCGGCAGCGGCCTCGCCCTGCGCGCAAAAGGCATGGGCATGAACGTCATCATCTGCGAGGTCGACCCGCTCAAGGCGCTCGAGGCGCATATGGAGGGTTACCGCGTGATGCCCGCCGCCGAGGCGGCCAAATACGCCGACGTGTGGGTCACCGTCACCGGCAACTGCAAGGTCGTCGACGGCCCTGCGTTCGAGAACATGAAGGACGGGGCCATCGTGTGCAACTCCGGCCACTTCGACTCCGAGATCAACCTCGAGTGGCTGCGTGAGAACGCCGTCAAGGTCGAGGAGATCAAGCCCCTCGTCGAGGAGTACACGCTCGCCGACGGCCGCACGGTCATCATCCTGGCGCAGGGTCGTCTCGTGAACCTGGCGTGCGCCGAGGGCCATCCGGCGTCCGTCATGGACATGAGCTTCGCGAACCAGGCGCTGGCGGCGGAGTACCTCTACCAGCATGCCAGCGAGCTGGAGAACAAGGTCTACGACGTGCCCGCCGCCATCGACGACGGCGTGGCGCGCGTGAAGCTCCAGACCCTCGGCGTGGAGATCGACACGCTCACCGAGGAGCAGATCAACTACATGAACTCCTGGAACTTCTAGCAAGCACTCGACAGCACCCGCACGAAGGAAGACCCGCCACACGTTCGAGTTCGAACCGCGCCCTGAACGGAGCGCGAAAGCGAAAGCGACGCGCGGCGGGTCTTCTCGCATCTCGGAAGGTGACGCGAGACGACCTCAGCCGCCTTGCGGCAACGAACCCGCGAGAGCGTCGCCCGCGAGCACCGCCCCCAAGCACGCGATCACGCTCAGCACCATGTACGCAACGGCCATCGCCCACGCGCCCGTATCGATCAGCTGCATCGATTCAAGGCTGAACGTCGAAAACGTCGTGAACCCGCCGCAGATCCCCACTTTGAGCAGCAGCAGAAGCTCCGGGCTCATCTGCGCGTCGCGCGTCGCCCACGCCGCGATGAACCCGATGGCGAACGCACCGACCACGTTGATGGAAAACGTGGCGACGGGAAAACCGCCGAGGACGCTCTTCGCCCCCAAAGCGGCGGGCAGAAGGCCGACCAGATACCGAGCAACCGAACCGATGAAGCCGCCCGCTCCGACGGCGAGACAGTTGACGAGAACGCTCACGCTGCGTCTCCTTTCCTCATGTCGGAAAACGCGCTCGCCCGCCTTCCCCGACGTGTAACCATCGCGCAACGCCCATACACGGCGAGGCGCTCCTCCTCGCCGCACGCGCCGGCGGCGTCAGCTCCGCTCGCGTCTCGCATCGACTTACGCGCCGCGAGACGCCCCTCCCCTCTCGCGGATGCCATCCGGCAGCATGTTGCGCGCCGTCGAGGAAGTGAGGATCCCCACACCCGAGGCCAAAGTCCTCAGAAGAAACGAACGCGTCTCGGCGTCGAGCGAGCGACCCCGCTGAAACACCGTCGCGATGTTTCTCGCCAGGTTATCCTGAAACTGCGACCACGTCGTCGCCTCCGTGCTCGTGAACAGCTCGTACATGGTGTCGATGAACAGCTCGCGTTTATCCGGGTCAACCGAGCGCATCCACTCGTCAAGCGAGCGATCGAACGCGTAAGACCCGCGCGTGAGCTTCTCATCGTAGAGGAAATCGGCCCCCTCGACGAGCCACGTGAACGGGGAGTGGGACAAAAACACCCGAGCGTCGGATTGAACGATGCGGTAGTCGCGCCTGCTCTCGAGCATCAACCCGAAGATCGACGATGAGGGAACCGTTTTAAACAGCTTCGCCCGGTAAGCCGGGTCGCCGATGCGGGGGGACGGATCATCCGAAAAAGCCGGCCCATCATGATCGTACACCGCGACGATGCGGTCGAACAAAGCCTCGTCGCACGTCAGCGCGCTGTACTCGGCGAGGTTTCCGCCCTTCGAGTGGCCACCCGCGATGATGGGGCATGAGCAGGTCGACGCGACGCCGGAGAGGTACTGCAAGGCCGCAGCCTGAGAGGGAATGACGTTTTTGAACGTGAGGTTGAAGTCCTCTTTCCAACCCGCGAGCGTTCCGTCGGTGCCGCGGTAGGCGACGTAGAGCAGGCCGTCTTCACCGAAGGCCGCCGCCCCGCTGTGACACGCGCCTGGATGCGCGCAATCGTCAGCCCGGCGGCGCAAGGCCGCCGCCGCGTTCGGGATGCGAAACGTCGCGGCGCTGAACTGCTTTTCAATCACGCTTACGAAATCGTTGGTGAAGAAAACGATCTCGACGTCGCGGTAACGCCGAGACGCCATGATCGCGCGAACGAAAGCGGAGGTGTCGGGAGAATCGGCGAGCCAACTTGAGGAGACGAGGTCATCGAGGGAGGTGAGCGCGACGACGTCGTGCAGACGAGCGGGCGTCGCGGACTGACGTTCGACCACGCCCGCGGCGTCGAAGTTGAAATACACGAGCGAAGACAGCACGAGCGAGTCGACCGGCGAAAACGCCAGCTCCCCGAACGTGCGCTGCTCGCGCTCGAGATATTCGATGATGGTTTCCATGAAACCCATTGTATCCCCCCAAGGATCGCACGCACCCTCTCGATTGCCCGCCCGCTTCGTCGATCCACGGAGAACACAAGCGATCCGCACCCGTAGCCGCAGCGTGCTAAGATTAAGAATGCTCGATTTCCGGCAAGGAGGAAACGTGTTCGAGAAACGCCGCGCCACACTTCACGAATCCACGGTGATCGCATGATCACCGAGCACGACCTCGCACGAGAGTGCGACACGCGCACCTATCAACGTGCGCGTCAGATCGCCGCCCACGGAAAGAACATGCTCACCAAGCAGGTTCGTTACCAAAACGACGAGACGACGCTGTCCGCCTTCGTCGCCGCCTCGAGCGGCTGGAACGACCGCTATCGCACCTCGGTCGTCATCGACGAGCACGCCGATGCCGTCGTCGACTTCTCCTGCACCTGCCCCGCGTTCCTGAAATACGACGGCATGTGCAAGCACACCGTCGCACTCGCGCTGAGCTACCTCGAAGACCCCGCCGGGTTCATGGGCTACAAAGAGCACCGGTCACCCGAAACGAGCCCGTCGATCGCGGCGTTCATGAGACGCGCCGAACGCGCATCCGGGGAAAACGGCGACGTGCCCGTCACGATCGACTTCGAGCTCACCTACGGGTTCGAGAACTGGTCGGCGCATTTCAAGCTGCGCGGACCGCGCGGCTCCTACGTCATGAAGAACACAAGCGACTTCGCCCACGCGCTCAGGCAGGGCGCCCATGTCTCATACGGGAAGAAGCTCTCGTTCACGCACGTCCTCTCGGCGTTCGACGGCAAGGGCAAAGCCCTCGCGGGGTTCATCGAGCGCGCGGTGTCCGCGCGGGAGCGGGGCGGTGAGGCCGCATCCTGGCGGTCCTTCGCCCAAGGGGCAGCCCGGCGCGCCCGCGCAACCGGAGCTCCGGGGCGCGATCTCGACCTCACCGACGCGGAGGTGATCGAGCTTGTCGATCTCGCAGACCACGACCCGATCGACTTCTCGTGCACCGACGCGAGCGCGCGCACGCGCATGAAGATCCACGTGGTCGACGCCGATCCGCGCATCCCGCTGCGCATCCTGCGCGAGGAGCAGGGTGGCTACGTCATCGCCCGCGACGAGACGATCGTATTCGCCGCAGACGCCGACCGCATGTACGTGCTGCAAGACGACATGCTGTTCAAATGCTCGCCCTCTTTCGCCCGATGCGCGGGCTTTTTAAGGGACGTGTATCGATCAGGAGACGACAAGCTCTTCGTGACCGCCGCGGACATGCCGCTGTTCTGCGCGACGGTGCTGCCCGTGCTCGAGGAGACGATGGCGCTCGACACCCCGCCTGAGATCGAGTTCATGAAGCCGACGCCGGGTGCGCTCGAGTTCTATTTCGATCGCGACGACGACCGCGTCGAAGTGCGCGCGTGCGTGCGTTACGGCAAGTCCACCTTCACGCTCGTCGAACCGCGCAGCGACGGTGTCGCCGACGGCGAAGCGAAAGACGACGACGCGAACAACGCAACGGAGCTTGCGCCCCTGCGCGACGAGGTGCTTGAAAACCGCGCTTGCGAGCTGGTGTTCTCGCTGTTCGGCCTCGAAGCCGTCATACCGATAAACGAAGAGGAAGCGCTCGCCGACCTCTTGTTCGGCGGTCTGGCGAGGTTCAGATCGCTCGGCGAGGTTTTCACGACGCCTGCGTTCGACCGCCTCGTCACCGATCGCAAACCGCGTGTCCAGATAGGCCTCTCCATCGCGGGGAACCTGATCGACCTTGACGTCTCGGCCGGCGACCTCGATCGCGACGAGCTCGCGGCCCTGCTCGCGAGCTATCGAAAGCGCAAGCGATACCATCGGTTGAAAACGGGCGTGTTTCTCAGCCTCGAGGACTACGACCTCTCCCAGCTCGACCACCTCCTCGACGACTTGGACGTCTCGCCGCGCGAGCTTGCGAGCGGCTCCATCGAGGTGCCCACGTATCGCGCGTTCTACCTCGATCGCGAGTTCTCCGAAGCGCACCGCGACCGCAGCTTCACCGACTACATCGATCGGTTCCACGCCGTCGACGCCGACTCGTTTACCGTTCCGCCATCGCTTGCGGGCGTGCTGCGCCCCTACCAACGAGAGGGGTTCACCTGGCTCTCGACGCTCACCGAGCTCGACTTCGGAGGCATCCTCGCCGATGAAATGGGATTGGGCAAATCGCTGCAGCTCATCAGCCTTCTGCTCTCGCGCCCCGAAGACATCGGGCCGGAATCGCCCGCGCTCATCATCTGCCCCGCATCGTTGGTTTACAACTGGGTGGCGGAATTCGCCACGTTCGCCCCCGCCCTCGATGTCGTCGCGCTCGAAGGCGGCAAGGCGGACCGCGCCCGCATCCGCCGCGAAAGCCACGACGTGCTCGTCACCTCCTACGACCTCGCGCGCGTCGACGTCGAAAGCCTCGAGCGGATGCGCTTCTCGTTCTGCGTGCTCGACGAGGCTCAGTACATCAAAAACCACGCCACCCTCACCACGCGCGCCATCAAGAGAATACGCGCCGAGAGGCGTTTCGCCCTCACGGGAACGCCCATGGAGAACAGGCTCTCCGAGATATGGTCCATCTTCGATTTCCTCATGCCCGGCTTCCTCGGGTCGTACGCGCGCTTCCGCGAGCGTTTCGAGCTGGGGATCCTCGGCGGCGACGAGGAGCTCGCCCGCAGGCTGCGCTCGCTCGTCGGACCGTTCATCCTCAGGCGCAGCAAGAGCGCGGTTCTGCCCGAGCTGCCCGAAAAGCTCGACTCGGTCGTGTACGTGCCGCTTGCCGGAGAGCAGAGCGCGCTTTACCACGCGGCCGAGCAGCGGCTGCGCGAAGATCTCAACGTTCAAAAGAAGAACTCCGCCAAGCGCACGCCCGACCGCGCGCTGCAGAAAACGCGCATCGAGGTGCTCGCCGAGCTGACGCGGCTGCGCCAGATCGCCCTCGACCCGAGCTTGACCTTCGAGAACTACGACGGACCCGTCGCCAAAACCGCGGCGATCGTCGACCTCGTGTCCCAAACCTGCGACGCAGGCGGCAAAGCGCTCGTGTTCTCCCAGTTCACCAGTTACCTGGCAACCATAGCCGACGAGCTCGACCGACAGGGAATCGCCTACTACACCATCACGGGGGCGACGCCCAAGAAGACGCGCATCGACCTGGTCAACGCCTTCAACGTCGATGACGTGCCGATTTTTCTCATCTCGTTGAAAGCGGGGGGCACCGGACTCAACCTCACCGGGGCCTCGACGGTCATCCACGCCGACCCGTGGTGGAACGCCGCCGCGACCGATCAGGCCACCGACCGCGCGCACCGCATCGGACAAACCGAGCCCGTGAACGTGTACAAGATCATCGCGAAGGGAACCATCGAGGAGCGCATCCTACGCCTGCAAGAGGCTAAATCCGAGCTCGCCGCCTCGGTGGTCGGAGACGAGGGAGCGCTCACGCTGGCGAGCCTGACGCGCGAGGAGCTCATCGAGCTGCTCGAGGGATAGAGCACGCCGGGCACGGGGAAGGTCGCGGACTGCGGGCCGCGCCGCGTCAACCGCGGCAACAGCCCGCCGCATGCCGCCGTACGCGGCGAAGCGGTTCGGGCGGGCAAGCCGTATCGCGCGCGACGCGGCGCCTTCGCTTAGGCTTGCTCGTCGAAGAAGCCCTTCACCTGCGCGAGCGAGCGGGCGAGAACCTCCTGCTCCTCTTCGCTGAGGCCCGAGAGCGCGCTTTGCACCATGTGCTTGTGGAACAAGCCGTGGGCGCGAAACACCTCGCGCCCACGCGTGGTCAAGCTGATGAGGACCTTGCGACGGTCGCGTTCATCGCGTGTGCGCACGACGTAGCCCTTCTCCTCGAGACGGGCCGCCGTCGTCGTCAGCGTCGCGAGCGTCACGCCGAGGCGCGCGGCCACCACGTTCATCGGGTTGCTCTCCCGGTAGCCGACGGCCACGATCGCGTGAATCTCCGTAATGGTCAGCCCGCGCGTCAACTTGTTTTCCAGGACGCGCTCCTCGATGCGCAAAACGGAGTTGAACGTTCCCGTGAGCAACTCGTCGATAAGGGCGTACCGCTGTTCAAGCGCATCCTGCATCGAATTTTCCCCTTCTTCCAACCTGGCTTTAGCCGAATATGGTCATGGTATCCCATTTTCGCCCGCCCGTTCGCTTACAATGGTCGGACGCGTGTTTACCTGTACAGAAAGGCACATCATCGTGCAACGAGAGAAATTCGGATCCCGTCTCGGGTTCATCCTCATCAGCGCGGGCTGCGCTATCGGACTTGGAAACGTCTGGCGCTTTCCCTACATCACCGGAGAATACGGCGGGGCGGCGTTCGTCCTCATGTACCTGGTGTTCCTGTTGATCTTGAGCATGCCCATCATGGTCATGGAGTTCGCAGTCGGCCGCGCAAGCCAGAAAAGCATCGGCCGCGCCTTCGATGAGCTTGAGCCGAAGGGCGGCGTTTGGCACCGGTTCAAATGGATCGGCATCGCGGGCAACTACCTGTTGCTGATGTTTTACACCACCGTGGCGGGATGGATGCTCGCCTATGTGCCGAAGATGGCATCCGGCATGTTCGAGAACGCCACGTCCGCGCAGATCACGGGCATTTTCGACGCCATGCTGGCGAACCCGATCGAGCTGATCGGCTGGATGCTCGTGGCATCCGTCGTGGCCATCCTCATCTGCCGCATGGGCTTGCAGAGAGGGGTCGAGCGCATCACCAAGGTGATGATGCTGGCGCTGCTCGCGCTGCTGGCCGTGCTCGTCGTCCGCGCGGTCACGCTACCCGGCGCGGAAGAGGGCATCATGTTCTACCTCGCCCCCGACTTCTCGAAGATGTTCGCCGACGTGCCGACGTTCTTCGAAGCCGCCTACGCCGCGATGGGTCAGGCGTTCTTCACGCTGTCGGTCGGCATGGGCGGTATGGCCATCTTCGGCAGCTACATCGGCAAGAACCGCTCTCTCATGGGCGAAGCCGCCACCATCGGCGCGCTCGACACCACGGTGGCGTTCTGCACGGGCCTCATCATCTTCCCCGCTTGCTTCGCCTTCGGCGTAGCACCCGACTCCGGCCCGAACCTCGTGTTCATCACGCTTCCCGCGGTCTTCGACCAAATGTGGCTCGGGAGCCTGTGGGGAACCTTGTTCTTCGTGTTCATGAGCTTCGCCGCCTTGTCCACCATCATCGCCGTGTTCGAGAACATCGTGAGCTTCGGCATGGACCAATGGGGCTGGACCCGCAAGAAGGCCGTCACCGTCAACATGATCGCCATCCCCCTGCTCTCGCTGCCCTGCGCGCTCGGCTTCAACGTGTTCTCCGGCGCCGAGATCCCCGGCATCGGCAACATCCAAGCCATTGAGGATTTCCTCGTATCGAGCAACATCATGCCCATCGGGTCGCTTGTGTTCCTCGCGTTCTGCATCAGCAAACGAGGCTGGGGATGGGATAACTTCCTCGCCGAGGCGAACACGGGTACGGGACTGCGCTTCCCCACCTGGTTGCTCCCTTGGATGAAATACGGCGTGCCGATTTTGGTCGTCGTCATTTTGGTGATGGGCTGGGCGCCCATCGTGAGCACCTGGTTCGCCTAGCGAGCCAAAGAACCCCCGCCTCGGCCGGCCTGCTCAGCCGAGGCG
>CALADF010000047.1 GCA_937890835.1 uncultured bacterium
ACGGGTGATCAGGGATTACGGGGCCGCTTTGGACACACTTTTTGAAACATAACCCTGTTTTTGGGCTAATTTGGGCTAAAATGCCCTCCTTTGGCCCTTGCCCGAACCTCTACGTCGGCACTTTTTTCCGCCGTCGAAGCGCCCTTCGAGATGAGGTTATGGGCTAATTTTGGGCTAAAATACAATGAAACAATCTGCAACCTGGGGAAACCCCATGAAACGCCAGGGCCATTAGCCCAAAAACGGGCCGATCGGCGATCCAGCGATTCCACATTGCGAACACAAAGTTTCACGTCCTCCTTCTTTCGCGGAGAAATTCTCCCGTGCCCCTCCGATGGGGCGAATAGAACCGAATAGAACCGAAAAACGCCCCTCTCGTTTGCCGCTCACCCGCCCATTCCCAATAATCTAGCCAGGCATCGATTAGGAGATGTCTCTTTTCGGAAAGCACGAAGACAGAGAAACGAGCGAGCATGGAGACAAGAAAGACCGGCGGCACCAACGATCGGCAGGACCTGCTTGCCGAGATGCTCGGCGTCATGACGCGACTCCGGGCCGCCGAGGAGCCGTCCCCCGCCGATGCCGAGCCGCGCCGCGATGCGGGTTCCAAGGGGCCCGCGGGCGAGGAGTGGCTCTCTGTACAGGCGGCGTGCGACTACGTGCACGTCTCGTGCACAACCATGTACAGGCTCGTCAGGGAGGGCAAGCTACCGTCCCGCCGCGAGCTCGGCCCGAACTCCAATACCGTGAACATGCGGGTCGCCAAGCGGCGGCACGAGCTGTCGGGCGAGCCCGACCCGAAGGCTGGCGGCGCCGAGCTGCGCGAGGCGCGCAAGCGCATCCGCGAGCCCGAGGCGGAGAACGCCCTCCCGGAAAAAGCCGCCGCCTTCTTCGCCGAAGACCAGGCGCGACCGCGCGCTGCCGCCTGATGGCGGCGGAGAAGGCGGATTTCCCCGCGAAGACGATGGCGCGCCTGCTCGGCGTGAGCCAGTCGGGCTTCTACGACTGGCTGCGGCGGGAGCCGCCCGGCGACCCGTGGGCGGAGGAGAGGTCGGCCGTCGAGCGCTGCCGGCCCGGGTCCGACCGGCGTTTCGGCGCGCCGGCGCCGACCACCGTGCCCGGCGGCGACATCACGTACCTGCGCACGGGCCGGGGCTGGCTCTACCTGGCCGCCGTCATCGACCTGTGCACGCGCATGGTGGTCGGCTACATCGAGGGCTTCCACAACCGGGCCCGCCCGCACCTGACGATCGGCTACCAGACGCCGGCCGGCAAGACGGAGGCGTTCATGGAGCGGTGCGACGCGGCCTTCGCCGAGCCCGCCACGGGCTCCGACGGCATGTCGCTCGCCGCATGATCCCTGCCGATTCCGTGTCCGAAATCTTGAAACAGATCAATCTCTAGGCGGCTGCGGCCGCAGCGGCGGGGTCGAAGCCCGTTGCCTTGGCGGCGACCTTCATGCAGGGGCCGAGCGTGAGCAAGATGGCCAGGAAGCCGAAGCCGAGCGCGCCGGGCCAGATCATGGCGAAGAATCCCGTGACGGCACCCATGCCGCCGGGCGTTGCGATGTTGTTGACGAACGACACCGTGAAGGCGATGCAGGTAATGAGCAGCACGGCCGTCACGACGCACTGGATAAGGTAGGCGACCGGGCCGCTCGCGCCCATCCGCGCCGCCAGGGTGCCGCCCCAGGCGACGGCGGGCACGAGATCGCCGAAGGGATAGGCTATGCAGAAGCTCAGCACGAAGCTCTGGACGAAGCCTATGGGATTGAGCAGCCCCTGGGCGTCGGTGGCTCCCTCGATGATGAGGGGGATGGCGATGCTGAGCACGGCGCACATGATCGCGCACATCAGGATGTTCATCATCCTTCCGAATCCTTGGGGTCCTTTGAACATGGTTCCCTCCTTTGTCACGCGGGGGACGAGGCAGTCGCGTCGTCCCCCGCCTCGGCTTGCCCGTCCCCGAGCGTCCCTCGCCTGACTCCCAGCGGCTCGCCGGGCACGAGGGAGAGGCCGCAGGCCGGGCAGGCGGCGGCGCCGGCCTCGACCGGGCCGCCGCAGGCTGGGCAGCGAAAGGGAGGCAGGATTCGGTCGGGCTTCTTGCCGCACCTCCCGCATCCTATGCAGGCATAGCCGCACATTCTCGCCTCCCTCCCCCGTCTGCTAGTTGGGCATCCAGAGGACCTGGCGCGGCTTGGTCTTGAAGTCCTCCACCAGATCGTCGATGCGGCCGAACTTCATGACCTGTGCCAGGCAATGGTGCACGCAGGCCGGCTGCTGGTGGTTGGTGACCCGCTGGGCGCACAGGTCGCAGCGGTTAGAGGGCGTGGGGATGTAGTTCCAGTTCCACTGGCCGTCGCCGTACTCGAACGGGCCGTCCTCGAAGACCCGGATGCCGCGCGCCTCGGGCGGGAAGTCGTGGGCTTCCTCGCAGGCCACCTCGCAGGAATGGCAGTTGGTGCAGTACTCGTAGTCGATGAGGAGTCCGTACTGGCTCATGGTTCCCATCCTTTCTAGCAGGCCGCCGGATCGAGCGACGGGTCATCGATGCGGAAGAAGTTGTCGGTGTGGTCGAGGGGCTTGCCGTCGGCGCCCTCCAGGCCATAGCGGTCGGCCTCGACGAGGTCTTCCTCGCTCGCCTTGGAGATCTTGACGAGGGTGGTTCTGAACGGCGCGCCGAATCCCAGCTTGCCCATGCGGGAGTGGGGGATCAGAGTGTTGATGTTGGACTTCCATACGCCGTAGAGGTGTGGGGCCTCCGCGTCTTCCTCGGGGAACCACCAGCCGTGCTGGGCCTGGATGTAGCCCTCCTTGATGATGGGGGTGATCTTCGCCCTGAGGAAGCACACGCCCCAGGGATTCTCGATGCGCACCCAGTCGCCTTCCTTGATGCCGTGCTCGTCGGCGTCGACGGGGTTCAGCTCCACGAGCGGGTCGGGGCACAGGTCGCGCAGCTTCTCGATCTGACGGCCCTCGGAGTGGAAGTAGCCTATCTCGCGTGCGCCGGTCATCATGGTCAGCGGATAGTCCTTCGCCAGGTCGGGAGTGGAGACGGGCGTGGTGGGAGCCTCGAAGTAGTAGGGCAGGGGATCCTCGCCGACCGCCTCGAACATGGGGCTGTAGAGCTGGATGCGGCCCGTGGAGGTGTTGAATCCCTTGGCACCGTCTGGCCGCAGCTTGCCGGTTTCGTACTTGCGATAGGAGACGTCGCGCTGGATTACCACCTTCTTCTGGACCTCGTCGTAGTCGAAGTCGTAGGCGCGCATCATGGCGATGTCGTAGAACTCCTTGAAGTCCTTCTCGCGGTTCTCCCAGGCCTCGGGGTTGAGGGCCAGGCCGAGGATGCGGTAGAGCTCCCACTCAGGCACGGCCTCGCCGCACTTAACGCACTTGTTGAGCGCGCCGACGTAGTTGGGCGAGCCGCCGTAGTGGGTGGGGACGATGGTCTCCATCTCAAGGGAGGAGGCGAGCGGCAGCACCACGTCGCAGCAGCCCTGGATGGTGGGGGTCATCCACGTGTCGGTGGCGAAGCTGAAGTCGACCTTGCGCAGGGCGTCGTACCAACGCTTGGGCTGGGCCGAGCAGGTGGGGGCGATGAGGTTGGTCTCGCCCAGCCAGCAGAAGTGGATGGCATAGGGCTTGCCCGTCTCGAGCGCGTCGAGCTGGCGGTCGGCCTGCGACATCTTGAGGCCGCCGGTGTAGAAGGGGAACTCCTCGCGGCCGATGATGGCGTCCTTGAGCTCCTGCTTCATCTCGGGCCAGCCGACCGAGTCGATGTCCTCCTGCATGCCGCCGTCGCCGGCGGTCATGTCGACGAGCACCTGGCCGCCCGGCACGTCCATGTTGCCGGTGATGGACATGAGCGCAAGGATGGCCTGGCCCGCCTGGGCCCCGTTGGGGCTCTGGTCGATGGAGACGCCCCAGGCGATGGAGGCCGGCTTGGCGTTGGCGTAGAGCCGGGCCGCGCGGTAGATCTGCTCGGCCGGCACGCAGCAGATCTCAGCTGCCTTCTCGGGCGGCATCTCGGCCACGCGTTCGGCCAGCTGGTCGAACCCGAAGCACCAGCGATCCACGAAGTCCTGGTCGTAGAGGTTCTCGCTGATGATGACGTTGAGCATAGCCATGGCCAGCGCCGCGTCGGTGCCGGGGCGCAGCTGCACGTTCAAGATGGCGCGCGAGCCGGTCCAGGTGATGCGGGGGTTGATGTTGATGAGCTTGGCCCCGCGCTTCATCAGGTCGATGATGGAATGACCGAAGAGGCCGTCGGGGCTGGAGTAGATGGGCTCCTTGCCCCACTGGATGATGATCTCGGGGATCTGGTAGGCCGGATCGTCATAGCCGCCCGGCAGGCCGCCTGCGTAGTCGATCTCGGGGTAGGAGGAGCCCAGGACGTCCATGGTGATGGAGACGCGCGGGCCGTAGCACGAGAAGCCGCTCAGCGGATAGCAGCCGTTGGGCGTGCCGAGCACGCGGTGGGCTCCCGTCGCGCCGATGTTGCCCTGGCGCCCCGTGCCCATGAAGGCGACCATGGACTCGACGCCATAGTTCTCCTTCACCTCGTCGTAGTTCTTCTTAATGATGGCGATGGCCTCATCCCAGCTGCAGCGCTCCCACTTGTCCTTGCCGCGGTTGGCGCGGTCGCGCTTCATGGGATAGATGATGCGGTCGGGATGGTACAGGAAGTCCTTCATGGTCAGGCAGCGCACGCACAGGCGGCCCTTGGTCACCGGGTGGTTCTCATCGCCCTCCACCTTGACGACCTCGCCGTCCTTGACGTAGACCTTCAGGCCGCAGCCCACCGGATGGCAGCCCGGGGCCGACCACACGCAGGTGCGGGTCACCGTGCAGCCGTCCTCCTCGTAGCGCCAGGGCTTTCCCACGTCGTCGCGCATCTCCACGGCAGCATCATTGAATTCCATGGTCTCCTCCTGTCTCAGATGATGCCTTTCCTGCCGATCCGCAGGGCCCGGCGTACGCTGGGGCGAACCCGGCGGATCTCTTGGGGCCTATTATTCAGGGCAGGTGAGGGGACAGAAAGACTGCAGAACCCGCGCTCTGTTCCATGTTTGGATCAGAGCGCGGGTTCTGTTCCATGGGGGCAGGGCTAGTAGCCCGCGACGAGGGTGGAGAGGGGGAAGGCGATGGAGGCGTCCGAGGGCTTGTCTTCGATGTCGAGGGCCTCGAAGAGGTCTTTCGGCACGGCGGAGAGGAAGGCGTCGATGTACTCCTCTGACTGGTCGGGGTGCGGATCGGACTGCCATTCCTTTATGCACTCGATGCTCATCTTGGCGAAGGCCTTGATCTGAAACTCCACGCGTCCGTCAGGCTCGCGGCCGGTGGCTGCGGCGTACTGCTCGCAATAGTGCTCCACGAAGTTCTGCTCGACGGTCTTCTCCATGAGGGTCTTGCCGAGGGCGCTCGATCCGTTCATCTGGAAGAAGCGCTTGATGAAGCGGCGGTTGCCCGCCACGAAGGAGAACAGGCGGCGATGGCCCGTCTTCCATCCGCAGGTCACGCCTATCTGGCGCACCGAGTGCCAGGCGCCCTCCTCCATGAACCAGATGGCAGCCTGGTACTTATCGCTGAAGTTGCGGTAGAAAGTCTGGCGGGACACGCCGGCGTGGGCGCAGATGTCGACGGTGCGTATCTCCTCGAGCGAGCGCTCCGCCATGAGCTCATCCATGGCTCTGATGATGGCGATTTTGTTCTCCAACGATCCCATGTTGGCCCCCTTGCTGCCGCCGTGCGTCGGAAAACCCTCCTCCATGTGAATTCTAGCAGTTTCTTCGGCGAATGCGCGCAGGGTCTGCGGGGCAGTTGTCGCAGGAGGAGGGGCATCGCCCTCCGACAACTGCCCCGCGCGGGCGCTATAGGGCGGCAGGTACCTTCACCACCGCGCCGCCGTCCAAGGCGACGGAATCGAGGGGATAGGCGTGGATGGCCGGGTCCTCATAGGTGTTGTAGTAGTAGGTGCAGGTGCGGTCGGAGTAGCAGCTGGTGTAGAGGGTGTGCTCGTAGTCGCCATCGGACACCTTGGCCGCGCCGAGGGCCATGGCCACGCCGCCGAGGGTGTGGAACAGGCGGCTGACGTTGGCGTCCTCGCCCTCCTGGGCCGGGCAGTTGGCGTTGAGTTAGGCCGCGCGGACGAAGCGGGACGGCGAGTAGTAGTCGCCGGGGATGCCGCGCATGCCGGCGCCGGACCCGTAGGGGGAAAGCGTCGCCTCGCGCCAGTGGGCGTCGGCGGGGAAGTCCAGCGTGCAGGCCAGGTAGCTGCGGACGTTCTCGCGGTGGTAGGCGAAGGTGGGCTGGTTGGCCAGCACGTCCAGCTCGTCGTGGTAGAAGTGCATCCCGTCGGCCTGGTACTCAACCACGATGGAGTGGTTCTTGTCGGCGATGAACCAGTGGAGCAGGGCTGATCTGTTTCAAGATTTCGGACATGGAACCGGCAGGGATCGTGCGGCGAGCGGCATGCCGTCGGAGCCCGCGGCGGGCTCGGCGAAGGCCGCGTCGCACCGCCCCATGAACGCCTCCGTCCTGCCGGCCGGCGCATGGCGGCCGATCGTCGAGTGCGGGCGGCTCCCGCCGCAGCCAGTCGCAGAAGCCCGACCGGCTTGCGCCGCCGCCTGGCGGCCCGCATGTTCACGGTCTTGGAGTTCGGGCCGAGCCCGCGGCGGCACTCGGCGATCGGCCCGCCCGACGGGACGACGTGGTCGGCGGTCTCCCGCCCGAGCTCGTCGGCGTGCTTGGTCGCCGGGCTCTGTCCCATGGGGCCCCTCTTTCTCGGATGCCGAAATTCTGCACGCCCTCCCTCGGGCGTTCGCGTCCGAAAAAAGAGTACAGATCAGTGAAGGTGTCGAGGTCCTGCAGGCGGTACGCCCCGAAAAACGAGGATATCCACTTGATCTCGTAGGACTCCCTGTTCCACGCGAGCGGGCTCCTGAACTCGTGTTCGCGCTCCTCGTGGAACCGGGCGGCGTAGTCTCCGACGGTAATGTCGCTCGGCTTTATGGCGGAGGGGTCCATGAGCTCGGCGTGGTAGTCCATCAGCGCCTTGGCCGCCTCCGACTTGGTGTCGTGGACGGTGCGGCTGGGCGACTTCCTGTACTTGCCCGTCACGGGGTCCTTGCCGAGCGATACCCTGATGCGCCAGGTGTTCTTCTTGCCCGTCTTCTCGATCGACCCTATGCCGGATAATGAGCTTCTTCCTGACATCGTCTGCCCTTTCCCTTCTCGTCTTCATGGGAAAGAGGACCGCCGTTCGAGACACCCCTTGTCAAGCGTCTGATACGGTCTTCTTTTCCCGTCTTCGGTCACAGTACGCAAACGCACTGTTATGGGCAAATTTGGGCTAATTTTGGGCGAAAATGCTGAAACATCCTGAAACATCATGGGTATCAGGATTTTTTGACGGGCTTTTGACCTGCGGAAATAGGCAATCGTGAAACAATCTGACCACTGTAAAAGGATTCTCATAACCCGGAGGTCGTGGGTTCAAATCCAGCCCCCGCGACCAAAACCTCAGCCCTCTTCGGAGGGTTTTTGTTGCATGCGTCCAGATCTCTCAGACCTGCTTTGACTCGTTGATTCACGAGGCTTTCGGCGATTATGTTCGAGCTTTAGGGCTTGCGGCAAGAGGCTGGACGACGCTCAAGCCGTTTGATGCTCGTCGAGGAGCTTTAACTTCGCGACGAGCATCTTCGCCAGCTCCTCGTCTTGGATGAGGTCTATGCCGAAGCGCTGAAACGCCGCCTGATTCAACTCAACGCCGCGCAGCCGCTCAAGCAGGGTGGCGTCTTCGGCTAGGAAGTGGCGCATGGCGACGAACGCCCTCATGATTCCGTCCTATAGCCCCGAGATACTTATCTCGCGCTTGGAATTAAGGCATAAGAAAAGCCCGACGCATCGGGCTTTTCCAGGTGTCGGCCGAAACCTTTCACCGCTATTGGCTTACATTCTACCACGTCCATCAAGCCTTTAGGCCTTCGTTCAGCCGTTGCTCACAAACCGGCGGAGAGCGGAAAGTTTGCCCCTTGCTGTGGTTTTGATGATCCGCGAGAACACGTTGAAGGGAAGCTCTGCGCGGTACCGTTCGACGATGGCCTCATACCCAGCGATCAGCTGCTTGCACTCCGTCTTGGTGAATCCCATGCGGCGCATAAGATAGACGAGCAGAACGACGTAGTCGGTTATGTCGGTGAAATCGGTCTTACCCACGCCGGTCTCCTGCTTGAGCAGCTGTGAGACGCCGGTGTTGATCGAACCCGACTGGAAGCGAACATCGAGCACCACGCCGTTGTGGGCTATCGCGTTGCGAAAGTCCTTGAGGGCAAAGATGATATCCTTCAACCGCAGTTCGGAATCGAGGTTTGTCGGCATGCCGAGATCGCGCACAATTTCTGTCTTCACGCGGCGATCGAGGCAATCGTAGAACGAGCCGAAGTTGCCCAAGGTCATCACTTCGAAGATAGCCCATATGGGTATGTCCTTGTCGGCATCGCGGAAGTGGCCTATGACGTCGCGGCTCTTGTGGTTGTAGGAGATTATCCCGTCGATCTCACCGCGTAACCGCTGCCGCCTGTCCCATGCGTTCTTGTAGGCTCTTCCCGTGTAGCTACGATAATCAGTGAGGCTCTTTCGCCAGATGTCCTCAAAGACACCGGACCTTGCGTCCTTGATCACGGCCTCCAAAGTGTAGTTCTTGAGCGCGGTTTCGATTGACATGACACGCGGGTAGAACAGCGCCTTAAGTTGCGTATCGAAGTCGTAGAGGGCGGCTACCTGCGAGAAGTCCGTAAGTGGAAGCCTGTTTGCAGCGTTGCCAGCGAAACGGTAGCCCTTGTAACCGTGATAGTAGCCGATATTCTTGAGCCGGCGCTTCTGCGCTGAGCCGTTGATGTCGATACCGCTGTCGCGTAGATGCTTCATGAGCGAGTTCAGCGTCTTAGGCAATTGATGCTCCTGGATGGTCGAGGTGTTAGAACAGCATTTTACCGCAGGGTATGGAACAAACCATGGGTTGCCAAGTAGCTCGCCTATTACCAACAAGAGCCGCCGTAGGTGAACGGATCCACGATCCCGCGCTCGGAGAACGGAGTCGGGTCGTATGAAAGCCGCTGATGGGAAGGCCGCTGCTGGAAGCGATCACGTGCCTCTCAATGGACTTCGCGGGTTCGCCGAGAGCGTTCGCATCTGGTAGCGCGCAAATCTAGGGAGCTGCAGAACTGCTGCATGGTTCATGCGTTCCGGGATGTGGATGGGCGAAACATCGGCCCGGTCGAAAAGCCGCGATATGAGCCTTGCCGTGGTCGCTGAAGGCGCGCTGTGAGCGATTCAGGGTGGAGGAGCCCGCCCTGAAGACCCCCTGATCGCTCATAACGCCGATTCTCGACCAAAATCATGCCTGGTGGATGGCAAAAGGCTCACATCGCCAGGCCTCGACCAGGTAGGCGTACGCGGCATCGTGCGCGTGGAGCCTGCGGGACGCGCTCATCCATATGGCCGGACTGCGACCAGGTTAGATGTGCTTGCCGATGATCTTCTCCATCCAGATCATGTCGTACCAGCGTCCGAACTTGTAGCCGCACCGGTGGAAGTGCCCGACCTTCTTGAAGCCGAGGTGGGTGTGGAATCGCTCGCTGTCGTGCGTGAGGTATTCGTCCTCCGCGATGGGGCTGGCTATGCAGGCGTAAAGGTTAAGAATGCCTTCAGCGGTGAGCCTTCTCTCCAGCTCCTCGTAAAGAGCGCGGCCGCGGCCTTCGCCCCTGGCATCGCGTGCGAGATAGATGCTCAATTCGCACGAGCGGCTGTAGGCCGCACGACCCACGAAAGGGCCCGCGTAGGCGTAGCCGACGATCTCGTCGCCTTCTTGGAAGACGAGGTAGGGGTACTTCTCCAAGGTCTTTTCTATGCGGCGTCTGAACTCCTCGGGCGTCGGAACGTCGTGCTCGAACGTGATGGCGGTGTTTTCCACGTAGTGCGCGTAGATGCTCAAGAGGGCGCCGGCGTCCTCTGCGCTCGCGTTCCTTATCGGCATTCTCGCCTCCCAAGTAGTCGCTCTGGGGTTACTCGGCAATTGTACGACGTGCGTGGGGGATGCGTGGGGGATGGCGGCTGCGGGCGTCGGTTCGGCAGCTGCGTGACACAAGCGGCGATGGCGAACGCGGGTGTCGACCCGGCAGCTGCAAGGCGCGGGCGGCTGTGGCCTGCGCGGCGCGATGCGTCGTGCCGCCGTCCGTCGACTACCCGAAGCCCCTCGCGTTTTCTTGGTCGCAAGGTGCGGGAGGCTTCCGTGGGCGAAATCACGGAGCGGGATCTGCCTTTGTTCGTAAAGCCGTTAAACGAGAAGGAACTCTCGGGTGTTGTTGCGAATGACATGGCTGATCTCGTCGAACACGCTTCGCGCGGGGATGACTACCGGGCATATTGCAGCGATCCCGTCGATTTTGCCTCCGAGTGTCGACTGTTCATTCGGCGCGGCTCGCTTGTAGGAGCGCGCCACTATCGCGGCGACCCTCACGTTTGGCCCGATGTTGATGTGGTGAATAACATCATTAAAACCTACGCTGCCGACCCCGATGCGCCTGCCGGTTGTTCGATCGACCTCGGCGTTACGCCTGGTGGGAAGACGTTTCTCGTCGAGGTGAACGACGGCTACTCGCTGGGTTGCTACGGCTTGGATTCCGCGGTGTACGCCCTCCTTCTTGCAGCAAGGTGGGCGGAGCTCGTCGGCGTGGAAGACGCCCTCGCGGATCTTGACAGCAAGGGTTTTCCTCGGGAAGGCAAACCCGTGGCGTCCGATGCGCGACTTTACGAGCTTCTTTGCGAGATGCCGGGCGCGACGGAGGGGTTCGCGGCTTACGCCTTCCAATCTGCGGAATGGATGGGGGCTGAATACGGGATGCTGGCTGCTGTAGCTTGGACGGATCACGCCCGCGCTTGGTGATTTGTCGTTTTTGTGACTCGTCTTCAGCAGCGTGGGATAATGATCAGGTCATTTTAGCGCGTATAACGGTTCAGCGCAGGGCATCAATGTGCCCTGCGCTTTTTTTGTTTGCGCGCGTCGAAAGGAGCTTTGCTTGCAGTACCATATGCGTCTTCCCCGCAACAAGTGGGAGTTTTGCCTCTTCATGGCGGTCATCTCGGTGATTTCGGTCAACATCATCGCTCCCGTTATCTCCTGCTTCGAGATAGGATTTTCGTTCTCCTCGTGGGCTTCGGCTCTCCGCTCCATGCCCTTCGTCTGGCTTGCCGTCATCGCGTGCGTGCTTATCACGTACCGTCCGGCGGAGTGGGTGACCGCGCGCTTTCTCAAGGAGGGCGACTCCTACAACGCGCACATCCTCGTGAATATCCTCTCCACGGTGTGTATGATGTCGGTGATCCTCACCATCATCGCGCCCTGGATAGTCGCCGGGCATGTATCGCTCGAACCCATCGAGCATTTCTTCCTCCGCTGGCCCCGTAATTTTGCGGTCTCCTTCGCCGTTGAGGCACTCGTTGCGCAGCCTATCGCCCGCGTGGTCATGAACCGGCTGCACCTCTCGCTCGACGCGCGCGCCGAGCGCACGGACGCCGCCTGGGCGTCAGCGTAGCAGGAGCCCACTGGTCTTTCTCTTCCTTGGGGCGTGTACCGGGCGGCTGCGGACATCGGCGGTCCCTATTTAGGACATTCTCGGACAATGTCCTAAATAGCGCTCGGGGCGACCGTAAGAGACTCTAGCCTGCGCGCGGAGCGACCCCAAGTAAGCTGCTCTTCCCTCACGCTTTCGGCCGCAAGGCGACTACGCCTGCGACGGCGCCGATGAAAGCGAGCGGGGCGATGCGCACGTAGAGCCATTCGAACCCATGGAGTATCGTCGCGGCGACGGCGCTTTCGGGGTCGGCGAGGTTCCAGTCGAGGTAGGAGCCGTCGACGGCGGCGAGAGCGACGAACACGATCGCCAAGGCGGCGGCAAGTGCGATGAGCAGCCTGCACGCCATGCGTCGTTTGGCGGCCTGCATCCGCGCGATCTGGAGGTTCACGACCTCGAGTTTACCGGCGAGCGTCTCGAGGTTGTTCGGCTCGGGTGCTGCGGCGGTTTCCCCCAGAAGAGCGCCGACGGAAACGTCGAGCGCCTCTCCGAGGGAGATGAGCATCTCGGAATCGGGCACGGAAAGGCTCCGCTCCCACTTCGGCACCGTCTGCCGCACGACGTTGAGCTTAATCGCCAGCTCCTCTTGCGAAAGGCCCTTCGCCTTCCTGAAGGTTTTGATGTTCTCGCTGAGCTTAGGGGTGCCTTTCTCTCGCCGAACCGATCGTTGCGGAAAGTTTGGCGTGAGGCAAGCCGTTGCTGCAAGCAACGCGTATTAACAGCGCTGCAATGGAGGGTCGGGTCGTTTGCGTTTGCTCGCGCGAAGCAGATCGCTTGCTATTTATACCGACGCTACCTCGTATTGGTATGCCTCTTGGGTACGGGTTTTTAGGTAATCTCGCAACGTGGGATCCGTCGCGTACACGTAGCACCCTCTCATACCTCTCGTCATCAGGGTGCGGTATGTGTTCTTGATTATTTCACCAGTTGAGCTCGTGGTTTCCGGCTCTTCGTTGCGACGTGCCGTTTGCGTGTGGGCGAACGCGGGCGAGCGGCGATCGAGCCCCATCGCTCCGTCGCCCGTGCGCCCACTCGCCGCCCCGCGGTTCCGTTTCCCGCACGCCGCCCCATGGTCCCGTCGTTTGCGGCGGTTCCGCCGTTCGCGACTGCTCACGGCTCCGCTGCCTGCGCGTCTACCCGCAGCTTCGCGCTGCGGTGCTCGCGTGCGGCGTCTTCTCGGTGGGGTTTGCACCCGGCAGCATCCAAAGGTCGAACCGGTCCATGACCCAATGCCTCAGCTCGTCGAACGGCGGCAGGGTAAGGCCGCAGCTGTGATAGTCGTCGATGAGAAGGGAAGCGGCGGGCGTGCTCGTATAGCCCTCGAAGCTGACGAGCAGATTGCTCTTTCCGAGGCGAGTCCGTTCGATGTCTCCATTTAGCGTGAAGTTCGCGCAGAACTGCTTGAAGCGGGTGTAATCGCGGATTCTTAGCATTTGGGAGAGCTTTTCTACGTCGCTGTCGGCAAGCTGAAACGCGCGAATGAAATCTTTCCCCTGGTAGTCGCAAGCTGCGCGCTTGTCGGTGCCCGCCGCGTAGTCGCTTTGCCTTCCCGCTGCAATGGTTATTCGCTCGAGCATCGTGCGCGTTCGCGCGTTCCTGTAGACCAGCGTTTTGCATTCCAGGTCGCACAGAACGGCGAATCCGATTCTGTTGTAGTGATCTGAAACGCACAAGGCGAATCGGCTGAACGTCTCATCTTTCATTGAAGTGTCTCGTTTCGGTGTCCGACGGAGGGGTCACGCCGTATCTTCTCGCGAAAGGCATTGTGCGCGAGTCCGATCTTTCGGACATCTTGCGCCGTATATCGAAGAACGGGCGGCGTATCTGCGCTTTGGGGCGGAAGGGTTTGGTAAGATGCTCCAATCGATGAAAACCGACCTCGACGGGGGCCCATGGATAGCTTCTTCGAATCCGCCTTGCGTGCTGCGGTGCTTGTTCTTGTCGTTGGGCCGGCTACGGCATGGATTGCTCGTCATGCGGCGAAAGAGCGCCGCCGTGCGGCGAAAAGCCTGAAGACGTTTACCGTGCAGGCGCCCGTCGCCGCTCGACTTGTCATCATGATCTGCGCCGTAGTCGCTGAAGTCGTAATGACGGGCGTGTACGTGTGGCAGGGTCTTTCTCAGGGCATTTGGGACGGACAGCTTGTTTGGCTCGGTCACGGGCTGGCGCTCGTGTTCCTGTTCGTTTGGGCGATGATGACCACGCCGCGCATTGACGTGGCTGAAGACGTCGTCACGGCGCGCTCCGCGATCGGCCGACGCCGCAGCGTCGCGTTTTCTCAGATCGATCGCGCCGAGGTTCACTTGCAGATGCGTTCGCTTACGGTATTTGCCGAGGGAGTCAAGTTCGCCAAGGTGAGCCTCGAGAGCACGTGTGTGTCGAATCTGTTAGCGCGGTTC
Source organism: uncultured bacterium (assembly GCA_937890835.1). Classification (GTDB taxonomy): domain Bacteria; phylum Actinomycetota; class Coriobacteriia; order Coriobacteriales; family Eggerthellaceae; genus CALADF01. Next base: position 14,032 of record CALADF010000047.1, read on the forward strand.
GCCGAGGGGGGCGTCGAGGTTGCCGATGCGGTCGAGGGCCCTATGACGAAATGGCGGCTTTGCTGGGCGGCGATACGGCCTTTGGCGATGGTTCTCATGGGGATAGCCGTTGCGTCGTCGGTGCTGCTCGTGTTCATGTGCGCGTTCGGCGGCGTTGGGACGGCGATCCTTTGGCTCGTCCCTTTCCTGATCGTTTTCGTCGGCATCGCTCTTCCGCTGTTCATGCTGATCATGCCGCTGCGTGGGATTTACGTGCTCGGACAGCAGGAGCGTGAGCTTGGCTTTGACTTTGGGAAGGAGATGCTCGCTCGGGGCGCTACCGGAACAACGCACGAGGATGATGGCTGGTTCGTCGACATAAGCAATGCCCGCGTGGTGGCGTTCCGCCGTGATTACGTCAAGAGGATCACCTCCGTCGAGGGGAGCGGTAGCGGGGATCGTTGCACCGTGCTTTCGAAGAGCGGAAGGAAGCACAGGGTGTACGCCGCGGGTTCAACGCTTGAGGATTTGCGGCGATGGTTCAGAAACGGACCGCGCGCTAAGAGCATGGCCGATTCGGTGGAAGACGCGCTTGAGACCATCGCGTAAGGCCATTGCCCGTTTTCTTACGCGGCGTTCGTCGATGGTTCTATTCGCCGAAAACGCGGGGCTTTTTCGGCGAGCTTGCGTGATGCTTGCGTTGCGATTTCCTGAAGAAATCCAGTCCGCGCAACGAGCGGAATTGCCGCAGTACATATTCCGACTTGTGCTATAGGCGGCGTGGTGAGAAGGAACCGAACGTGATTGTCGAGCATGAGGCTTTGGATGACGGAGCCACATGCGGGTTCATGGCATGTACGCTTCCATGAACGTCTACGCCGACATGAAGGCGCGCATGTTCGAGTGGTTACGGGCTTGTTCGACGGGCTCAGCGGGCTGGGGTGATAGCGTGATTTGCTGAGAGACGGTGCTTTGCCGTGATGATCTGTTTGCGTGCGGGAGGCTCGGGATGTCGCTCTTCGGATTATCGGATGCGACGGTAAATGCGCCCTGCGACGGATTAAGGTATTGACTGCATGTTGAGCAGGGCTATTATTGCGAGATCGTAAACATGCGGTCTCGCTTGCGGTGCCGAGCCGGTGCGAGGGGCTTTCAAGGGGTACGATTAAGGAGCGGGGCTCATGCGCAAGAGGAAAACCGCGATTATCATAGGTTGCGGCAGGCTGGGTTCGATGCTTGCTGGAGATCTCTCTTCGCGAGGGTGCGGCGTTACCGTAATCGATAAGTCGCCGCGGGCATTCGATAGGCTCGATGATCGTTTTGAGGGGTACACCGTCACGGCGGACGGGACGCGTGCCGCAGTACTCAAATCATGCGGAATAACGAACGCCAATATTGTCGTTGCCTGCACCGACAGTGACTCGGGTAATATTCTCGCCGCCGAAATCGCTAGTGAGTTATTCAGCGTCGAGAATGTGTACGCGCGTCTTGACGACGATGAGAAAGCTTCTTTGCTCGCCCCCTACAACATAGAGTCTATCTGCCCGCATCGTCTGTGTCTCTCGAGATTTCTCTCGCTTGAAGGGCTTTTGCCAGGGGAGGCGATTGCGTGAAGATCGCTATAGCGGGGGGAAAGTCCCACGCGGATTTTCTCATCGGATCACTTAAGCGGGAAAGGCATCGCCTTGTTGTCATAAACCAAGACGAGGGTTTTTGCGAGTACTTGGCTTCATGCCACGACATCCCCATTGTTTGCGGAGATGCGACTAAGCGCTATGTGCTCGACGGCGCCGAGATAGAAGGCTTCGATGTTTTCGTGGCGCTTGCTTCAAGCGATGCCGACAACCTCGTCATATGCCAAACCGTGAAACGTTTTTATGGGGTTGCGAAAACGGTTTGCACCGTGACTGATCCGCAAAACGTCGCAGTGTTCAAGCGGCTTGGCATATCGATTGTTCTCAACGAGACGCTCATTATTTCCGAAGCGCTGAAGGAAGCATCCACGGTCGAAGCGCTTATCGAGAACATGGTGGAGGTTGAACGCGAGATATATCCCGCTTTAGGCGGCGACTTCGGTCCAGATGAGATTGCGGGCGGATCTGTCAAAGCGAGCGATATAGTTCCTCGCTCCGTGAGCAGGGAGATCTGATTTCGGATGGGTGTCCCAATTGTCGAGCGCGCATCGGGCATACGACTGTGTGCGGGTTATGTCGGTTATGCCTTCATATTCGCGGGCGCGATCGTCATGGTTCCCCTTTTGACGCTTCTCTTTTTTCCTGAAGAGCGCGTCCTCGCGCCTTGTTTTATCTTTCCCGGCGTGGGAGCTATGTTACTCGGGTACCTTATTTGCTTCATGTCGATCAAAGGATTTGAGAAGGGCCGCTTGAAGAAAAGCGAAGACGCTCTTGCCATTACCGCTTCTTGGATCTGCGCTGTGGCGGTTTTCGCGTTGCCCTTCATAGCAACTGGCGATTATACGTTGCCTCAGGCGGTGTTTGAAGCGACGAGCGGGCTGACCACCACGGGGCTTTCGATTGTGGATGTTGCGTCGTGTTCGCATCTCATGTTGCTGCATCGTTCGATGATGCACTTCTTCGGGGGTGTCGGCCTCCTTCTTGTTTTGGCGAGTCTTGTGAGCGATAACGGCGTTTTGAGAATCTACAACGCCGAGGGTCATACCGACCGTCTTCTGCCGTCCGTTGCGGGGACGGCTCGCATGATTCTCGCTCTCTACACGGGCGTTATCGCCGTCGGCGTGTTCGCCTACGTTGTGTGCGGGATGCCTCTTTTCGATGCGGTGAACATGTCCATATCGGCGGTATCAACGGGTGGTTTCGCCGTCGAGTCCGCGAGTGTCGGTGCGTATGAAAGCGCGTCCATCGAGGTTGTTTCCATCGTGCTTATGATGTTGGGAGCGACGAACTTCTTAGCGCTCTATCTTTTGCTCAAAGGGAATGTGAAGGCGTTTTTCCATCATGCGGAGACCAAGGCGTTTTACGGTGTCGTTCTAGCGGTTTCTCTTGTCGTTGGATTGGTCATCGTCGGTGATGGGTCGCAAGATCCGTTGTGGCGCGTCGGCCTTGATTCCCTGCTTCATGTTGTTTCGGTGATCACGACGACGGGCTTTCAGGCCGTGGATTCTTTTGCCGCGTATCCTTCCGCTGTGCTTTTGCTGTTTATCATGCTTATGTTTTTAGGGTCCGAGGCGGGTTCAACCGCCGGAGGCATCAAGATGTATCGCATCGTGGTCATAGTCAAGGGTCTTTTTTGGACCTTGCGAGATGGCTTTGGGCATCGTCGCAACATTTACAGTCGTAAAATCAGCCGTTTCGGGAAGAGGATCGATTGCACGGACGAGGAGTGCTGGGCGGCGTTCGCGTATGCGCTTTTGTTCCTCGGCATGTTCGTTATCGTAAGCTTTGTCTTCGCTCTCGCCGGCGCATCGCTCGAGGAGGCTGTGTTCGAGTCTGCGTCTTGCCTTGGCAATGTCGGGGTTGGCATTGGCTTTATCACCGCAGATTCTTCTCCGATTGTTCTTTGGACGGCGTCTGCGGGCATGCTGCTTGGAAGGCTCGAGATCATTCCAGTGTTTTTGGGCTTTTGGAAAATGGGGTCGATCGCGAGGGCTGCGATATCCGATCGCCTTTCTCGAGGAAAGGAAGCTCGTTGAGATGAGTGATGACGTGAAGGGTTCTTTTGCTGTGGGAAAAGTAACGCTGGCGCACGCTTTCGTCGCTGTGCTTCTGCTGGTCGTCGGGATGCTCACGGCGTATGGGTTCGATCTTGCCGGCGTAAGGCCCGAGAATTCCTTTCTCGTGTTCACGCTTGGTATTGTTATCATCGTGATCGAGACGAACTCGCCTTTCTGGGGCGTTTTCCTCGGCGTTGCCTATCCTGTTCTTTTCGATTTTCTTCTTATCGAGCCGCGTTTTCAGATGCACGCCTATGACCCAGGGTTTTTTCTCTCGTGTGCGGTATTTGTCATGGTGGCGCTCATTCTCGGGTCGCTTACCGTCCGCCTTAGAAAGCAACTCGAAAGATCGGAGCATGACGAGCGGGTTCTCGTCCTGTTGAACAAGATGGGATCGAGCCTGATCAACTCATCGTCAGCGGAAGATGCATGCCAGAAGGTGGAGCGTTCGCTACATTTGGCGATCAAGCGACACGTTGACGTTTCGCTTGATTTCCCCGAAGAAGGCGATCGGGCTGCTCGGCTTTGCTTCGAAGCGGGTTGCCCTGCGGGAGCGGGGGAGACGGATTATCCCGATAGCAGTTTCTTGTATTTGCCGCTTAAGGCGAAATCCCGCACTTTCGGCATCGTTTCCATCGACTGCTCCGCAGGTCCTCTCGAGGATTCTGATCGGATGTTGTTGGATTCTGCCATAGCCCAGACCGTCGTGGTCCTTGAGCGAAACGAGCTCGAGGATGCGACGCGTGATTCGAGAATTCGTCACGAGTACGAACGTCTCAAGACCAATCTGCTGCGCAGCGTCTCGAGCAATATGAAAAATCCGTTGGCTCATATTGTTTCGACTATCGAGCATATGAAGATTGATGACGATGCCGCGATGGGCGAGAAAGCCGCAGATGCGCTACATTCCGTTGAATCGGATGCGCGGGGTCTCATGAAAACCGTTGACGGGCTGATGAGTATCGTTTGCGTTCAGGATCAGGGAGGTGATCTGAGCAAGAAGCCCGTGCGCGTCGCCGCCCTTATAGCCGATGCGGTCGAGCGAGTGTCGAACTCCCTCGGCTCGCATCGCATTGAGGTTTCCCTCGAAGACGAGGATCTGGTCGCTCCTTTGCATAAGGGGCTGATCGAGCAGGTGCTGGTCAACCTTATAGATAACGCGATCGTTCATACTTATCCCGATGCCGTTATTTCGATAAACGCGGGCAGAAAGCTCGGGATGCTCGTCGTGTCCGTCGCCGACAATGGAGGAGGCCTTGCTCCTGACCAGATCGGCACTGTTCTCAGCCGTCTTCAATCGGGGGATGCGTTTCCTCTAGACGGTTCGTGCGGATCGGGGTTGGGGCTTGCCGTTTGCAAGTCGATCGTGGAAGCTCACGATGGTTTTATTGTTTTGGAGAATAATCCTTACGGAGGCGTGACAGCGAGCTTTTCCCTGCCCATGGACGGAGCGCTTTCCTGACGGGCTCGCGCATCGCTCTCCTGCATTTGAAAGATGGCGCATTTGGGATTTTTTCGCCGCCTTTTCTAAGGAGCCGACCTTCAGTGCAAAGGCGGGTCGGTCTGCTGAGCGCAAGAGGTTGACGTGTTGCGCTTTCCGTGCTTATTCAAGACGAGGGCGGGCCGAGGGCTTTGTCGAGCGCGTTCGGCCCGCGTCGTTTAAGCCGTAATTATCGGGCTGCGTGACTATGCGCGATAGATGACGCAGTGACGTCCTTCGGATTCCTTCACGATGTCTTCGAAGGGGCCGACTTTCAGCGCAAGGGTGGGGCAGCCTGACATGCACAGGGGGTTGCCGCCCTGTGCTTCGTAGCAGGTTCCGCACTTGTCTAGAACCGGTGCGGGAACGTGGTACTGACGCAGCTTGCCGTCGACCAGCCAAGGCTCGCGGCGGATCAGCTTCATCCAGTCCTCGTCGTAGGGGTAGCGGTGCGTTTCTCGACACGCCGCCTCGCATCCGAAGCATCCGAGGCAGTCGTCGAGATCGATGAGCATGGCGATGCCGTTGCCGTCAACGCGCTTCTTCATTACAGATCACCTCTTCCAGCTTCGATCTTGCACAGCGAGGAGCGCATGGGGGTGGCTCCGTAGCCCGGCTCGCTGGGTTCGGAGGGAACCAAGATGTTGCCGTTGGCCTTGTCCCAGCCGTAGCCGGGAAGTCCCAGCTCGGGGCACTCGTCGCGCCAGCCTGCGCGCGGGATGCACACTACGCCCTTCTTCGTCTCGCGTGTGATGAGGGCCTTCGAAATGATCTTGCCGCGCGGTGAGGAAATGGTCACCCATTCGCCGTCGGTGATGCCGTAGGTTTGCGCGTCGTCCGGGTGGATCAGCGCGAACGGATCGGGGTACAGCTTGCGCTGCGAGGGGATGTTCGTCCACGCGGAGTGGAAGAACGAGTACACGCGGAAGCCGGTGCTGGCGATGAGCGGGTATTCCTTGGCCAGCTCGGGCTGGGAAAGCGGGCTCTCGAACGGCTCAGTGTAGTCGGGAATGGGGTCGTACCCAAACGCCGCCATGGTGTCGCTCCAGAACTCCACGCGCCCGGTGGGCGTGTTGAACCCGGGTTTGCCGTCGGGGCGCAGGCCGCCGGTCTCGTAGCGCTTGCGCTCGATCTCGCCTGTGGCCGTCATGCTGGGATCGGTGTTGCGGAACGGCTCGGACTGGAACTCTTCCCAGGTCATGTCGAGGTTGTAGAAGGTCTTGAAGCGCCAGAGCACCATTTCCTTCTCGTTTGCCCACGGCCAGTCCTCGGGCTTGATGCGCTTGCCCCACTGCAGGAAGAACCACCAGTCGTCTTTGCACTCGCCGGGAGCTTCGACTGCCTGGTCGAAGGTGAACAGCATGTTGCCGTCGAGCTCTTCGTCGTACGTGCAGCGCTCGGACCAGTCCGCCGACGGGAAGATGAGGTCGGCAAGCTTGGTGGAAGGCGACATGTAGAAGTCCTTCGAAGCCACGAACTCCAGGTTGGGCGAGGTCAGGGCCTTGTAGGTGAGGTTGGCGTCTTCATAGCACAGAAGCGGGTCGTTGGCGATGGCGATGAACGCCTTCACGGGGCGTGGCTCGCCGGTGATCATGGCCTTGAACACGGTGTTGGGGTCGTTCGAACGGCCGAATGCTTTGTACAGCGGGTGTTTCTCGCCGCCGTAGGTGAACACGTCGGGGCTGCTCGGATCGATGCCGTCCCATAACGTGATCTTGTCGTCGAGCATGACGTCGATTGCCTGCGGGAACTGCATGCCGCCTTCGACGTCGATGTAGCCCAGAAGGCCGTTCAGGCACGCGATGGCCCGTCCGCTTTGGATGGCGTTGGTGTGCATGCAGCCGGGTCCGAGTCCCACGCACATGCTCACGGGGCCGTTCGTTCCCAGGATGCGCGCCAGCTCGCGGATCTCATCGGGTTCGATCCAGGCCAGCTCGGCGGCCCATTCCGGCGTCATGTCCTTCACGCGCTCGGCCAATGCGTCGAAGCCGTACGTCCAGTTCTCCACCCACTCTTTGTCGTACCAGCCGTTCTCGATGATCTCGTGGATGACCGAAAGCGCGATGGCGCCGTCGGTGCCGGGGCGCGGCTGGATGGCCAGGTCGGCGTGCTTTGCCATGTCGTGGAAGCGCAGGTCGATGACGATCAGTTTGAAGTCCTCGTCGTTGGCCTGCTTGTCGTAGACCACCTTGGCCCACGCGCGCTCCATCGAGGGGTTCTGGCCCCATAAGACGATGGTCTTCGCGCCGAAGATGTCGCCCGCGCCGCCGGAGGTTTGGCCCATGGTGAAGGCGAAGGGCACGATGTGCGGCATCAGGCACACGTGGGTGGGAACAAGGCCCCACGAAGCCATGCCGAGCGAGGAGTTCAGGCGGATGTGCCAGTGGTTGGTGGTGCGGCCGGTGCCTTGGCCGGTGATGATGGATTCAGGACCGTACTCGGCCGCCAAGCGTTTGCACTCGCTTGCCAGAATGTCGAGGGCCTCGTCCCACGAGATGCGCTCAAACTCGCTCTTGCCGCGGTTTCGCGGGTTGCGTTCGCCGTTGGGATCCCAATCGACGCGCTTCATGGGGTACAGCAGACGGTTGCTCGTGTTGTTATGGATCTCGCGTTGCGACATGCCTGCGCCGCACAGGGTGCCTTGCGATTTCGGCATGTTCGGGTCGCCTTCGATTTTGGTGATCTGGTTGTTTTCGTCTGAATGAACCAGCACACCGCATCGTGCGTGACAGGTGGTGCATACCGTTCTGGTGATCTTCTCTGCCATCGTTTCTCCTCTCTTGATCTGCCTGACGTGCGCGTGATCCGCCGATGCTTCGACGCCTTCCTCCTCTCCGCGCCCGTCTCCCGAAGGGCGCTGTGTCGCGATTGCCCAGGCTGCTCGACGCTGCGGCGGTCGCTTTGTCGAGCGCTTCCGCGCGCAGGGGCGCGGGGATGAGAATCCGCTCGTCGGGTTTGCAGGCGTTTGCCGACGGCGGTTGATGTTGGAGAAATGTCCGATCTGGTTTGACTGTACGACCTTGGAAGAGGGTTCGCCAGCAACGTTTCCAGCGTATTCGACAACCAAAGGTTGTTAATGGAACGGCGATGCGTGTATGCTCGTCGCAGGGGGTGTTGGCTGTGAGGGTGGAGACGCTTGAGTACGTGTTGGCCGTCGTTCGGCGCGGGTCTATTTCGCGTGCGGCAGATGAGGTGTTCGTTTCGGAGCAGGGCTTGAGCAAGGCTCTGAAAAACCTGGAAACCGAGTTGGGCGTTGCGATTTTCGAACGCTCGGGGAGAGGCGTGAGGCTGACGCGCGCCGGCGAGATCGTGGTGCGGCATGCTGAGCGCATCGCGGCGTCGAAAGGGGACATGCTCGAAGAGCTTGGGCGTCTGGCGCTTGACGCGAATGCGTACGCGCAACCCGATGAATTGGAGATAAGGGCGATGCCCTACGTTTGCAACACGCTGTTCAACACGTTGGAGCCCCTTATGGCTTCAAGCGGGCTTTCCGAATGCGTTGTGCGAGAGATCGATCTAGACGAAGTGCTGAGCGCGGTGCGTGTCGGGCGGTTGGAATCTTTCGCGCTCGTGGCGCTGCTCGAAGAGGAGCGTGCTTTGGTCGACTTCCGCCAGGATGATGCGCGCGTGTGGTTCGAACCGATGTTCTCGACCGACATTGTGGCCATGGGCGACTTGTCGCTTTTACGGGAAGGCGGCGGCAGCATCACCGTCGAAGAGCTGTCGCGTTATCCGATCGCCTATTACAACGAGCAGGTGCTGAACCTTGTGGTCGATCGGTTGTTTGCCAGCCGTCCCGATTGCACCGCGCGCATCGCTCAGCACTCTTCAAATGCAGCGCAAATCGGGAAGATGGTTGCGGCGGGGCATGCGGTGACGTTCGGCGATACGTTCTCGCGCTACGCGTCGGGGGTGATGGGCGCCGAGGAGGAGGCTCCTGCGTTCGCGCGCGTCATTCCGACGCAGACGGTTACCGTTGGATTCCTGCTGGACGGGGGGAGCCCTCTTCTGGCGTCGCAGCTGAACTATGTGCGCTGTTTCAAAGCCATGCTGGAAAGCCGATTCGGCAACTATCTGAGGTTCTTCTCCGCGCGCTGACGGTACGGTCGCCGGGGACGCGCGATGGGGCGCGGACGGCGTGGCTGCGTGAGCTTCTGCTGGTTGTAAACATTCGGGAGGCTCGTTTCCCGGTTGCGATTGCACGTGCTAGAGTGTGCGCTAAGGCGAACGTCTTACCGAAGCGATAGGAGGCTTCCATGAAGAAGTATGTGTGCCCGTGCGGATATGTGTACGACGAAGAGCTGGGCGATCCCGATTCTGGCATTGCTCCCGGCACGAAGTGGGAGGACATTCCCGAGGATTGGGTGTGCCCGGTGTGCGGTTTGAGCAAGGACATGTTCGACGAGGAGTAGCGGCCGGCGAAGTGCTCGGCGCACGCGCTCTGCGTTCGGCGGTGCGCGAAGCGAGCGGCGGTTCGCGATAACGTTTGGGGAAGGCGCCGTCTGGAGGGTCCAGGCGGCGCCTTCGTGTTCGTTTGCTGCGGTTGTGCCTGTAGTTTGCGATGCGTACGTCAATCGGTTGCGTCTCCGCCTGCGGCGCCCTGCGCTTCGGCACCGAGCGGGGTACCGATGGGCGCGCGGGGGCGCACCGCCCTCGCCTCGATTCTCGATGCGCGACTTAGGCGGCGGCACCCTGCGCGAGGAGTTGCTGCTTTAAGGCGGCAAGGCCCGCGCATGCGTCGCCGAGGCTGGCGGACAGACGCGCGCCCGATTCCGCACTGTTCGCCATGGCGGAGTCGAGGGCGACTTTTTGCTGTTGGTAGGTGCCGGTGAGAAGCTGACGTAGCAGTTCGGAAGTAACTTTCGCATCGTAGAGCGCGCGGTGGGCGCTGCTTTGATCGAGCTCCGCGCCGTACCAGTCTGCTGCGGTGGACAATTTCATCTGCCGGCCGTTGCCGACGTTCATGACGCGCGGGTAAACCGCCTGCAAGTCGAGCCAGCGACGCAGTTGCGGTGGGACCTCGATGCTCTTGTGAGCGCATTCCCTTTTGATTTGGCGCTGGTCATTTTTGCTCCAGGCCACGATGCGCGAAGACGCGTCGCCGATCCACCGTGCGAGCGATGCGATAGCCTCTTCGAGCATAGGGGCTTGGCTGACATCGCAGGTTTTGATGCCCGTAAGAGCGATGATGTTCTTTCTGACGAACCGCGAGTACTGCGGTTTGACCAAGCAGCTGAACTCCCCTTTGGCGTTGCCCTGGGCGTCGAGCTTCACGGCGCCGATTTCGATGATCTCGAAGCGCAAGCCGCGCCCGACTTTTCGGGGCGTGGGATTGAATTCAAGATCGATGACGATGTTCTGCTCGTATGCGCACATGCTGGTCTCCTTCGTCTGGGTTTCAATGAGATTCTACGTCGACGAAGGGAGCTCGCGTGTACCGCAAAATGGACAGGGGCGGCGGCTGTGTTGCGTGCGAGGGGTCTATTTTTTGTGCTTGCGTCGTTGCTTTTTCGAGGAGCTGAGCTCGTCGGAAAGGATTTTGAGCGGGGCGAGATCAAGTTCTCGGATAAACCTGCTATCGGGATCGCTTCCGACATATTCATTTATCTGCCGGCGGGCTTCCATGGTGACAGATTGCGGGCGATCTCGGCTCGCGCCCTTCCTTTTGTTGACTATCACGTTGCCGGCAACGGCGATAAGCAGGATTCCGACGAGTATGCAAGAGAAAAGCTCTGGCGTCATGGCTGGCCTCCTTGGGGCTTGCTTGTCCTCTAGCGGCGGATCGAGCATTCGGTAGAGAGCTATCGGCGACGGGGCGTGCAGCTGCCGGGCTCAGTTGCGCATCCGTTGACCTTTTCGAGGCAGGTGGACGCATTGGAATATCAGCGGGCATTTTACCCGACTGATGGCGATGAAACGTTGTGCGGCTTATGCATTTCCCGCATAGCGAAAGCGAATTGCGCAACGATGAGACATTCGGTCCGGCTATGCAGCAAGTGCAAAATTCAATCCATTCCGCCTTTCCTATAGTTGAACACGCATCGAGCGAACGCCGATGAGTTGCTCGCGGCCATGACGAGGGGAGGGTGAGACGTGTGTGCTACTGCTGCATGAATTGCGGAAAATGCTCGGGTACCACGCGTGAACCCAATCCCGAGGGCATGTGCCCCATATGCGAGCACCGCAACCCCCCGGATGCAAGGAGATGCGAAGCGTGCGGAAGGCCGCTTCCGAAAACGCCGGGGAGCTCATCTTGCGATGCAGACGAATCTTCGGTTGCCGGTGAATAGAGAGACGCCGGCAAGAGGTTTGAGATTTGGGTTTTGAGGAGAAGGAGAGGAGAGAAGGTATGGCTAAGGAGTACATGACGCTCGAGCATGAGAAGCCGTGGCGGTACGAGACGGAAGACGGGCTTACCTGCACACGCGGAAGCGCATGGTCGGGTCCGGGCTGCCATTTGGGTTGCGGCGTTCTTCTTTATACCGATAAAGACGGAAAGCTCGTCAAGGTGGAAGGAGACCCCGAGAATCCGTTCAACAAAGGTCGTCTGTGCGTTCGTTGCTTGGACGCTATGGAGGCTGTCTACCACAAGGATCGTTTGACTACGCCGATGAAACGCGATCCCTCCAAACGCGGCAAGGACGAGTGGGAGCCCATTACGTGGGACGAGGCGTACGATCTGATCTTCGAGAAGTTCGACGGCTTCCGCAAAGAGTTCGGGCCTGAGAGCGTCGCGTTTTTCCAGGGGACCGGCCGCGACATCGCGCCGTGGATCACGCGTTTCGCGTGGTCGTTTGGAAGCCCGAACAACGTGTTCGGCATGTCGGGTAATTCCTGCTATGGCCCCCGCGTTGCGGGAGCCATGTGCGTGACCGGATCGTTTTGGGTCGGCGACTACTCGCAGCAGTTCCTCGATCGCTACGACAACCCCGAATGGAAGGTCCCTGAGCTTATCGTCGTGTGGGGCAATAACCCCATCAAGTCAAATTCGGACGGCTTGTACGGGCATTGGGTCGTCGACTGCATGAAGCGCGGAAGCAAGATCATCACGGTCGATCCCAAGCGCATTTGGTTGGCCAACAAAGCTGAGGTGCACTTGCCTATTCGACCTGGAACCGACGCGGCGATGGCTTTGGGCATGCTGAACGTCATCATCAACGAGAACTTGTACGACCACGAGTTCGTCGACTGCTGGACGTATGGCTTCGACGAGCTTAAAGAGCATGTTCAGGAATGGACTCCCGAGCGTGTGGCTGAGGTGTGTTGGGTTGAGGCTGACGATATTCGTGAGGCGGCGCGTCTGATCGCGGTGGCAGACGGCTGCGTGTTCCAGTGGGGCGTTGCCGTCGATATGCAGAAGAACGCAGTGGCGGCGGGTCATGCGATTACCTGCATTCAGGCCATTACCGCCAATATCGACAACCCTGGCGGTATGATCTGCCCCGACTACATCCTCATGTACTTCAACGGCTGGGGACGCGAGCTGCTCGACCCTGAGAAACGCGCGAATCGCATAGGTGACTCCAAGTTTCCGATGGTCGCGGATGCGTATTCCAAAGCTGATGCAGACGAGGTCTACCACTGCATCATGACCGGGAAAGATGAAATCGGACGCGATCACCCGATGAAGGGCGCGTGGATTCAGACGACGAACTTCTTGGTCAATACCGCGCCCGATCCTGAGTATCTCATCGAGGCGTTCCATAAGCTTGAGTTCGTCGCTGCCATCGACATGTTCATGACTCCGACCATCATGGAGCTCGCCGACGTCGTGCTTCCCGCTGCCTCGTTTGTGGAGCGTCAGGGCATTCGCATCGGCGACGGCGTTCAGCGTGCCGAGACGATCAACCGCGCGGTTGATCGTCGCTCCGAGGGCATCGATGTGCGCTCCGACATGCAGGTCAATCGCGAGCTGGGCAAGCGTTTCAATCCCGAAGCGTATCCGTGGGATAACGAAGAAGACATGTTCTCGAGCATTTTCGCGGAAACGGGTATGAGCTTCGAGCAGGTTCGCGAGAAGGCGCCTGTGTACCTGCCTTTCGAATACCGCAAATACAAGACTGGCAAGCTGCGCGCCGACGGCAAGCCCGGCTTCAACACGAGGACGGGGCGAATCGAGCTGTGGTGCTCGCTGTACAGCGGGTACGGTCTTGATCCGCTGCCGGTTTACGAAGAGCCCTCGCACAGCCCTTATCGCACGCCGGAGGAATACGCCGAGTACCCGGTTGTTCTCACGACCGGCTCGCGCAACTGGTCGCTGTTCCATTCCGAGCATCGTCAGGTTCCCCGAATGCGCGCGCTGCATCCAGAGCCGACGGCTCTCGTGCCTCTCGACATTGCCGAGAAGTTCGATATCAAGACCGGCGATTGGGTGATTTTGAGGAATCAGTACGGAAAGTGCAAACGCAAGGTCGTGCTCGATTCCACTATGGCGCCCGGCATCGCGAGCACTGACCACGGATGGTGGTTCCCTGAGGCCGAGGGCCGTTCCGAGGAAGATGGCTTATTCGGGGCGCTTGAATACAACTGCAACATGCTCTTCAAGTTCGATCAAGGCAAGTCTGGCTTCGGGTGCGATTACAAGAACATGTTGGTCACCATCGACAAGATCGAGGAGTAGCGGTCATGGCTAAGGGAATTTTGGTTGATTACGAGTTTTGCACGGGCTGTCATACGTGCGAGATCGCGTGCGCGACATCGCACGATTTGCCCAACGATCGAGCGGGCGTCGTGGTCCATCATGAGGGCGCATGGGAGATAACGCCGAAGAAATGGCAGGACGCCTATTTGCCGGTGTTTACCGATGTGTGCGACTTGTGCGCGGGAACAGCGGCTCATGACGGGCTGCCGATGTGCGTGCATCATTGCCAGGCCGACGTGCTTCGTATCGGCGAGATCGAAGACCTCGCCGTAGATCTGGCGAAAAAGCCCAAGCAGCTTTTGTACGCGCTGTAATCTCATCGGGCTCGGCGTGGTTTTCGGACAGGCGCCGGGCTCGATATAACCGAGGAAAGAGAGGTTTTCGAGAATGTGTTTCAGACCTGCGGCATTGGACAACGGGGGCCCTGCGAAGTGCCCGAAGTGCGGGGCTGTGGTGCTTCCGACGATGCAGGAGTGCCCGAAATGCGGCGCGCGCGCCGCTGTGGGGGCTCCTGGTATGCCTTCGGTTCCAGGTGCGCCCGGGGCTCCGAAGGCCCCCGGCGCGCCGGGGGCGCCGGGCGTCCGTTAGCTCGACGAGCCGCTGGGCTTTGCGTTGCCGAGCCAGTATGATTCCGCCGTCGCGATGCGGGTGATCTAAGGGGAAACGGATCATGGGCGAGCGCCCCTCCGCTCGCCACAGCTCGCGAAATAGAACGTGGATTTGCTGCAATAGAGGTTGGCGCGAAGAACGATGCGTGGGGGCGGGGCTTGCGTGGCGAGCCCCGCTTTACGAGGAAGTTGGCGAGGGGATCATGGGAACAATGCGGTCAAGTACGGCGGGCGCGTCCTCGCGTCCGTATACGACGAAGCAGGCGGTCGGTCTGGCGCTGGCCGTTGCGTCCGTTGCCGTTGCGTATTTTCTGCCAGGTACAGAGGCTCTGACGCATGAAGCGCTTGTCGCGTGTGGAATTTTGCTCGGCGCGGTGTTCATGTGGTTTTGCGGGACGATGCCGACGGGGGTCGTAGGGCTTTTAGGGTGCTTGCTCTTGTTCGTGCTTGGCGTGCGCCCGCAGTTTTCCGATGCGTTTTCGGGCTACACGACGACTACGGCGTGGTTTGTTCTTGCGGTTTACTGCATGACAGCCCTAATGCAGCGAAGCTCGCTCGGCGTGCGTGTTACGAAGAGGTTCATATTATGGGCGGGTGCGAATTCGAAGAAGCTCGTGTTCGCTATCATGTTCGCCACGGCGCTCATGTCGTCGATCATGACCGATACGGGCGCGGTTGCCTTATCGATGAGCTTCGTCTTACCGCTGCTAGACTTAATAGGGGTGAAACGGGGGCTGTCGAACCTTGGGAAGTGCTTGCTTATAGGCGTTTCCCTCGGCGCTCTTATCGGCGGCTTCACCACGCCGTGCGGGCATTCTCTCAATGTCTTGTCGCTTGGTCTGCTCGAGCAGACGACGGGAGAGACTGTGAGCTACCTCAGCTGGATGGCGTACGGCGTGCCGGTGGCTTTGGTGACCCTGCCTGCGGCTTGGTTTGCGCTCGTGAAGGCGTTTCCTCCCGAGAGCATCACGAAGGACGCCGTCGACGATCTCATGGAGTCTCAGTTCAAGACGGGGAAATTCACTGCGCACGATTATAAGTGCCTCGTTTTGATGATCGCTCTTCCCGTTCTGTGGATTGCGGGCAACTGGATTCCTCTGTTTAACGCGACATCCGTTGCCTTGTTGGGAATGGTTTTGCTCTTCGTGCCCGGCATGAACATCGTGAGCTGGAAGGATTTCGAGAGCCTGGCAAGCTGGAATCTCTTTTTGTTCTTCGGCGGCGTGCTCTCCATCGGCGGAGCGATTCAGTCGACGGGCGCGGCGGTGTTTATCGCCAATGCGTTTTTGAGCTCGGGAATATTGGGACTTCCCGTTCTGCTCTCGCTGCTGGTCATAGGCGTGTTCTTGTATCTGATCCACACGCTATGTCCCATTTCGCCAGCGTGGTGCACCATCTTCCTGCCTCCGTTGATCGTCTTCGCTCAGACGATGGGCATCGCGAGCGTCGGCCCTACGTTTTTGATCGTGTGCTTGATCGCAGGCAGTTATCTGGTGCCCCTGTGCCCGGCGATGAATATGACATATGACACGGGGTGGTATGGCTTTAAGGATACGTTGAAGTCGGGTGCGGCCCCCTCGATTGTTCTTATCGTAGCGGCGGTCTTATGGGTTTATTTGCTGGGCTACGTTTTGGGGGTGGCGTAAGCCGAAGGTCGTCGACGTCGTGCGCGTTAGGCGTTTTCAGATTAGTCACGTCTTCTGAGGGGCGCAGCTTCGCGAAGACGGATGAGTAATTGAGATGGAAGAAAAGGAAGGAGATAGAAGTGACTGAAGCGATTAAAGAGAAGGCGCGGGCCTTCACGACGAAACAGCTTGTCGGTTTGGTGCTGGCTATTGTGGTGTTTGTTGTTTCGTATAGCATTCCCGGAAACGAGCTGCTCACTCATGAGGGAATCACGGCAATCGGCATTTTGCTGTCCGCCGTGTGCATGTGGTTCTGCGGGACCATGGCAACGGGCGTCGTCGGCCTTTTGGCTTGTTTGGCTCTGTTCGTGTCGGGTGTCGTTCCCGAGTTCGGCAAGGCGTTTTCAGGCTATACGACTACTACGACGTGGTTCATCTTGGGCGTGTATTGCATGACGGCGCTCATGCAGATGAGCTCGCTGGGAACGCGCATTACCAAGAAGTTCATCCTTCTTGCGGGCGCTGACTCGAGGAAACTCATTCTCGCCATCATGATGGTGACGGGCCTCATCTCGTTCATCATGACCGATACGGGTGCTGTGGCGCTGTCTTTGTCGTTCGTGCTGCCCATGCTCGCCATCGTCGGCGCCGTCAAAGGAAAGTCGAATATCGGCAAGTGCTTGCTGCTCGGCGTGTCTTTTGCGGCTCTACTCGGCGGCTTCGCGACTCCCATCGGCCATTCTCTCAATGTACTCGGCGCGGGTCTGCTCACTTCTGCTATCGGCCAGGAGATCAACTTCCTGAAGTGGATGGCGTACGGCGTTCCCGTGTTTGCGGTAAGCGTCATCGTCGCGTGGCTTGGCCTTATCAAGGCGTTCCCGCCTGAGGAGATTACTCAGGAGAAGATCGACGAGCTGATGGAAAACCAATTCAAAACGGGTAAATTCACCACTCATGATTACAAGTGCCTCGTGCTGGTCGTAGGCCTTCCCGTCCTCTGGATTCTTGGAAACTGGTTTCCCATTTTCAATTCCACTTCCGTGGCTCTTCTCGGCATGATCCTCATGTTCATTCCCGGCATGAACATTTGCACGTGGAAAGAATTCGAAAGCATGGCTTCGTGGAATTTGTTCCTGTTCTTCGGCGGCATCTTGTCCATCGGCGCTGCTATTCAGTCGACGGGAGCTGCTGATTTTATCGCGACGCTGTTCCTGAACTCCGGCATTATGGACATCCCCGTCCTTGTGTCGTTCCTGCTTATCGGCGTTGTTTTGTACTTGCTGCATACGCTGTGCCCGATCTCTCCTGCATGGGTCGCTATTTTGCTTCCGCCGCTGATTACGTATGCGGTCACCATCGGCGTCGATCCGTTCGTCCCCACCTTCATGCTGATCTCTATTATCGCCGGCAGCTTCCTTGTGCCGTTGTGCCCGGCGATGAACATGACGTATGACACGGGGTGGTACACGTTCGGAGAGACTGCGAAGGGCGGCTGGCTTTTGTCCGTCGTGTTCGTGCTGTTCGATGTTCTGTGGTGCTTCTTGCTTGCCGTGGTCATAGGGTTGTAACGCACTGCCGACCTGATCGAAAGGAGTTGCAAAGCTCCCCTTCGTAGATGTATACATAGTGTCCTAATGACAAGCCAGCCAGGTTCAGCCCGGCTGGCTTGTCATGTCGGGGTGCAACGTGGCGCTGCGTGCCCGGATGCGCTGCTGGGGTCTGCCGTGCGTAAGGGCGGGTTGATGAGGGGGATCAGATGGAAATTGCCGTATTGCGTGAATTTGTTTCGCTGGCGGAGAATTTGAATTTCAGCACAACGGCGAAACGCCTGTTCATCACCCAATCGACCCTCAGCCGTCACATCGCTGCGCTCGAACACGAGCTGGGATGCAGGTTGTTCGAGCGCACGAGCCGTCGCATGATGCTCACTGCGGAAGGCGAGACGTTTTACGAAGATGCGAAGCACTTGGTGGGTGCTGCTGATGCGGCGATGGCGCGCATCATGGACGTGCGTTCGACCACGAAGGCGCCACTGCGCGTCGGGTATTTGTACGATGCCACCTCTAACCTGATCCCCGCTTTGATGAAGTGGTTCGCCGAGGAGGTTCCCGGCTTTAGCCCTGAATTCACTTCCCTTGAATACGGGCACCTGATGCGGGCGTTGATGGAGCGTAGCATCGACGTTGCTTTGACCATGGATATCGACCCCGAAGAGCGAGCTCATTACGATTCGTTCGATTTGTATGATGACTGCTATTACCTTGCCGTTCCCGCAGGGGATGCGTTGGCGAAGCGTGATTCGATCACTGTGGACGAGATTCGCTCCCTTGATAATCTCATCTGGCCCGATAAGAGCGTCGTCATGGCGTCACATGCCTTGTTTGCGGAAATCCTCGGCAGCGATGAAGGGCTGAACATTTCTTTGTACTATCGGGACATGCGCACGTTGATGCTGCAGATATCGCATGGGTTCGGGGTTTCCTTGGTGGCGGGGCATCATGCGATGTGTCGCGACTGCAATGTCGAGTTGGTTCCTATAGAGGGTCGTGATACGTGCTTTCACGTTAGCGTCATGTGGAAAAACGATGCTTCTCCCGCATTCGTTGAGGTGTTTGGAGCGATGGGCGGACGCTTTGGCATGGAAGACGGCAAGCCTGCGCGCACGGTGCGTAATATGATTCCCACGCTGTAGCTGAGATCTTATCGGCAATGCGGCAGTATGACCCGATATGCCTCGATGAGCTTGTCGAGGGAGGCGGCGGCGTTTGCCGGACTGGTGGAGGGCAGCTGCGTGCACGGCATATGCGTGGCGGGCTCGCAGTATTTTCGGTAGAGCTCGGTCGCTTTCGCGCCCGTGCAAAACACCGCATCGACGGGCGCCTTTCCCAAAAGCCACGCGATGTCGTTTGGGACGCACTCGGCGATGGTGCCGTCGCTTGCTCCCTCGATGGTGCATTCGGCCAGAACATCCCATAGCGCGATACCGTGCTCGTGCAGAAGGTCTGTTTTGTCTTGCGTCGTCTTGGGGACGGGGGCGTTGAACAGTGCCGCCATCACTTTCCAGAAACGGTTTTGCGGGTGCCCGTAGTAGAAGCCGGCTTCTCGCGACTTGGGCGAAGGCATGGTGCCTAGCAGAAGCACGCGCGCATGCCGGTCGAATACGGGCTCGAGCGGATGCACCACATGCGCGGCGGTGCGTCGAGCGCGGCTCGAGGCGTTTATCGCGGCATGTGCTTTCGCGCGGCGGGTTGACGCGATTCCGTTTGGGGCGCCTTGCCTTTCGGGCGCGCTTGCGGATGCAGATTCGTCGACTTGCTGTCGAGCTGCGGCGACGCGCTGCTCGCGTGCTTTTGCAGCGTTCGCTTCATCGAGCTTCGCCATCTCCTCGTCCAGAGCCGAGGGAATGCCGAAAAGCGTGCGGTGTGACGAGAAGAGCCGCGGGCTCTTTCCGCTCGACTCGGCGGCTAGGGCCGATTGGATCATCTCCCATTTCGTGTCTTCGCTGCGCGTCATGGCATCCTCTTTCGCTGCGGTGGCGTTCGAGGCAAGCATACCGCAACGCGTCTAGCCTATCGTGTGCGCTTGACGGGGAGTCTCGTGTTTGGATTTGCGCGGCTGGTTGATTGCGCGGCTGCACAGCTGCACGGTTGCGCGGCCGATCGATCGGGCTTTTTTATCTGATGCGCGGAAAAAGGGCGCGTCTTGGTGCGAGATGAACCGATTTGTATGGTCGGTTCGGCGTATAGGGGGCACGTGCTTCCGAAATGCTACCCATATGCTATGCAAGTGGGGCGCAACGTGCGTCATATTGGGGTCGTGAGCGCTTTAAAACCATACAAGTCGGGCAATATGGCGCATGAGGGGCTTTGATTTGAGCATGTTAGCGCGTGGGCGCCCGCCGGTCTCGGATTCGCGCATGTGAATGGGCGGTGAGGTACACGCCGCTCGTCGCTGTCTCGTCCCACACCCCCTCCCATTGCAGATCGATCGCGATACACTGCATTCCTAGGTACTTGACAATGCAAGGTACTAGGCATAATATTCGAAACGTGAAAGGAGGTGGATGCCCCTATGAACGTGCAGTTCAAGAAAGGCGTGCTCGAGCTGATGGTTCTCGAAGCGGTTCGCGCGCGCGATATGTACGGTTACGAGTTGGTGGAGGAGATTTCCGGAACCATCGACGTCAAGGAGGGTTCCATCTACCCGCTGCTCAAGCGTTTGACCAACGAAAGGTATTTTGAAACGTATCTTCGTGAATCGATGGAGGGGCCGCCGCGAAAGTACTATCACCTCACGGCTTCCGGCATCGTTCGCGCGGACGAGCTCAAGCGGGATTGGTGGGAGTTTCAGGAAAGTGTCAGCAGATTTTTGAAGGAGCACGACGATGGATAAAGCCACATTTCTCGTTCAATTGCAGAAAAACATCGGTATGCTCGACGACGACGAACAAAAAGACATCATCGACGAATATTCCCAGCATATCGACATGAAAGTGTCCGGCGGCATGACGGAGGCCGAAGCCATCGAGGATTTCGGCGACTTCAACGAGTTCGTGCGTGAAGTCCTGAACGCCTACCACGTAAAAGCTCCGTTCGATCAAGAGGATGCCGTCGAGGCTGCGGCGACCGCCTCGCCGACCGCGGGCGACCGCCTCGACGATGCGGTTCGCGGCGGGGCTCAGGCGGCGGGTCGTGCTGTCGACGCGACGAAGCGCGGCGCTCGGAAGATGGCGAGCGCGGTCACGGGTGCGGCAGGCAAGTTCTCGGACCGTGCGAAGGAGGCCGTTTCGCAGGCGAGCGCGGCTCGCGCGGAGGCGCGAGCGGAGGCGGCCGCATCCGGCGTGGAGGCAGATCGCGACGGTTCGGAGTCCCGGGCTGCGGCCGCTTCGGGGACTTCGCGCGGGATGATTGCGGAGGTGGGCGGCATGGCGCGTTCCTTCGGCGGTGTTTGCTGGAACGTCGCCAAGACGGCGGCGCGTTGGTGTTGGAACTTCGCCGTCGCATGCCTGATGGCGTCGGGCGGCTTTATGGCCCTGGTCAGCTTGTTCTGCCTAGGACTGGGCGTGGTGTTTCTCGTCCAGGGATATCCCGTCGCTGGCCTTACCATCGCCGCAGCGGGCTGCAGCATGGCGTTTGCGGCAATCTCGTTTCTCCTGTCGCGCTTGATCATGCGAAAGCACGCGGATGATGCGATGGCTTGCAAGGCGGCTGCATCTGATGCTTCGGGGTTAAGCAGCAGCTCGAGCGGACCTTCCTCGACGGACGGTCGTGCGGCGATCGGCTCGGTTGGATCCGGAGGCGATGTCTCCACGCAAGGTCGAGATTCGGTGCAAGGCGTGCGCCCGGGCTCCGGTCGCGATACGGGCGGCTCGGGCACGACGGCTCCGCTGGCGTTTTCCGGGTTCCGCGGCGAAGAGGCGCGAGCGCGTGGGGCGGTGATGCGCACGGGCTTCGATCCGCGTGGCTTCGACGGCGGTCGGTTCTCGACGGCGCCGATGGGCGCGGTTTCTCAAGTACGCGGCAAGGGGGCGTTTTATGAATAGGACGGTAAAGGCGGCTTTGGCGATCGTATGCGCAGGAGCGCTTTTGGCGGGCGCGGGCGCGGGCGTGGCGTTCGGCGAGTATTCTTCGCTTCGGTACGAAGAGCTTCCGATATCGGGATTCGATCAGGCTATCACCGCATCGGAGACGGTCGAAGTGGGGGAAGAGGGCGACGTGTTCGTCTCGACCGTCTACGGCGGAGGTTGCTCGAGCGAGATCGTAGCGGACGAATCGGTAGCCCCGAATACGCTGGTCATCAATGCGCAGTGCTCGGGCTTGGCTGACGGCATCGTCATTTCGAAGCCGCGCGTGTCTGTTTACGAGGAGGAGGTGTACCGCGAGGATTCGCCCGCGAAGCTTAGCCGCTTGGAGGAGCGCGTGACGACGGATATCTCGGTGCATCCTGAAGTGTATTACCAAGACGGCTTTTCGGAGTTCATGCGGAATAAAGACGTTATCCTCGAAGGGCTGAAGAAGGGCGTGATTTACGACATTCCCAGCGCGTACGACGACTTTCACGTCGAGGTGCGTGTCAACCCTGCCGATCTCGATCGCGTGTATATGTAGCCGAAGCGCTTCTTCTCGGTAGCTTTTCAGCCCTCGGCGATTCGCCGGGGGCTTTTGCTATCATGGGGCGCATTGGAATCGTGCGTCCGCGTCCCCGCAGGTCAAAAGGGGCAGAGATCCCCGTTTGCGCCGCTGAGGACATTTGCTGTTTTCGCGATGGGGCGTGCTCGTTTCCCCGTACACGGGGTGATCGGAGGTTAGCATGGCGGAAAAGGAAGAGCGCGCTGCTCAGGCCGCGAAGCACAATGCGCTGATGAGGGGCGCGTTTGCGAGCGAGACGGCGGCAACTGTCGAGGCGGCTCGCGTGTACGACGAGGGCGAGGGACGTGCGCTCGTGCTGCCTGAGCCCGCGCATGAGGCCACCGAGGCCGTGGTGACGCGCGCGTTCGCGCCTGAGGCGTTGTACCGTTTCGGCAAGGGCAAGACCGTGCTTATCGACCCCGCCTCGTTCACGCGTCCGGGCGGCGCCTACGAGGACGGCTCGTTCGGTCCCGAGCAGATCCTCTGTTCGCAAAGCAACTTGTATCAGGTGCTCTGCGGCGTCAAGGAAACCTTCCACGACGCCAACCGCGATTACCGCCGCGGCCAGCTGTTCACGGATCGTGCCGCGTATCTGCCCGATGTCGCGTTCTCTCAGGGGGCCGTGCGCAAGGCGGACGTCATCGCCATCGCCGAGCCGTTGCGCGCGCGTGCCCTGGAGAACCATCGCTCGGAGCGCGAGTGCGACAATGCCTTGGCTCAGCGTATCGAGGCGTTCATGAACATCGCCGTCGCGAACGAGTGCGAGACGCTTATCGTGGGCGCGTTCGGCTGTGGGCGCTTGGGCTGGAGCGCCGAACATGTGGCGGGCTTGTTCAAGGCGTGGATCGACGAGCATCCGGGCGCGCTTGGTCGCGTTGTGTTCGCCGTGCCGCG
Organism: uncultured bacterium; assembly: GCA_937890835.1. GTDB lineage: Bacteria > Actinomycetota > Coriobacteriia > Coriobacteriales > Eggerthellaceae > CALADF01. Next base: position 37,078 of record CALADF010000047.1, read on the forward strand.
CGCGAGCTTCGACGCGTTCGACGCGCTGTTCGGAAAGCTCGAGGAGGCGGCGCCTGCCGTCGCCGAGGCGGTTGTCGATGAAGACGATGACGAGTTCGATCTTTCGAGCATCGAGCTTCCCGAAGGTATCACGCTGCGCTAACGGAAGGAGCCGGGTTGGCGACCATCGACATCGAAGCTTTGCGCGCGTACCTTCTCGATTGCTGCGGGACCGCCGCATTCGGCGGCTTCCCCGCGGCGCTGCTCGACATGGCGGACATCGAGCGCATGGACGGCTATGAGCTATGCCGCAAGGCGGAAGATCTTGGAATCGACCTGCGCAGGCTCGTGATCGACTGACGTATGGCGGGCCGGCGGGCGCGAGGCGACTCGAGCCCGCCGGCCCGTTTTTTACAAGCACCGCCTTGCGCGTGCTAAACTTTTCCTTCTTTGCAGTGAATGAACTTCGCGTTCTCGCGCGCCGCAGGGCGTCTGATGCCACGGGGCGTTTGCTTCGGCCTGCGCGAAAACGCTATCGATAACAGGAGATGAAGTGTATAAGTCCATCGATCTGTTCGCCGGCATCGGCGGCATCCGCCTCGGCTTCGAGCAGGCTTTCGGAGACGATATCGAGACGGTGTTCGTCAGCGAGTTCGACGACAACGCCGTGAAGACCTACCGGGCCAACTTCTCCGAGCCCGCGCAGATAGCGGGCGATATCACGAAGATCCCCGAGGCGGCCGTTCCCGAGTTCGACATCTGCCTGGCGGGCTTTCCGTGCCAGGCGTTCTCGCTGGCGGGCAAGCGGCAGGGCTTCGACGACGACTACAAGGGCATGGCGCGCGGCACGCTGTTCTTCGACCTGGCGCGCATCTGCGAGGCGCGGCGCCCCAAGGTGATCTTCTGCGAGAACGTCAAGGGCCTACCCATTCACAAGAAGGGCAAGACCTTCGCGGTGATCGTGGGCACGCTCGAGCAGATGGGCTACAAGGTGTTCCACCGGATCCTCAACTCGCGTGACTTCGGCGTGCCGCAGAACCGCGAGCGCATCTACATCGTGGCGTTTCGCGAGGACGTCGCGCCCGAGGAGTTCGAATTTCCCGAGGGCGCGGGCTCCCCGTGCGTCATCCGCGATATCATGGACGAGGCCCCGGTGCCCGCGCGCTACTACCTGTCCGAGACCTACCTGGCAACGCTCGAGCGCCATCGGGCGCGCCACGAGGCGGCGGGCAACGGCTTCGGCTACGTGGTGCGCGGCCTGGACGAGGTGGCGGGCGCCATCGTGTGCGGGGGCATGGGGCGCGAGCGCAACCTGATCGTCGACGCGCGCGAGCACTCCATGACGCCGACCACCAACGTGAAGGGGCCGCTCAACGACCGCGACATCCGCAAGATGACCCCGCGCGAGTGGGCGCGCCTGCAGGGCTACCCCGACACGTTCCGGCTGCCCCTTGCCGACACGCACCTGTACAAGCAGCTGGGCAACTCCGTGACGGTTCCTGTGATCCGCGCCATCGCCGAGCGGGTGCGCGACGTGCTGCGGGAGCGCGATCGCGGCTAGCACGCGTTGGCCGTAGGGGCCGGCTGCCTCGCCGTCGGGATCTTCAACGGCGTGTTCGCCCGGAGAAGGGCGGCGTTTAGTTCGTGCAAGGTTTGCGCGAGGTTTTGCGCGGAGAAGTTTTGGCTACGTGTCGGGTTTGCGCATTGTTTGGCGGAGGATCGGTTTGCGTTTGCAAAGGGAGGGCGAATGACGACGTATAAGAACGTGAGGAATTTCACAAAGGCGTGGGCGAAGAAGACCTATGCCGAAGGAATTGCCGATTATAAGAAGGTGGCGGAAGACCCGCGTGCGCTTGCTTTCGTCGAAGAGGTTCTGAGGAAGCTGAACATCGCCGATAAGCCGATGACGGGCGATTCGTGCCAAGGTCTTCCCCGTATCGACGAGGGGCGTACCACGGTGCGGTTCTCGGGTGTCGTCGACGATCTGATCGAGGTGTTCCTGACGCCGGCTTCATATGTGGCCGAAGTTGCTTTGCGTTCGCGGGCGAACCGCCCCGACTCCGAGGTGGCGGGCGAGGTCGCGCGTGCGCTGCGCGCGTTCCCCTCGTTTCTGCGCGAGATGGATTTGGGCTGGAAGGTCGGCGAGGAATGCGCACGGCGTGGACTCACCGCCGACGCGCGCACGGCGGATGTGGACGCCGACATCGCCGAGCACACCGATGTGTTCCTGAAGCTTGGCGGCAAGGATTACCGCCTCTGGTCGTATCTGGATTCCGAGCGCGGTTTGGACAACGTGAAGTCGAAGCTCTCGGGCGCGCGCGGGGAAATTCCCGCCGGCGTGCATGTCCTGTGCCCGATCAACATCACGCGTGCGCGCGATGAGGTGAGCGGCTGGCGCTTCTATCCCGAGGCCAAGATAGCGGAGATCGTCGATGTCATCGAGCGAGGCGAACCGCGCTACGATTACCAGACGGTGCGCGGTAGCTTGGACCGCTGCGTGCGGAAGGCGTGCCTGATCGAGAAGGCGTAAGCCGGGTCCTACGCAGCATCTGCCAGCGAGGCGGTTTCGCGAAGAGATTCGGAAACCGCCTCGTCGTCACTTCGCCGCACCGCGATGCGCGCGGCGACGCCTCGCGAAGCGGATCGCGGTTTGCATCGTCGCGCGGCGAAGCGGGCGCTCGATATGCGCCGTACTCTCCTACAGCATGACGAACCGATAGGCGGCGCCGGTGCTGCTCGGCCCGAGATCGCCTCCGATATAGCGGGTGGGGGCGAGGAGGAGGGCGTCGCCGTTGGAGAGCGGCTCGCCGGTCTCGGGGTCGTCCGCCAGTGTGGCGGGGGAGAAGCTCTCGTCGCGTCCGTCGGCGACGCTCTCGAGGTGCGCGACTGCCGTTCCGTTGCTGCTTCCCAGGTCAAGCACCTCCCAGCATTTGCGGCTTTCGTCGAAGCGCACGAGGGCGTGCGTGCGCGAAACGCTCGACCCGATGGAGTCGGCGACGTAACGAACGCGCAGCGCGTCGCATCCCGGTTGCTCTTCCGGTGCGCGGCCGATGAGCAGCCCGCGCCGCCGGTCAAGCGCGAAGGTGGATCCGAACGAGAGGTTGCCCGCAGCGTCGATGAGCTGTTCGACCAGGCAGGCTTCACGCGCCGCTTTGTCCCCGCTTGCGGCGAGCGGGGTGTAGCGCGTGGGAATGTCGGCGCGTGCCACATGGTCGCGCGAGAGGGCGTCGACTCCTTCGGCGCCGCACAGCGCCACGGCCAGCAAGTATCCCATGATCTCAACGCGCGCGGTCAGGCAGGAGCGATAGGCCTCGCCCGGATCCGCAGCTTCGATGGCGCGCGTGGCGGCCTCCTGCTCGTCGCGCATGAGGACGGTGAGCGTGTTCGTGAAGTCGCCGACGGCGTGGGATTGGTGGGAGTCCTCCAAGTAGGCGATGAGCGCCTTCTTGAAATCGTTTTCGACCAGCGGGGAGAATCGTCCGCTGGAGGCGATGACGCGGATGGCGTTGAGCGTGCGGGTGAAGCGGCGGCCGTCGTCTTTCTTGCCGGCTGCGGAGCAGAACACCGTCTCGCGTCGCGCGAGCCTTCGCATGACGTCTTGCGCGTCGCGTGCGAGCAGCGCGAGGTTCTCGGCGTGGTCTTTCCCCAGGCCGTTCGAGAGCGCGAACTCCTGTGCGACCTCGTGGGGCGTGGCGTGGTTTTTGAGCCGCGAGAGCTTGGTGGCGCTGCGCGGTTTGCTGTCCAGCTCCAGCAGGGTCTCCTCAGCTTGAAGCCGCGCTTCCTCTTCGCCGAGGCCCGAGTCCGTTGCTTCGCTCAGCGCCTGGCGAAACGCCGACTTGAGGTCGTTGGTCTGGGGGCGCGGCGGCAAGATGTGCTCGAGCAGCTGGTTGTCGGTGTAGACGACGGGCTCCTCGCCGTCGACCGTCGAAAAGGAAAGCTCTTCGCCGACGCAGCGCGAGAGCGCGTCGATGAAATAAGCCAGGCCGTTTGCCTTCATGGGGGCTCCTTGCTCGCGAAGGTGAGCCGCGCAGTTGCCGTCGGGGCCGTCCCTGCGCCTTTGGGCGTGCGCGGCGTTTTCATTATAGCGGCGAAGGGGACAGCGGGTTGCGGGCCTGCGGAAGCGCCCGCTTGCCCGGCGGGTTGCGGAGCCGGGGGTTTCGGGTGGTCCTGCAGCTCGGCGGCCCGGTGAGCTGCGGCTGCGTCGGCAGCGGACGACTCGCATGACGCTCGCCGCCCGCGAGCACGCCCCGCGCGCTACAGCATGGCCTCGGCGCCGGGATGCCCGCAGGCGGCGGCGCGCTTGAGCCAGCGGGTGCCGCGCTGCTCGTCTTGACCGGTTCCGATGCCGAACAGCAGGCTTTTCGCCAGCATGAACATGGCTTCGACGCTTCCCGCCTCAGCGGCGCGCTCGAGCAGGCGCATGCTCTTCCCCGCGTCGCGCGCCGCGCCGTTGTGGCCGTAGAAGCAGTCCGTTGCTTGGCGGAACAGGGCATCGCCCGCAGTCCGCTCGGCGCGCTCTTCCATCTGCGCAGCGGCGTTGCCTGCGGTTTGCTTGCTGCGCTCGATGGCCTGGAGAAGCGCGTTCAGGCTCGCGACGGTCTCGCACGATCGGAATCCTTCGCCCTGCCCGCCCGCTCTGTCCTGCGCGTTTCCCGCATGCGCGCGCGACCTCGCAGCATCGTTTCCCCGGAGGGCGCCCGCGTCGCCCCTGTCGTGCTGCGCGCGCGCCGCCCTTGCGCGGCTCTCCTCGCTTGAGGGGGCCTGCGCAACATCGGGCAGGGCGAGCGTCTCGGCGATAAGCCTCCGCACGATTGCGCCATCCGGTCGCTCGTGCGGGTCGTAAGCGGTGCATGCGCCGATGATGCCGTCGAGCTTTCTCTCGATAGCGCGCATCGAGGGGATCTTGCTGGCGAGGGTGAGCGGCTCGCGTTTCGCCGCAGCCACCACTTCGACGGTCTCGGGGGTGAGGACGCGGTTCGCGGCCACGTCGGCGTAGGGAAGCTCGAGCGTGCGCATGTAGTACAGCAGCGCGCCGAAGCTGTAGACGTCGACCGAGGGCTCGTTGCGCATCAAGTAGAACGGCCCGCCGAACACGCACGGCGCGCCGAAGCAGATGGTTGCCAGCTTGCGGTTCTCGCCGAGCGCGGGGGTGACAAGCGGGCTTCGCGCGCTGATGGACTGCCCCCAGTCGATCAGCACGGCGCGGTTCACCTCTCCGGTGCGGGTCATCGTCAGGATGATGTTGGCGGGGCTGATGTCGCGGTGCACCACGCGGCGGTCGCATGCGTTCACGGCGTCGATGATGTGCAGCGCGGCCTCGAGGATGGCGTTCGTCTTGTCGAGCGTGCGCGCGTTGCCCGACAGCACGCCCGATGCCAGCGTCTGCTCGATGGTGAACCCTTCGACGTACTCCATGGCGATGGCGTGATGGGTCAGCCCTTGCTTATCGGTGCAGGTCCCCAGCGCGAAGGGGGCGGGCGCGTGTCCGTCGGCGCCCGCCAGATCGCACAGGCATTCGAACTCGCGCAGCGCCGCCTCGCCGTCGGCTGCGTAGTCCGCGCCGTCGCGGTTGTGACGGTGAAAGCGCTTGACGGCCACGGGCGTGCCGTCATCGCGCGTTGCGCGCAGCAGCTTGGCGAAGCCGCCGGCTTCGGAGTCGTCGGGCAGGATTTCGCCGGCGAGGCGAAAATCCGCGAGTCCTGCGGCGAGTTTCGTGACGGTGAAGGTGATCGGGCTTGCCATGGCGGGCACCTCTTCGGGTCGAGGATGGACGGGGCGGGTGGACGGGCCGGGGCCGGTTGGGGCTGCTCGGGCCAGGTCGAGCGGGCCGGCCGGGTCGGGGATGCTGCCGGCGGTAGCGGTGGGCCGGGTATATGGGGCAAAACGGCCGGGCTTGCGGCGCCCGGCGCTAGTCGATGTCGATCCGGTCGAGCAGGGCGAGGTCGTCTTCGAGGGCGAACCCGTATCGGGCGACTATCTCGTCGATGCTCGCGGGCGGTTGCGTGAGCGTCCCTTCATCGTGGTAGTCGCTTGCGGGGTATGAGGGCGTGCAGGGCACGCGGGGCACGCGCGCGATGAGGCCGTCGTGCGTGCGTTTCTCGTCGGGCGCATCGCGCGGGTCGTCTTCCGCATTCTGCGCAATCAGCACCAGCGCGGTCGCGTTGTCGCCACCTCGGTCGGCGGCCTCGCGCGTGATGGTCTCCGCTATCCACGGCGCGTTTTCGCTTGCGGAGAGGAGCTCGGCCAAGCGCGCCGGATCGAGCGTTTCCCACACGCCGTCGGTGCACAAAAGAACGCGGTCGCCTCGCGCAATGCGTGCATGGGCGGTGCGAGGCGCGGGTTCGGGCAGGTATCCGACGGCGGAGACGAGCGCGTTGCTGTCGGGGAGCCGGTCGGGTTCGGTGAGAAGGCTCAGCGCTCCGTCGTGCAGCAGAAAAGCCGTCGAGTCTCCCACCCAGACGAGGTCGATGCGGTCCCGCTCGGTGACGCTGCGGGCGGCCAGCAGCAGGGTGGAGCCGGTCTCGGGCGATTCGAGCCATTCGCAAATCTGCATGACAGCGGCGTTTGCGCTGATCAGCGCTTCGGGAAGGGGTTTGCCTTCCTCGAAGGCCCTGATTGCCGCGTTGACGGCGACGGTGGCCGCCACGTCTCCCCGAGGGGCGCCGCCGATGCCGTCGGCCACGGCGAACACCTCGTGGTTGCGTCCGAAGCCGGCGAAGTCGTCGTTTTGCGAACGAGGGCCGATTTTGGAGGAGATCCCGACCGCCAGAGGTCCGTCGAATGCGGCGGGTTTGGTGCAGGCTGCGGGTTCGGTGGATACGGCGGGGACGAGGGGCGGGGTGTCAGGGGTGACGCAGGGCGGGGTGTCGGGGGTGATGTCTGCGGAGAAGCCGGCGAACGCGGCGGGCGTGGGGAGCCCGTCGGCGGCGATGGGCTCGGCTGTTTCCGACATGAGGTTCGCGGCGGGCGTGGCGAGGGTCGTGGGTGCTGCGGGTGGGACGGCGCATGCCGGATGCGACGCAATGGGGGTGATCAACGGGGTCATGTTCGGTTCCTCTCGGCGTTTAGGATAGGGAGAAGGTGAGCGGCGCCGACTTCGCGAAGCTGATGCGGTCGCCGTCGCGCAGGGCGAAGGGCACGCTGGTGGAAAGCTCGGTCCAGATGCCGTCGCGCTGCACCGACGTGCCGTTGCGTCCGAACGACACCAGGCTCCAGGACCCTTCGTCGCAGGAGAAGAGGGCTTGGCGCTGCGACACATAAGGGTGGTCGGATTCGTCAAGTGCGATGGCGGGCGCGGGCTCGCCGATCTGGCGCAGGCACCCGACGGTGTCGCCGTCGACGACTTCGATCTGACGGTTCTCGTCGATGAGCTTGGCTACCGTTTGGGCGGGCTTCCAGGCGGGCTTGAACTCGGGGGTGAGCCCTTCGGGGCTTTGCGCGGGCGTGAAGACGGGGGTGCTCTCGGAGCCTTCGGACGCGATGTCGGCTGCAGGCGCTGCGTCGTCGGCTGTCGCGGCGTCGCCCGCCGTCGGTTTCCCGAAGATGCTGCGCGGGTTGTTCGAGGTCGTGCCCTGCGCAGCGCAGGCGGGGGGCTGCGGGTCGGCTGCCCGCGTCGCGCCCGCCGTCGCGCCCGCGGGCTTCTGCTCCGCCGGGGTTCCGACCGTTTGCGTTATTTGGACGCCTGCAGCTTGCGCGCCGCCCGCCGTCGCGCCGCCTGCCTTCGGCCCGCCCGCCGTCGCGGCGCCTGCTGCAGCTGCGGGTTGAGCCCGTTCCGCGTTCGGGCGGAACAGCTGGGTCTTCACACCGCCGACAGGCCCCGTGCGGACGGGCTCGGGGGCGCGCTTCGCGGTTGCCGGGCGCACGATGGGCTCGTCGGGGTTGGAGAAACGCGCCTGGGTGCGCACGTCGCCGAGCAGAAGCGAGGGATCGACCTGCATGATCACGGTGGGCACGCGCTCGAGCAGGGCGCCTTCCTCTTCCGCATACGCTATGACGGCGTCGGCGATGCGCTTCTCGCACGAGGTGCGGCGCGGGCCGTAGTACTCGTAATCCTGGGCGGACAGCCACACCTCCACCACGTCGGGCAAGTCCACGCCGTCGGGCCATTTCTTCGCGTTCGCCGCGACGCTGCTCACGGCGCTTTTCACCAGCTCCATGGGCTCGAGCTCGCGCACGCCGTAGGCCGCGGCCTCGAAGGGGAATCCGGCTTCGTCTTCCGCATTCATCCAGGACTTGAGTTTCTCGAGCAGTGACATGGTCGTTCCTCTCCGTCGGGTTCGGGCGAAGTCGGCTGACCGCTTCGCAATCTGACGGTTTCAGGGTATGCGCGCGGCAAGGGCGGGTTTGCGCAAACGGGGAGGCGGCGGGGTGTCGAGTTCGTCGTGCTTCTCCTTGTTGCGCGGCGCTGCGCTCGAGAGCGGTCGGGCTTCTTCGCTTGGTCGGGCTCGCGCGTTTGCCTGCGCGCGCCGGGCTTCCGACGCGATACAATGCCGCTATGGGCAAGCGGATCGACATAGCGAACGGGAACGGGCGGGGCGGTAACGTCGCCGCAGGTGGCGAAGATGCGCGGAGCTGCCGGGTTGGGCGGGGCGGCGATGCTGCCACAGGCGACGGGGCCGCGCAGGCGACGCGCGATGTGGCGTTGCCGGCTGCCGCGGCGCGCAACCCGTTCGCGCGCGCGGTGCCTTCCGCGCAGGCTGCGGGCTCCGGTTCGGATGGCGCGGTGCGTTTGGCGTTGCGCAAGGTGGCGTGCGCGATTCGCGAGTTGGACACTTTCGAAGGCGTCCTCGAGTTCGAGCTTGGCGAGCGTTTGGGGGAGAGCGCGTCGTCGGCATGCGTGCGCGCTGCAGCGTGCACGACCGTGCGCACCCCCGAGCTTTCACGCTGCGCGGTCAAGTTCATCGAAGATCGCGAACGTGCGGAGAACGAGTGGTTCCATCTGACCACCTATCGCAGCCCTTTGTTCCCCACGCCGTTTCTGTTCGGCCGCGTCGTGTCGCAGGGCGCGGCCGCCTCCGCTTCGCTCGTTGCCGGGTTCGACGCCCCTGGCACGTCGGGCGAAGGCGGGCGGGCGTCCGCCGCCCGCGCCGCCGGGGAGCGTTCGCCGCTCGCTTCCGACGCTCCGAGTGCCTCCGGGGCGCCCTATGTCATCGTGATGGAGCTCATCGAGGGGCCGACGCTCGCGCAGCTCATCGCACAGGGCTTCGGTGAAGACGCGGGGGCGGCGCCCGTGGAGAAAGCGCTCGAGATCATGAGCCCCTTCGCCGCGTCGTTCAAGGTGCTCTCGCTGTCGTTCCAGGGCTTCGTTCACCGCGACATCAAGCCGGCGAACATCATCGCGAGCGGCGGAGCGTGCAAGACGCGTCTGGTCGATCTGGGTGTCTCCGCCCACGAGCAGGATCGTCTGCAACACAAGCACGCGGGCGCCACGCCCGGGTTCGCTCCGTTGGAGATCGAGCGCCCGCAGGATTACCCGGCGGAATCGCCGGTGTCGTACTGCGATGCGCGCATCGACTCTTACTCCATCGCCGCGACGTTTTACGCGCTGTTGACGGGGCGCCCGCCTGCCGTTTACGGCGCGCAGCTGCGGGCGGACGACCTCCGCCACGACGCGGGGACGCTTGAGCTGATGCGCGGCCAGGCGCGCGTGAACATCGCCTCGAAACACGGTCTTGCGATCAACGATGCGCTGCTCGATCGTTTGATGGTGCGTGCGGTGCGCTCCGAGGACGCGCGTCTGGCCGCCGTTTTGACGCGGGGGCTGTCTCGTTTGCAAGAAGACCGTCCGACGCCAGCGGAGCTGTTCGACGCGCTTCCCACCCATTACGCCTCGACGTTGGTGGACGCGGTGCAGGTGGGGTACCTGGAGTATCTTGCGGGTATCGGCGCAGGTGCGGACGCGGGAGCGGATCCAGATAACGAGACGCCCCCGTCGTCCGGCGATGTTTTGCGAACGGTGGAGCTGCCCGCGCAAAACGCGGTGCATCTGGCCGATACGCCGCTGTCGGATGATTATTGCTACGAGGGCTTTTTGGACGACTTCCATCGGGCTGTGGAGTTTTGGAACCGCGGCGATTACGAGGCGTGCGTGCCCCTGTTCGAGAAGCTGGCGGCGGCCGGCGACGCCACCGCGCAGTACAACCTGGGCGTGTGCTATCGCGACGGCCTGGGCGTCGCTCGCAGCGATGCGATGAAGCTCGCGCTTTGGACGCGGGCCGCCGAGGCGGGCAACATCGTGGCGGCTTACAACGTGGCGGTGTGCCACGAACTCGGCGACGGCATTCCCGCCATGCCCGAGGCCGCGCTCATGTGGTATCGCCGCAGCGCCCGCGAGGGTTTTCCCGCCGCCGTCAGATGGATGCTCGAGCACGGCGAGCCGCTCGAGGGGTAGAGGCGACCGTCCGTTTCGCTCCGCGCCGCCGCGCCCGGCCATGCCCCGCGCCGCCGCGCTCGGCCGCGCCCCGCTCCGCCGCGCCCGGCCGCGCCGCCGCGCCCGGCCACGCCCCGCGCCGCCTTCGCTCCTGCGCTCCGGGTTCCGCGCCCGGCCGCGATTGCGCAAACGGCCCGCGAAGGGCGTCCTACCATGGGGGCATCTTGAAGATGCCGCGTGAAAGGAAGCCCCATGTTCGATTGGCTGAAACGTTCGACTCCCTCCTCGTCACCGAGCAGATCGCCGCGCGTCGCGATCGCCTCTCCCCGCGCCTACGAGTCGAACACCATCGTGCTCATCGATACGTCGTACTCGGTCGGGCAGGAGATGGTCGACTTCGCGGTGAGGAAGGGCCTGCCCGCCATCGCCGGCTCCATGCTGTCGGCCTCGACGCGCAACGGCATCGTCTACAACCTCGGCGTCATGACGTTCGCATCGGACGTGCGCGAGGTCGTGCCGATGACCGATGTGCGCGCGTTCGACGAACGACGCCTTCCCGATGATCTTGCCGCCTCGGGCGTGACCATGATGGAGAAGGCGCTGTGGCGGGCTCTCGCAGAGATCGATAAGGCGAAGGCGCGCCAGGATCGCGAGCGTATCGCGCGTGCGGGCTCGCTCATCGTGGTGGTGACCGATGGTTGCCCGACCGACGAGGACGGCGCACGCAAGGATCTCTCGCCGTATCTTGTGCGCGAGCTGGCCGATCGCAACCGCACGCGCTCGTGCGAGACCTTCGCCATCGGCATGGGGGAGGTCGACGACGACGTGCTGCGTCAGGTGGGACCGGCCACCTCGCAGGTGACGCGCGACGGTGAGAGCGTGGAGATCCCCCATGCGGTGTGCTATCTGGGCGATCAACAGAACATCGAGTGCTGGCGCACGGTCTACCAGCTCATCGGCGAGGCGTCCTCTTCGATGACGGGCAAGCGCGCGGTGGCCTACACCGACGATCAAAGCGCCTGGACGCAGCATGTGGACACCATCCGCGTCGACCCGAGCCGCGTGCGCATCGTGTGCTAACCGGTCATACGATTGCGAATCACGAACGGAGAAGATCATGGAAGCGTATCGATTCACCGAGGCGGGGACGAGACATCAGCGGCAAGGCGCGGGGAACCAAGACGCGCTTCGCGTGGAGCACCACGGGCCGCATTGCCTGGCGTTCCTCTCCGACGGCATGGGGTCGGCCGGGCTCGGCGCGATGGCGGCCGACATCGCGGTCGGCGTGGGGCTTGACATGGCGAAGCGCGCGTTCGTCCCGCAACCCGAGGTCGATGACGAATCGGGCCTGCTCGCAGTGAGGACGGCGTTCTCCTCGGCGTACAACGCCATTCAGAACGCGGCGAGAGACGGGCGGGATCTCAGCTCCCTGCTGGCCACGTTCATGGCGGTTTACCACAACGAGCGAACGGGCTGCCTGCACTTCGGCTACTGCGGCGACGGCGGCATCATCACGCTCGGGGACGACGGGGCTGTGCGTCTGGCCGCCGTGCCGCACAAGGGTCAGACGGCGTTTCAGACGACGAGCTTGCTCGATTTTTCCGCATGGACGTTCGGCTCGGTCGAGCGCGTGCGCGCTTGGGCGATGATGACCGACGGGCTGTTCGACGCGCTGTGCCCTGCGGGCTCCCTTCCCGTCGGCGATCAGCGGGAGGAGGCGCTGGCGAGCTTGCTCGAAGCGCCGCGCCATATGGACGACCCGCGCATGCGCCCGTATCTGGACGCGTCGTTCTCGCCGAGTGCGCCGTCTCCCGACGACTTCGGCGCGCTGTTCGACGCGGTGGCAGACGATCGGAGCATCATCGTGGTTCGCGGGTCCGACGCGGCTTTTTCGGAGCGCGTGGCAAGCGGGGCGCTCTTCCCGGACGCCTTCTCTCGCGACGATGAGACTCTGCTGGAGACGCTTCCCCCCGACGATGTCGTTCGCGTCCGCATGGTGATCGAGGCTCGCAAGGGCGCGCGGTGTCGCTTCGCATGGCATGGGAGAGTGAAGGAGGAAAATTATGCTCACGTATGATAGCGCTGATGGCGGCACGATTTTCCTCGAAGACGAGAAGAGCTTAGGTGCTGGCGGGCGCGGAAGCGTGTTCCCGGTGCTGTTCGATTCCGCGCACGACGCTACGGGGCGCAAGATCGATCTGGCGTGCAAGGTGCTCGCCGAGGGGCATCGCTCGGAGGGGCGCCGTCGCAAGGTGGAGGCGCTTGCCCGTATGAGGAATCGCGCGGAGATCTGCGCTGCGTGGCCGGTGTCGTCGATCTACGACGAGGGAGCGTGGGCCGGCTTCACCATGTACCGGCTGGCGGGTTCCTCGCTCGACGCGGTCGTCGCCGATCCGGCGACCGGGCTCTCGCAGCGCGTCGATATGGCCGTGCGTGCGTGCGATGTCGTGACGGGCATGCATCGGCTCGGCGTGGTGATCGGCGACGTGAACATGGCGAACTTCATGTACGATGCCGCAGCCGACCGGCTCGGCTTGGTCGACTTGGACTCGGTTCAGATCATCGACGAGGCCGAGGGTGTGGTCTTTCCCGTGGTCGAGTCGTTGGAGAAGTCGCCGGAGATGTTGGAAGCCGGGCTGGGGAAGGCACCGCTCACCTCGCGAAGCGACGATTTCCTGGTGGCGGTCATGGTGTTCCGCATGTTGTTCGGCGTGCATCCGCTCGACAGCTTCGAGACCGACCGCCTGCCCGCCGAGGTGCGCGCCGAGAACGCGCTTGCGCGGAGGTTTCCCTACTCCGCTCAGCACGGCGTGTTCCCCGAGAACGCCTTCGGGGACGACCTGGCGCTTTTGTTCCGCCGTTCGTTCAAGGGGCCTTACGAGCGCGTGCCCGGGACCGAGGAGTACCGCGATGCGCTGCGGGCGCTTCTCGCGACGGGGTTCGCGCGTTGCGCGCATTGCGGGACGGAGCGCCCGCGGTCGGCGAGGACGTGCCCTGCGTGCAGAAAGCGGAAGAAGGAGGCGTTCATGGGTGGGAAGCTTTTTCGCGCGGCGGCGCTGCTCGGCGTGGTCGTCGTGGCGTCCCAGGTGGTCGATCCCGCGCAGCTCCTCGACGGAGCGGGCGCGTTGGCGGAGCGGGGAGTCGATGTCGCCCTCGAGGCGATCGCGGGCGCGTTCGCCTCGCTCGAGGACGCGTGGGACGGCCTGATCGTCGGCGCGATCGGCGCGATCGGGGAGGGTTTGACGGCTCTTTCCGAGATGCTGTTGTAGGGGGCGCGGGCGCGGCGGGCTTCGCTCTCGTCCCGAGCCCGCGCGCCGCAGCGAGTCGTGCTCTCGCCCCGAGCCCGCGCTCCGCTGCGGCCCCGTTCGTTGAGCGAAAGTGACACATGTGTCAATTTCGCTCAACGAAGCGTGCTGAAGCGGATGTCCTCTTCGCCGAAGCGCGCCGGAGAGGGAAAAGTTTTTGCATCCTAGTCCAATAATTTCTGGAGAGATCCCGAATCCGACTTCGACGGTATTCGCAAGATGAACGCCCTTGGCTGGCTGCTGGGGTAGGGCGGTTCCCGACGAACGCCCTTGGCTGGCTGCTGGGGTGGGGCGGTTCCCGGCGGCAAACTTCCCGAAACATTCGACCGGTAATTTATTAGGTCTGATTTGCCGCGCGCACAGCGAAGGCAAAATGGTATCGTATCCCGAATATGACCTGATCGCCCCGCCGGATGCTCGCGAGCGCGCGCTCGCGAGGCAAGCGCTTCCGCGTCCGGGGCTGTTCTGCAGGACGAGATGAGGAGCGCGTTTTATGGCCAGGGTATCGGAAATCTACGGCTCGATGGTGTTCGACGAGCACACGATGCAGGAGCGTCTGCCTTCCGCGACGTACAAGCAGCTCATGCGCACGATCAAAGACGGCGAGCCGCTCGACATCGACGTGGCCAACGTCGTGGCGCACGCCATGAAGGAATGGGCCATCGAGCTGGGCGCCACGCACTACACGCACTGGTTCCAGCCGCTCACGGGCATCACCTCCGAGAAGCACGACAGCTTCATCGACCCCACGGGCGACGGCCGCGCCATCATGAGCTTTTCGGGCAAGGAGCTCATCCGCGGCGAGTCGGACGCGTCGAGCTTCCCCAACGGCGGCCTGCGCGCCACCTTCGAGGCCCGTGGCTACACCGCATGGGATCCCACCAGCTACGCGTTCATCAAAGACGAGGTGCTGTGCATCCCCACCGCGTTCTGCAGCTACACCGGCGAGGCGCTTGACAAGAAGACCCCGCTGCTGCGCTCCATGAAGGTGATCGAGGAGCAGGCCAAGCGCGTGCTCGACCTGTTCGGCGAGCACACCGATCGCGTCATCGCCACGGTCGGCGCCGAGCAGGAGTGCTTCCTCATCTCCGAGAAGGACTACGAGAAACGCCTCGATCTTGTTCTCACGGGCCGCACGCTGTTCGGTTACCCGCCCTGCAAGGGCCAAGAGCTCGAACAGCACTACTACGGCGCCATCCGCCCGACGGTCAACGAGTTCATGAAGGAGCTCGACGAGGAGCTGTGGAAGCTCGGCGTGCCGGCGAAGACGAAGCACAACGAGGTGGCGCCGGCGCAGCACGAGCTGGCTCCCATTTTCTCGAACGCCAACCGCGCCATCGACGAGAACCTGCTGACCATGGAGAAGATGCGTCTTCTGGCCAGTCATCACGGTCTGGTGTGCCTGCAGCACGAGAAGCCCTTCGAAGGCATCAACGGCAGCGGCAAGCATGACAACTGGTCGCTTTCCGCCGGCAAGAAGAACCTGCTCGATCCGGGCGAGAACCCCATGGAGAACCTGCGTTTCCTGGTGTTTCTGACCGCGGTCATCGAGGCCGTCGACGAGTACCAGGAGCTTTTGCGCATGTCGGTGGCAAGCGCCGGCAACGATCATCGCCTCGGAGCCAACGAGGCGCCGCCCGCCATCGTGTCCATGTATTTGGGCGATGAGCTGGGCGCGGTGGTCGAGGCTCTCATCGACGACCACGACTACACCTCCGCCGAGCGCGTGGCGGTCGATCTGGGCGTCGACGTGCTGCCGAACTTCCTCAAGGACAACTCCGACCGCAATCGCACCAGCCCCTTCGCCTTCACCGGCAACAAGTTCGAGTTCCGCATGCCGGGCTCGGAGGTGAACCTGTCCGACGCCAACATGGTGCTGAACACCGCCGTGGCGAAATCGCTCAAGGACTTCGCCGACAAGATGGAGGACGTAGCGCCCGATGCGTTCGAGTCCGCCGCCATCGACTACATCAAGCATACGCTGCGCGATCACGAGCGCATCATCTTCAACGGCGACGGCTACTCGGCGGAGTGGGAGGCCGAGGCGGCGCGCCGCGGGCTGGCGAACCATCCCACCACGGCCGACGCGCTTCCGTGCTTCGTCGACCCGAAATCGATTGAGCTGTTCGAGGGCATGGGCGTGCTGTCGGAGACCGAGGTGCGTAGCCGCTACGAGGTGAAGCTCGAGAAGTACAACAAGGTCATGAACATCGAGATCCGCACGATGAAGCGCCTGGTGCGTCGCGACTACCTTCCCGCTATCAACAAGTTCGCGGCCGAGGTGGCGCGCCACATCGCCGAGGTGCGCGCGGTGGCCCCCGACATCGAGCAGTCGTTCCAGGAGGACAAGCTGCGCCGCCTGCTCGAAGGCGCCGCGCAGATCAACCGGCTGCTCAGCCGTTTGCACGAACTGCATCGCGCCTCGCTGGAGGTGGCCGATCAGCAGGAGCGCGCGAACATGAACGCGCACGAGATCATCCCGGTTATGGACGATCTGCGCGCGGCGGTCGATAGCATGGAGATCATCGTCGAGCGCGGCTTCTGGCCCGTGCCCACGTACAACGAGATTCTGTTCTACGCGTAAACGAGGATGCGCGTCAGCAGATGAGATCACGAAGCGCTTTCGTCTCTTTCGGCGGAGGCGCTTCGTGCGGCTTCGACGGCTGGTTGCATGCCGTGCGCCCGTCATCTTCGACCCGGGTGGTCGTGCGGCACGGGTGCGAGGGCTGCGGCGGACGCGGCGTGCGCGGCCGACGTGTCACGTGAGACAAGCGGGCGAGCGAAAGGGGAGATGCCGGCATGGCGGAGGGCGTGTTCGAGACGTGGGAGATAGGCTCGATGCGCGCGCGAAACCGACTGGTTCGCGCCGCCACCTTCGACGGCTTGGCCACTTCGGATGGCCGCCCGACGGACGCGATGCTGGCGCGCTACGAAGCGCTCGCCCGGGGCGGCGCGGGGGTTGTCATCACCGGGTACGCCTACGTGCGACCCGACGGCGTCGCGTACCCGCACATGATCTCCGCCTGCGACGATTCGTTCGCCGCGACCTGGCGCTCCTTCGTCGAGCGTATGCATGAGCTTGGCGCTCGCATCGTGCTGCAGATCGTCTACTGCGGATCGGGTTGCAAGGCGGACCCGCTTCCCGCGCGCATTCTCGGACCATCGGCGCTGCCGCACCCCAAGACGGGCGTCGTTGCCGCCGAGGCGACGCCTGCGGAGCTTCGCGAGCTTGCCCGGGCGTTCGGCGACGCTGCGC
>CALADF010000048.1 GCA_937890835.1 uncultured bacterium
TAAGCAAGAAAGATTATAGGAAAAGTCCCAGTATCCAAAGCGGTCTAACACAACGCACACTCGGGACACCCGCATCGCCCCCAGCCGGTACGATCCCCCATAGCGAACCACCCGCCCCGTTACGAAAGAGCCTAGGCATGAAGACGACGATCCTGCTCCCCTGCTCGTACTTCGATCGCGACAAGCCGGATGACGTCTTCGCCGCCGAGCACCGCGCCGTTCAAGACATGGCGGAGCTTGACGTCCGACTCTGCAACTTCGACGAGTTCGACGAGGGATCGAACCTGAAGCTGGACCGCCCGGCAAACGAGCCAACCACCTGCATCTGGCGGGGCTGGATGATGACCCCGAAGCAGTACGCCCGCTTCCACAGGCAATGCGGGCGCCTCGGCCTCGGCCTGATCACAAGCCCCGAGGCGTACGAGCTCATGCACTGCTTCCCGAACGCCTGCAAGCTCATCAACCCGGGCGACACGCCGCGCATGGTCGTTTTCGGCGACCGCATGTCGGCGGGGGTCGTCAACGGCGCCTTCGACGCGTTCATGATGAAGGACTTCGTGAAGTCCGTTAAGCAGACGGGGTTCCCACAGCGCATCGAGACGCCGCTCACCCAGGACGAATGCGACGAGCTGACAGAGGAGTTCATCAGATTGCGCGGGGACCCGTACACGGGCGGGATCGTCTGCAAGCAATACGTCGAGCTGAAGCGGTACGCCATGCGAACCAACGAGTGGCGCGGATTCTACCTCGGAGGGCGGCTGCTGACCCTGTCAGGCAACTCCATGCAGCCCCCGACCTGCCCGAAGCCTGCCGATGACCTGGTCGCGCGCATGGAGGGGTTCGCCAGTCCCTTCTACACCGTCGACTTCGGAGAGCTGGAAGACGGAACCTGGACGGTTTTGGAAACCGGCGACGGGCAGGTGTCGGGGCTCGCCACGGAAATCACGCCCGAGGCCTTCTACGCAACGCTGACGGAAAGACTCGCAGCTGAAAAGCAACGCCAAAAATGCGCGATGTTATCTACGAAAACGAGACCGAGCACAGATCCCCTCTTGCGCAGCTCAAATGCTTAGCCGGCGCCGTCGCAGCAGAAGCGTGATAAGCAGAGGGTTCCGACGACGAAACAGCACGAAGCAACCTTTCGCCACATCAATTCGCCCATGCTACAATGCGCCCATCAGAGATGAAAACACAGTCCCCGTCGGGTAGTCGTGGGCGTGCGGGAGTCCGCATCAGTAACCTGCCTCCTTGGTTGTCCCTTCTCTGCATGGTCATCTACACAAAGGAGGAAAACCATGCAGATCAGCGTGTCGTCCACCCTGACCGTATATCACGACGGCCAGTTCTGGGTCGGGCTGGCGGAGCACGTCGAGGACGGAAGGTACGGCATCGCCCGCATCGTCTTCGGCGCGGAGCCCTCCGACGAGGAAATCCTGCAGTTCGTATTAAGCGAATGGGAGAAGCTCACGTTCTCCGGCGGCGAGCCCGCGGAGAAGCACGAGCCCGCGAAGAACCCCAAGCGACGCCTGCGCGAGGCATCGAGAACCCTCAAGCAGCCGGCGATGAGCACCAAGGCGCAGCTAGCGCTCGCGGAGCAGCGAGAAATGATGAAGCGAAAGTCGACCCACGCGAGAAGCCGACGCCGCGCGGAAGAGGCCGAGGCGCGCTTCGAGCAGCGGAAGCTGAAACGCAAGCAGAAGCATCGCGGGCATTGATCGGCGCAACGCTGACGCGGAGGCAACCGGCGCGGTTTCCCGCGTTCGGGCTCAACGCGAAACGTCGGCGCTGACGCGATGCGAACGCAATCCGTCGTCGAATTCGCCCCGCCCTTACTTAAAGATAACCCATTTGCACAGGCAGAAACCCCAGATGCCTTGCATCGCCATGGTGATGAACTTCCCGATTGCCTCCGGGCAACCGAACGTTGCGGCCGCCCAGGCTATGAACCAGGTGCCGAACAGGAAGTTCCAAAGGTACAAGGCGACGAACATGGCCACGCTGCGCCAGAAGCTGCTCGCCGCCTTGAACGTGACGTTGCGATTCATGAGGAAGTTGAACGAGCCCGAGCATGCGACGGCGATTCCGTTTGCGACGCCCGTCGGCAAAGCGAGCTGCGCAAGCGCGAACACGCCGAACTCGACCACCGTCTGCGCGATGGACACGCCGTAGTACATGAACGCCTGACGAACGCCCAGAGCAAACGATGATCGGCGGACTTGACCTTCCGCTTTATCGGTTTGCACGTTCTCCCTATGCGAAATCTTGGCTTTCAGTTGTAAAACACCTCAAAACGTTACCTTGTCCAGCGGGAATGCTTCGATCCAGAGGCCGCCTTCGGGACCTGCTCCCGCGCCGCCCTCAGCCCCAACGACCCTTGACGGGACCCGACAGTTGCCTCTTCGTCGAACACGCGAATGCAACGGCGAACGAACCCTGCTTTCGCGTTACGCCCCTTCGGCAAGGGCTTGCTTCCTCGCGCCCCGAGCGCCAACGCCATCTCGCACATACGACGGAGGACGGTACCCCCGTATGAAAAACGTATTGTAGCCGTTCGGTCGGGCCTCCTTCGTTTATCACCGGCAATCGGTTCTCTTGGCGGCTTCTCAGCCGAATTTCGATTCGGTGACGAAGCGCCGCTTGCCGTCTATCACGCCGAAACCGCGTCGATGAGTTGAAGCCGCACGCAGATGCACGATCTGCGGCCGAGTCGCATACATTTCGAAGACCGCAGGTAGAAATGACCATCGGCGCGTTCGTAGGTTACGGCGGCTCCCTGATTGCGGATGCGCTGCTCAGGTAGGGCGGATCGCGCCGCGAATCGACTCGCCGCGTTCGGCACGCAATCGAACTTCGGCTCACCCCAGCAGCTCTCGATACAGCGCGAAGTCCTCATCGCCGAACACATCGAAAATCACGCGTTCGAAAGAGCTTCCAGAATGCTCGTCAAGCCAGCTAACCACCGCGTTGACGGCAATCGGCGCGGCTTCTTCTTGCGGAAAGCCGAACACGCCCGTCGAAATGCAGCAAAACGCGATGGTTTTGCAGCCCAAATCGTTCGCCGCGACCAAGCAAGAGCGATAACAGCTCGCAAGCAACGCGCGATCCTCATCGTCGGTCGAGCCTTCGACGACAGGCCCGACCGTGTGGATGATGTGCCCGCTCGGAAGATTGAAGGCATCCGTCGCCTTCGCAGCACCCGAAGGCTCGGCATGCCCCTGCGC
Organism: uncultured bacterium; assembly: GCA_937890835.1. Classification (GTDB taxonomy): domain Bacteria; phylum Actinomycetota; class Coriobacteriia; order Coriobacteriales; family Eggerthellaceae; genus CALADF01. The sequence goes on from CALADF010000048.1 coordinate 3,222, forward strand.
TTTCATCAGACGCGCGCACTCAAGACGCAGCTGCACGCCGGCAAAAGTGTGGATGGCGTTGTCGATGCAAAAATGCCCGGGCACGAAGCAACCCAGCATCTGAGAGTTCGCCGCGTTCACAATGGCATCGGCGCGAAGCGTGGTTATGTCGCCGCGCCAAAGGGCAAGCCGCTCATCCTTTGCCGCAGGCAAAACCTCACGCGCATCCGTGACGCCACGCCACGCGATAACGCCCTGCAACAGCTCGTCTTGCAATGACAGAAACTCCTCGCTCGCGGAACAAGGCGGCCGCGTGTTCACAAGCGCGCGAAAAGTCTCCCACTGGGCAAGGGGGCTGGCAGGCACGTCCGCATCGAGCCCGCGCTCAAGGCACAGCATCTCGACGAGCTTCGGCAGGTTCTCCATCCCGGCGGGACCAACTCGTCCATCGGCGTTCTTCAAACCGGTCACAGCCTCCTCATCCCCCTCAGCACTTCTGCAATGTCTGCATTCAGAAGAATCGAGCTATCGCGAAGCTCTTCGGGAACCCACGCCTCGCCCAAGTTCACGCACGCATATCGAGCATGGGCGTTCTGCGCGCACATTCCCCAGAACGGATACTTGATAATACCCGGCGTGTTGCCGCCCACGCCAAGCTCCAAAAACAAGACGCGCCGCCCGTCAAGCCGTGTGCGAAGAAAGTCCTCGTAGCGCCGGGCCGCTTCGTGCCACCCCGCGTCCTCCGCGAACGTGCCGTCAACCCGCAGGTTCATTGCGGCAGGACGCCCGCATCGGGGACAGCGAGGAACGAGCCGATCGGGCACCGACATAGTCGGCGGGGCGTCAACGCGCTCGAGCAGCTCGCCGTCCGCTGCGACGATGAATCCCTGCGCTTCAACCATCTCCCGCACCGCCTGCTCGTTATCCCACGTCTCTCGGCAGCACGGGCCGGAGCACTGGAAAAGCCCGTAGTCGCCTTGGGTGTAGAACAGGCGGTCTTTCGGAAATCCCGATCGCTGGAAGCAATGGTCCACGTTGGTCGTCACGACGAAGAAATCCTTCTCCGAGACAAGTTCTCGTAAGTCGTCGTAAACATCGCCGGGAATAGGGGCGTATCGGTTGACCCAAACGAAGCGGCTCCAATACGCCCAATGCTCGCCGGAAGAACCGAAGGGGTAAAACCCGCCGGCGTACATATCGGAGAACCCGTGCCTTCGAGCGAAATCGCCGAAATACCGCTCGAAGCGCTCGCCGGCGTAAGCGTAGCCCGCCGAAGCCGAAAGTCCCGCCCCGGCGCCCACGACAACCGCCTCGGCCTCGGCGAGCGCATCCGCAAGCGCTACTGCTTGCCCCTTCGCCCCATCGCCCATCGATTTCGACATCCTCTTCCCTACCTCTCCAGCCTTTTGCGCTCGATCGCATCCTCCGGGCACGCCTCTTGGCAGATGCCGCAATGCAGGCAGTGCTCCTGCTCTATTGCAAACGGAACGCCCGCTTCAACACAGCCCTGCGGGCAGCGTGCGGCGCACGTTCCGCATCCGACGCAGCGATCGGTGATAACGAACGTTCGGACGGACCCGGCAGCAACTCCCGCCCCGCCCCCGGGCCCGAATGCGAAGGAGCGACGGAAGATGGGCTGCCGCCCCAAGTCGAAGTATTCGCCTTGCCCCGACGTAATGCAGAACACGTCGCAGATGTAGCGAGCATCGCCAGGGTATATCAGGTTCATCGACGGGTTCAACTCGAACATCGCGTCCACCAACGCATGCTGCAGCTCTGCGCCCTCGGGCCGAACCACCCGTCCGCGCAAGCGACACGTCCTGTAGTCCGAAGTCTGCCCCACAAGCGCCACATAGCCCTCGCGCACAACATCCCCGTGAAACGCCTTGCCCCTCGGAGCAAGAAAAAAGAGACTATCTTCGGTGACGGCCATCACGTCTATAACGCGAACGGAAGGCAGGCCGCTTTCGTCGACGGTGGCAAACGACACGTCCCGGATTGCCCGCAGAAAGCGCAGGCACCATGCAGCGTCCACCTCATCGGGACTCGGAACAGCATCAACCGGCACCCCTTCGCAAGCCTTGAAAGACCCCAGAAACTCTGAAACGTTCATAACGGCATCCCCCCCGCGCCCGAACCTGACTTTCCCCACGCCTCGGCGCGGCCCCGCCTGCACCCAAAGACAGGCAGGGCCCGAAAATCTCCTCTGCCTACGCTCCGAAAAAGAACCCGCAGGTCATATCCAGATAATTCTCGCCGGCATACTCCGGATAGCGCTCTTGCACCGCGGCTTTGAACGCGGAAGCGTCGGCGCTTTGCTCGGCGATCCGCTTCAACTCCTCCAGATAGTCGATCTTAACCTGCGCGTCCTTCAGGCCCTCGGGAGTGTAATGGCTCGTCAGCACAAGATCGATGCCCTTGTCCTGATAGCCTTTCAGCTGGGCGATGACGGCATCGGCATGGCCCGCGCCCGCCACGATGGAGTGGCAATCATGCCCGAGCATGTGCGTGTAGACGACGTTAAGCTCGGGAATCTCAATGTCGAAAGCGTCGCTGTTGCGCACGATGCCCATCTTCACGCCGGCAAGTTCAAGCTCGTCCCCCTCGATGAAGCGAACATCCGTGGGGATTGACGCGTCAAAGGCATCGCCGAATGCGGCGGCGAACCCGTCGATCAGGGCCTTACCGCCGCCGGCACGACCGTACTCGTCGGCCTCCTTCGTGACGTACACAGGCACGCCGGGCAGAAAGCTCGCCCCCGCCATGTGGTACGCGGCGACGATGCCCTCGATCTCGATGCCTTGCTCCGCGATATAACGGCTCAGCTCCTCGATGTTCGCGAAGAAGGGCGGGTATTCGATAACGAAGCCCTTGCCGGCTTTCTCGACGACGAACACCTCGTCGTCGATGAGATCGTTCGTCTGATAGGCGTGAAGCTTCGCGGTGCCGAAATCATAGACGCTGACGGAGCCCGTCGTAAGCTCAACGGTCGTGCATTCGGTCTTCTTCATAGGAACGTCCTTTCTTTTCAAACGCTTTTCGCGTTCTTCCTTACGACATCGCCTATGGTATGATCATTGCAATTAATTTGTAAGTAAGCACTATTTTGTGCTATAGGTACCTAATAGTAACTATAACTGTTGAACAGGAGTTTCATATGTCTTCGAATGAAACGTTCACAGAGTTCAAGAACGAAGAACCCCAAAAACGTTCGGAATTGCCCTCTTGTCCCGTAGAGACCTGTGTTCAGCTCATCGGATCGAAGTGGCGCCTTCTCATCATGCGCGATCTGCTCATGAACGAAACGATGCGCTTCGGCCAGCTGCAGCGAAGCGTGGGAAAGGTGTCGCAGAAAGTCCTTACCACCAACCTGCGCGCCATGGAGGATGCGGGGCTCATCGTGCGGCGCGTGTACCCCGAGGTACCGCCGCGTGTTGAATACTCGCTTACCGAAACGGGCAGGAGCCTCAAGCCCATCATCGACGCGATGTGGACATGGGGCGAGGGGTATCAAGCCAAAGCGAAGTAAGCGACGCTTGGCAGCCTGATCGGTGTTGTTATTCGCCTGATCCTACGAGGGGTATCAAGCCAAAGCGAAGTAAGCGACGCCGTAAAAGAAACGATATTGGAAGATTCAGACTGAACCCGACCCCCGCTCGATGGCCTCGATTCTACCGTCCCGTCATTTCAGCTGCACCCGGCTTTCGGCACCGCCGCGGAACACGTGCCGCCGCATGACGCGGCGGCACGCTTCGTCGGCTTCCGGGCAAAAGCCGGGACAACTTCAAAAACCATTTTCAAACTCAGGACATTGAGTTTTTGTTTTTGTCCCAAGGCGCACAGCGGGCAGCCTTTAGAGGCTCGATATTGACGAAAACGCCCGTTTTGAAACCCAAATGTCTTTTCGCGTGCAAGCAGCCAGCTGCAATAGGAAGTGAATCAACGCAGGTGGCTTTCAAGCAGTTTGCAAAACTGCAGGTCGCAGGTCTTCATTGCTGGTAGGAGAAATGTGCAGTCTCAGGTGGCTTGCCCATGAGTCGCGGAGCTGGCTGGGGGCTTCGCTTGCGTCCAGATCGATTTGCGCGCGTTCGAACTCCTGCGCGGGCGATGATATGAAGTAGCTGATTTTCCGCCAGGCGGGCTTCCAGGTGCTGGGGCGTTTCCCTCGGCTTTTTCTTATCCGGCAGAATCCCGCGATAGCCCCACGCTACGCTCAGAACCCCTGCTCGCCGAGCAGCCACCTCGCGAGATCCAGCACGAGCACGCCCTCCCGGGTATAGGGCTCGTGCTTCGTACGGGCAACGAGGACCTTCGGGAACGCGTCCCGGATGGACAGGAGCGGCGCGAGCTCCCTCTCGAGCGTCGATTCGGAACTGATGTCGTCACTTACTTGGATGTAGACGAGTTCCGACCCTCTCTTCGCGACGAAGTCGACCTCCTTTTGGTACAACTTCCCGACGTAAGCCTCGTAGCCTCGCCTCATTAGCTCCAGGAAGACCGCGTTCTCGTACATGCGGCCCCAGTCCATGTTGCGTGTCCCCAGGACCGCATAGCGCATTCCCGAGTCGCAGACGTAATGTTTCGCCTGCGTGCTCAGATACTTCTTCCCCTTGATGTCGTAGCGCTTCGCCTCATAGAAGACGAAGGCGTCGCGGAGGTAGGAGATGTAGCGTCCGACGGTGACGTGGTTGGTGGGAACCCTGCTGGCGTCGAGCACGTTGGCGATGTTGTTGGGCGAGTTGAGGTTGCCGGAATTGTCCATCATGTACTCGGCCAGCCTCTCCAGCACGGTGGAATCGGGCAGCGAGAACTTCTGGACGAGGTCGCGCGTGAGGATGGTCTTGTAGACGTCGCGGATGTAGCCGTACGACTCCGAGATGTCATCGTAGTCGTAGGACCCGGCGAGCCCGCCGCGTCTGATGAATCCGTCGAAGTCGTCGTCGACGGCCCCTCGCTCTCCGAAGTAGGAGCGGTATTCGCCGAAACTGAAGGGGAGGATGTGGACCTCCCTGTGGCGCCCCGTGAACAGGGTCGCCAGGTCCGAGCTCAGGAGGAACGCGTTCGATCCTGTGAGGTAGATATCCCATCCGCCACGTGCGTGAATGCTGTTAACTGCTTTCTCGAAACCCTCGCACAGCTGCACCTCGTCGATGAAGAGACGGTTACGGGTGCCCTCTTTGTGCCGCTCTATGATTTCGCGATGCAGCGCGTGGTACTCGAGCAGCGGCTCGTTGTCGAGGTCCAACAGGTCGATGTAGACGTTGTTGGATGATGGGTCCTTCCGAGCAACGGAGGCGGAGAACGCCTTCGTGAGCTCGGACTTGCCGGAGCGGCGCATCCCCGTGATCACCTTGATGTCCCGGGTGCCCTCGAGCGCCCAAAGCCGCTCCATGTACGTATTGCGGTCTACCCAAGCCATCGTCCGCTCCTTCTCGGTTTCGAAACTCGAATTATTTTAAAGTTTCGAAATCGAGAAGACAATATGTACAATTCGGCCCTTGTCCTTTCCATAAAGCCGGGCAGGTGTTCGTCAGCGACGGCGAACGCAAGCCGAGCGGCCTGTGCGAGTATGCGCGGAAGCCCATAGAAGCAATGGCCGCATCGCTTTCCCGCGGGGAACCTCTTCAGCCAAAAGGAACATGGATGCGCGATGACGACAAAGGGGTGTTCGCCTGCGTGGACGGACTGCGTCCGGTCATCATGCTCATAGAAGCAACAGACGCGGAATGAGTTTTAGGCATCGCCTGCGAACCAGAAGGTTCGCAGGCGAATATTCCCGCTACTCCCACTCAGTGACTAATCCAGTCCGAGTGCTGTCGATGCGTGTCGCACTATGCGACCAAGGGGTTGATTTATGCGCAATTTAGGCGAATCTGCTCCTTGGTTCGCGGTTTTGGGAATGACTCAATTAGTCCGCGAAACCGCAGGTCGTTCCTTTAATCGCTCCCAAGTTTTTGCTGGGATTCGTAGCGGGCGGCTTGAAACGGATGATTCTGACGGGATCTTGCGCGCGTGGCTTCCTCAAACCACAACGTCGCAAGGAGCTGGATGCTCCTCCAGGTAGTTGTCAACCGAGCATCTATTGATGCTTTCCTTGTAAACATAGCTGTGTGCAATTGGCTCAA
>CALADF010000049.1 GCA_937890835.1 uncultured bacterium
TTGAGAAGACCTGCGAGCAGAACGGGCCTCTGAGCTTCATCCCCTGCGCGACCCAAGGCATGGCGATCTCCACGTTCCCGGGCGTCTACGACACCATCCACGACGAGATCGACCGTTACAGCAAGATCTACTTCGCAAGGTAAAACGCTACCCGTGTTCTGCCGATAGCGTTTCGCCGTCGGCAGAACACGGCTCGAACTAAGTCAGGAACACCATGAGCACACCTCAAACCAAACAGGAGAAAATGGGCGCACCTTATGTGAAGACGGCGATATCAGCGTGCCTCATCATGAGCGCCATGATCGCGGGGACCGTAAGCTTTGGCTTCTTCATGGATCCCGTCACAAGCGACCTCGGATTCGACAGATCCACGTTTTCTCTTTACTTCAGCCTGATCACCATCGTGGGAACCGTAACGTTGCCCATATACGGAAAGTTGATCGCACGTTTCGGAACGCGCAGATTCGTCATACTCGGCGGGATCTGGACGGGGGCAACCATGGCGGCGCTCTCCCTATGCACGACTTTGCCGATGTTCTATATTGTAGGCTGCCTGATCGGCCTCGGGTTCTTTGCTTGCAGCTACGCAGTTGTTCCCGTCATCGTGAACGAGTGGTTCGTCGAGAAAAACGGATTCGTCATGGGCGCCGCTGCAGCTTGCGGCGGTATTGTCGCCATGGTGCTGAGCCTCGTCTTCCCCGCTGTCATCGAATCGGCGGGATGGGAAGCGGGCTACGTCTTGCTCGGCATCGTCGTGTTCGCACTAACAACGCCCGTTGGCATTTTCCTGCTCAAGTCAAGCCCTGCCGATATCGGCCTGACGGCATTCGGTGCCAAAGAGAGCGAAGTCGGAGCCACCGGTAAAGAGCTTTCAGGCGTTCCTTACAGCAGCGCTCTTAAAATGCCGCAGTTATGGGCGATTCTCATCGCTTTTCTCCTACTTGCCATTACGGTTACGGTCACCCAGCACCTCGCCGCCTATTTCGTGAGCGCAGGGTTCGATCCCATCATGGCAGGCGTGTTCATGTCCGTCATATCGGGAGGACTCATCTTCACAAGCTCGGGTGCGGGCATCATCGCCGACAAGCTCGGCCTCGTGAAGACTCTCTTCCTTTGCTCGGCGCTTTATCTCGTATCCTTCGTCCTTTTGCCGGCAAGCTCATCCATCATCGTCATTTGCATCGCCCTTGTCCTGATGTCCATCGGCAACGCGAACACCTCCGTATTCGCCCCCATGGTCACCGGAGCCGTGTTCGGACAGCGCGACTATGCGGCTATATGGGGGCTGGTCAGCATGGCTAACGTCCTCGGCCAAGCAATCGGCGCACCGCTTTGGGGCCTCGCCTTCGATCTTACGGGAAGTTACGTACTGGGAATGTACATTTCCGCTGCCATAGTCGCGCTCTCATTCATCATGCTCGCCTGGGCATCGAAAAAGCCGAGGTCAAATTAGTTAATCCCGAAACAACACGCTCACTCGCGTTTCCATCCCCTAGCGACAATGGCTGCGTATTCGCAGCCATTGTCGTTTGCAAGAAGAAAAGCAATCGCCTGCCGCATTAAGCGAAAGGGTATGGGCGCTCCGTCACAGCACCGGTGAACGCATGCAGATATCAACGAGACCAGGCAACGCCCCTTTCGATCCCCCTAAAGCCTCGCGATGTTCCCTCGAACTTCGGCGATAACGCGATCCGCCAGCTCCTCACAACGCACACCGTTTTTTTTCATAGCGAAAGCAGACTGATCGATTGCCGAAACGACCGAGTGCGCCAGCTCCTCAACTCTCGCCATCGCTCGACCGGAGGGAAGCCCCATCTTTTTCGCTTGCTCCTCGAACAACTGAGCGGACACATCATCAAGGACGTGCGCACGCCCAATGGACATGGCCATTCTTCTAGAAAGACCCCCATAGCATGACGTGCAGACCAGATCATACGCGGGCGCTATCCGCAGCTCACGCCAGGTATAATCTCTCAGCAACGCGAAGTTCTTCAGATGAGCATCGCAATTGCCGATCAGATAGTTAAAGGCCACCATATCCCACAGCTTCCACAAATCATCAATTGGATTCGTGGAGACAGAATTGACCAAACCAACTAACTTATCGAGGTAGCTAGCTCCCCCCTCTTCGTATTTCCTCTCGGGCACGATTCCTAGGGCCTGGCAACAATCCTCTTGATGCAAGCGGGCGGGCACGGGAAGCCCGTCAACCGCTCTCACCGAATTCGAAAGATCGCGATCGAAGCGTTCGGTGCAGATAATCGGCCCATCGACGTCCATCAACTCCACTTTCGGCACATCAAGCCCGAGCCTTCCGGCAGCAAGCGTGCATAAACACTCGTTAACCGCAGAGTCGGGAAACCTCGTCCCCGCTGGTTTGAGAATGTGCGTCGAAGGCGCTAACCCAGACGGCTCGAACCATTTGCCGTCAGAACTTCGATACAAAGCTATCTTCGCCTGACTTCCGGCAAGGGAAAAACGCGCGCGCTCACTCACCTCCGCTGCCGACGGATAACTTTGCCTCGAAAGACGCACAAACGTCTCTTCTTTCACCGGAGAATAGCCATCTTCAGAGGTTTGAGATGGCCCCTGAAGGGATACGGCGCCGATACACTCATGACCAACCGCATTGAGCAATTTAACGTATGCGGCATAGGAAACATGAAGTCTCGAGGCGATCGCACTGCGCGCTCCTCCCTCAGGAAGCAGCCCATCGAAATACGGTCTCATCCTCTTCGCGGGAAACGGATCTGATCGCAAGGGAAGGGTGACGGACAACGGTCGCGCATCCGGTGAAGCCAACCACATCTCATCATACGAAAACGATTCCCCAACTCCAGGAGCAGTCGTTATCGCGCCCACCCGGATGCTAGCCCCGCCCTTTTCGACGTAAGCCTCGATCCTCATATGTCCTCACCGGTTCTTTTCATCACGAACAGATCCAAGCCGAGACGGCTTACGATAAACAGGGCTTTGCCTATCTCGGCGGTCTCCTTCCCGTTCTCCAGATTGGACAGGTACACTGCCGAGCATCCGCAATAACTCGCGAGCTCCGCCTGCGTGTAACCGAGTTCTTTCCTGCGTTTCCTAACGACAGCCCCGAAGTCGTCGGTATCCAGTATCCTCATGAGGCACCTCATATAAACGTACGCTTATAAACAGACGTGATCCACTGCATTATAAACGTTCGTTTATACGAAGACTAGATCAGGTTTTTCGTAAACGTTCGTTTATGTCAAGATGGTTCCGCCCGATGCTCGCAAGCACCCATGAAAAAGCGCTCGCAGCGTGCGCGCTGCGAGCGCTTCGGAAATATCGAGCATCCCCGTCCACCACGCAGACGGGGGAACGCATCCTAGTGGTGGAACAGGCGCATGCCCGTGAACGCCATGGCGATGCCGTACTTATTCGCCGTCTCGATGACGTTGTCGTCGCGGATGGAGCCGCCCGGCTCGGCGATGTAAGCCACGCCCGACTTGCGCGCGCGCTCGACGTTGTCGCCGAACGGGAAGAACGCGTCGGATCCGACCGTCACGCCCTCCATCTTCGCGATCCACGCCTTCTTCTCCTCGCGCGTCAGCGGCTCGGGCTTCTCCGTGAACACACGCTGCCACTCGCCTTCGCGCAACACGTCTTCCCACTCCTCGGAGGTGTAGATGTCGATAGCGTTGTCGCGATCGGGGCGGCGGATGCCCTCGACGAACTTCAGGCCGAGCACCTTCGGATGCTGACGCATCCACCAGTTATCGGCCTTGTCACCCGCCAGGCGCGTGCAGTGGATGCGGCTCTGCTGGCCCGCGCCCACGCCAATGGCCTGGCCGTCCTTCACATAGCACACCGAATTGGACTGCGTGTACTTCAACGTGATGAGCGCAACCATCATGTCGATCTTGGCCGTCTCGGGAATGTCCTTGTTCTCGGTCACCACGTTCTCGAGCAGCGCTTCGTTGATCTCGAAGTTGTTGTGGCCCTGCTCGAAGGTGATGCCGAACACGTCCTTGAGTTCGAGCTCGGCGGGCTCGTAGTCGGGGTCGATCTTGACGACGTTGTACTTGCCCTTCTTCTTGGTCTTGAGGATCTCAAGCGCCTCGTCGGTGTAACCGGGTGCGATGATGCCGTCGGACACCTCGAGCTTCAGATAGCGCGCCACGTCGGCGTCGCACACATCGGACAGCGCCACCCAGTCGCCGTACGAGCACAGACGGTCCGCGCCGCGCGCACGGATGTAGGCGCAAGCGATGGGCGAGAGCTCTTCCTCCTGATCGACGAAGTAGATCTGACGGTCGACCTCGGACAAAGGATGTCCCACCGCAGCACCTGCGGGAGACACGTGCTTGAAAGAAGCCGCGGCAGGCAGACCCGTCGCGATCTTCAACTCGCGCACGAGCTGCCAAGAGTTGAACGCATCGAGGAAGTTAATGTAGCCCGGCTTGCCGCACAGCACCTCGATGGGAAGGTCGGAGCCGTCCTTCATGAAGATGCGCGAGGGCTTCTGATTGGGGTTGCAGCCGTATTTCAGCTCAAGTTCGTTCATGGATTTCTCCTGTTCAGAGTTTCAGCAAAGTAGTAGAAGTCGGCGCGGTCAAACGACGCGACCCACAAGATCGCTCGCGATCCGAGCAAACGTCTGCGGTATCTCCGGCGCCGGCGGGGCGACCGAACCCGAATCGCCGGCGCAGGCGAAGCGAACTAGTCGCCGAGGTTCTTGTTGTACAGCTTCACATCGCCGCCGACGTTGGCGTACAGCGATACCTTGTTGTCGGCGTTGAGCGCAGCCCAAAGCTCATCGGGCTCGGGCAGGGAGACCTCAATGGGCTCGCCGGCGAAAGTCGGCAGCGGATTACCATCGCCCTGGTACGTGCTGATGAAATAGCCGGTTCCCGCATCAGCGCCTTCGTAAGCGAAGAACTCGCGCAGGCAGCGACCGCTTTCCTGATGCTTCAGGATGGACATCTCGAACGATCCGTCGGGGCGGACGATGGCGGAAATACGCGGAGTGAAGTTAGGAGCGTCGGGCTCGTACTCGCGCTTCATGCAGCCGGCGCGGAAATCGCCCGCCTCGACGATGGTGTCGGTCTGATCACCGTTGGTGACCACGAGATCGTCGCCGAGCATGCGAACGGGATGGTAGATGATCAGGCTCGGATCCTCGAGCTTCGCCGGATCGTGCGCTTCGGTGCGAATGCCGTCATCGGTCTTCACGAAGACGCGGTTGCGGCTGTTCTGGCTGCGGCCCATGATGAAGTAGTACACGCGATCGGCGCCCACCACGATGCCGCGTCCGGGATACGGGTTGTTCTCCAGCAGTTCGACGAGATTTTGCATCAGCACTCCTTGAAATCGGTTCCAACGCACGCCAAGAGAGAAGCCGACCCGCCGCCAAACGCAAAAGGGCAAGCCACTCACTTGCACGGCTTGCCCAGACGGTCGGCATTGTATGCGCACCGCTCCCCTGTGGTTACCCACGTCATCCCGTCAGTCACGGCGCGTTCTCTTCGCTCGAAGAATACCACGATCGCGCGTCCCCGACCGATCCGATTCGGTCATCATCACAGCTTACCCGGGAGACGACGCCTGGCAAAGCCGTCGACGCGCGACCGCGAACGATCGCGGTTACTGCGCTGCGGGCTTAGGCGAGCCGCAATCAACGCAGAACTTGCCCGTGTTACGCGCCCCGCACCCGCACGTCCACACCTCGGCAACCACAGGCCTCGGCGATCCGCACTCGGAGCAGAACTTGCCCGCATTGCCGGCATGACCGCAGCGGCACGTCCATTCTCGCGCTGCAGGTTTGGGAGAGCCGCACGCCGTGCAGAACTTCCCCTCGTTGCCGGCCTGGCCGCACCCGCACGTCCACGTCGGCGCAGGCGCGCTCGCGCCGGCTTGCCCGCCGCTTTGCGCCTGCTGTCCCATCTGGTAGAGATCCTGCACGCTCGCACCGCCCGCGCCCTGCGCCATGTTCATCCCCATGAACGCCATAGCCGCGCCACCCGTGTTCTCAGCGGCCGCTTGCATGGCGGCTCCCTGAGCCCCCACCATGTACGCGGCGGCGAGCGTCGGATCCTTGAACGCCGCGCTGCGCTGCATCTCCTTGATCATTCGCTCGTCCGCCTCGTCGGCCTTCACCGAGGAGACGCCCACCTGTTCGATCTCGATGCCGCGGTAGTCACGCCACTGCGCGGAGAGCTCCTCCTTCAAAACCTCCGCTAGCTCGCGCGCCTTTCCCGGCAGCTCGGAGTAGCGAACGCCCATCGCGGAAACCTTCGCGAACGCAGGTTGCAAGGCGGTGAGCAGCTCGCTTTTCAGCTGGCTGTCAAGCTCGGAACGGTTGTACTCGTCGGCGAAGTTCCCGCACACATTGGCGTAGAGCAGCAGCGGGTTCACCACCTTGTAGCTGTATTCGCCGAAGCACCTGATGGCGATGTCGATGTCGATGCCGGCGCGCTCGTCCACCACGCGGAAGGGAACGGGCGAGGGCGTGCCGTACTTGTTCCCGACGATCTCCTTCACGTTGAAGTAGTACACGCGTTGGTCTTTCGGAGGCTCACCGCCGAAGACGAAGCGCTTCCCCATGCTTTCGAACACCTCGGCGATACCCGAGCCCAGATCGCCCTCGAAAAGGGAGGGCTCGGTGCCCATATCGTAGACGTACTCGCCCGGCTCGGCGCATACGTCGACCACCTTGCCCTGCTCGACGATGAGCATGCACTGCCCGTCGGCGATGGCGATGACCGAGCCGTCGGTGATGACGTTATCGGTCCCCTTCGTGTTGCTCGACCGCCCGGACACGCGCTTGCGACCCTTCACGGCCAGCACGTCAACCGGCAACGCCTCGCAGTAGAAGTATTCCTTCCATTGATCGGCCAGGGTGCCGCCCGTCGACCCGACCGCCGCCTTCACCAAACCCATATCTGCCTCCTACTCCTGCGGGCGAGCGCTCGAAAAGCCCGCCCGTCATCGACATCATCGAAACCGCCCGGCAGCACGCCCGACGGGCATTCGCTAGAACTTGCCGCTCGTTCCCGAGAACCCGCCCGACGAGCTCGATACCGAGCCTCCGCCGCCACCGCCGCCGCTGCTCTTCTCGACAACCACCTCGCGCACCGTCGTCGTGTGCGTGAAGACATCGCGCCGATCGTCAAGCTGAAGCTGCCCGGAAACGTAGGCGGACGCATTTGACGCGGGTTCGACGGAGCGCATCCTGCGCATCAGAGCCGCCATCACGAGCGCGGTCAGCACGGCGGCGGCAACCAGCGAACCGCCGATTCCCATCGCTATCTCCAAAAGCAGATCCGTCGCATCCTCAGGCGGGTTATCGTCGGAGAAGGGGTGACCTGCATCAGCGGCCGCGACATAAACGCCACACCACTTGATGTAATCGCTGAAGCCCTTATACCATTCGTTGTCGGCGAAGTCATCCAGGAAGAACCCCGTGAGCAACGCGCGGCCTTCACGGTTGAAGGCGTAGTTTCCCCGGTCCCCGTTGACCGCAACGCTGTAGTCGCGCTCTTTCATGGACAGCATCAGCACGATGCCCGACCCATCGCTTCCGTCAAGCGAGAGCTCCTTGTACTTCGCGACCGCCGCGTCGAACACCGATACGGTCGAGATGGCCTTGTAGTCCTCCACGGTGACGATGTTGACGCTGAACCCGCGAGTCTGCTCGACCTCGTCGGCCTGCGCTTCCAGCTGCGAGATCTCGTCAGCGGTGAGAATGCCCGCCCCGTCGTACACGTGGGCGGCAGCCGCGTGGGCCGGCATCGCGATGACGCACGCGCACGCGAGCGCGACCAGCGCAACGCATGCGGCGACGAGAACCGAAGGTCGCCGAGCCGACGCATGATCCCGCACAAGTTCGCCCCTCATCGCAAAACCTCCCCGAGCATCAGGATGGAACCATATACGTCGAACGCGAACAGCGCGATGAGCAGGCATATCACGAAGCTCACGAGGAAGATCAGCGTCTGCGCGCGCCGCTTCTTCCTCTTGTCAACCGGCAGGTCGCCCACCATCTTGCCGGTCTGCGCGTTCATGGCGAACAGGTAGGGGGCATCCTCCCACCTGGTCGAGAGCATCCACACCGGCAGCATCGCATAGTGCGACCGCTCGCGCACGACGCCGGTGCTCGATCCGCGCTCGAGCACCATCTCGTAACCGACGACCGTATCGCGCAGGTTGTCGAGCACCGTCACCTCGGCGCGGGCGTCCGCACGCTCGCCGCACGCCTCCACGTCGACATCGGGCTTGTCGGCGAGGTAACCCGGCAGATACGCAGGCGAAAACGGCACGAGGGCACGGTAATCGAACGGCTCGATGGAATCCATGTAGTCGTCGGGCATCTTCGTCGAGGCGTCGACGGGAATCCCGAGAAACGAGATGCTACCCGATCGGTAGACGTCGAAATGATCGGTCTCGGTGACGCGGTAGTTGCCGGAAAGATACGTGCGAGACCGCGTCGCCTCGAATGACGCCGAGCCCGACGCGCTTCCGTCAAACAGCCAGAACGGCACGTAGACGCCCTTGACTTCCTTGACGTGGTTGCCGTCGGTGAACGTGTCGGGGAGGAAGGGCCTGCCTTTGTAGTGCGACTTCAGCGCGGCGATCGCCTCCTCCTTCGTCTTCGCGAAGGGCAGGACGAAATCGGGCTTGAACTCACCGCTGTAGCGCGTCGGGATGACCGCGTGGTTGTCGCAGTACGGGCACGACGTGGCGACCGTCGTCTCGTCGCAGATCAGCTCGGCGCCGCACGATGGGCAGTTGTAGATCACCATGCTCGGAGCAGGTGCAGCGGCGGTCTGCTGCCGCACCTGCGCCACGCCCGCGCCTGCAGACGCGGCGGCTGCAGCGGAAGACGAGACGACCTCCTCGACGGTTCCTACCGAAACCCCGCCCGCCCCTTCGGTTGCGGAATCGGGCGCATCCGCGCCCTCGGACGATGCAGCGGACGCCTCGATGGCTTCGCCCGCCCGCTTCGCCTCCTCGGACTTCGCGGCATAGACGCCCTCCACTTCGGCAACGCTGAACGAGCTTCCGCAGAAATCGCACTCAAGCTGCCCTGACTCGGCATCGAAGCGCAGCGGAGCCGTGCAGGACGGGCATTGATAGTTGACGACGCCGGTAGACATAGGGGGGTCTCCGTTCGCTTGACGAATCGTTCGATGAACCCGCCCATTATAAGCGAACGGGAAGCGCACGGGGGCGCGGCCGAGCGAGCGCACCCCCCATGTCGTTTTAACGACCCAGGCTCTTCTCGTGCCGCTCACGCGCCTCGGCGCTGTAGCGGCGCTTGTAGCGCACGTCGATGAGCTCCGCGACGATGGCGATGGCCAGCTCGGCGGGCGTCTTCGCCCCGAACTTCAAGCCGATCGGACGTTTGATGCGCTCCCAGTCCTGCTCGGTGGCGCCGCGCGCCAGAACCAGGTCGTGAACGCGGTCGTTCTTGCCCGCGCACCCCATCATGCCGATGTAAGCGGCATCGTGCTTGACGCCCCACACGCAACCCTCGGGGTCGAACATGTGACCGCGCGTGAGCACGCAGACGAAATCTTCAGGCGACGCCGCGTAATCGTCGAGGGCGTCGAAATTACCGCCCGGGAGCAAAATGCGATGCGCATGGGGAAAACGCTCCTCGTTCACGTACGCGGCGTCGTAGTCGACCACCGTCACCGCGAACCCCACATGATCGGCGAGCGCCGAGAGCTCGCTGGCAGCGTCCGATGCGCCGAGCAGCCACACGCGCACGCGGTCGAACAAAGCGACGCTCGCCCAGGTGAGCCCCTCGAACTGCTCGTTGTGCATCGAGGGTCCGCGCGTGACGTCCTTCATCTGGAACATGTCGCGCGGTGACACCTCGCGCGAGGCGACGATCTCCTTCGTATCGTTGCAGAAGAACGCGAGCGGCTCGCCGTCGGCCGAGCCCACCTCGCCGTACTTCTTCGTGACCTCGTTGTCCGTGTTCGCCACCGCCGCATCGGCATCGTAGACGATCTTGAAGCCGATCCACGCGAGGTCGCCCTCCTCCACGGCGCGCGCGGCGCGTTCGAACACAACCGCGTCCTCGGCGGTCAGGCTGCCCGCGATGACATCCAGATACGACGGGTCGACGTGCCCCTTTCCCGTAAGCGCTTCCTCGGAGAAGCAGGGGAAATCTGCGACGGCGAGCTCGGGCCTGACGCCCGCTCGCAGGTCGGCGGCAATTCTGTCGAGTGTTTCCTTCTCCATAGTGCTTCCTCCATAAATATTCGTAATTGTGGATAGAATACGGAACGAAAAAGGGCAGGTGGACTTGACCTTCACCTGCCCTTTCGCCCGATCAAGCTATGCAAACGTGGCGGTTCTCATCAAGACTCATGCGCCCCTCGGCGATCACGCGCAGCACCTCAGGATAAAGAACGTGCTCGACGGCGTGAATGGCCTCCTCGAGGTCTTCGACGCTCCAGCCCTCCTGCACGCTCACCGCGCGCTGCGCCACGATAGGACCTTTGTCGTAGTCCTCGTTAGCCAGGTGAACGGTGACTCCCGTCACCTTCACGCCCGCGTCGAACGCATCCTGGATGGCGTGCGCTCCCTTGAACGAGGGCAGCAGCGCCGGATGGAGGTTGAGGACGCGATCGGGGAACGCGTCGAGCACCACCGGCGTGACCTTGCGCATATAGCCGGCCATCACCAAATACTCGGCGCCGGCAGCGCGCATCTCCTCGACGATGCGCGCGTCCGCGGCCGCAGGATCAGCGTACACGTCACGGTTGAGGGCCGTCACGCCGATACGCGCGGCTCGCGCACGTTCGATGCCGTACGCATCGGGGCGCGACGAGATAACGTGGACGATCTCGACGGGAAGCGCATCGTCGGCGATGGCGTCGATGATCGCCTGCAGGTTCGTGCCGCTACC
This sequence comes from uncultured bacterium, assembly GCA_937890835.1. Taxonomy (GTDB): domain Bacteria; phylum Actinomycetota; class Coriobacteriia; order Coriobacteriales; family Eggerthellaceae; genus CALADF01. Next base: position 10,892 of record CALADF010000049.1, read on the forward strand.
CGACAGCAGCACCCCGATCTTAAGCTCCGAAGCCATACAGCTCCCCTTCGTTCTCGTAAGCGACCTCGCCCGTCCCTTCGACGATGCGGCCGACGCGGTAGGTCTTCTCCCCCGCTGCGGCGAGGGCCTCCTCGACGGCGCAAACACGCTCGGGGTCGACGATGAGGATCATGCCGGTACCCATGTTGAAGGTCTTGAGCGCCTCCTCCTCGGAAAGGTTCGCCGCATCGCAGACGAACGAGATGACGGGCGGCACGGGCCAGGTTCCCAACTCGACCACGGCGTCGCAGCTTGCGGGCAGCGCGCGGTTGAGGTTCTCGGAAATGCCGCCGCCCGTTATGTGCGCGAGCGCGCGAACGGCGCCGGGCTCGGCGGCGAGCACGGCGTTGACGGGCTTGACGTAGATGCGCGTCGGCTCGAGAAGCGCCTCGAGCACGCTCGCGCCGCCGAGCTCATCGCGACCGGCGCGCAGCTCATCGGCGTCCTTGCCCTCGACGCACACCTTGCGGGCGAGCGAGTAGCCGTTCGAGTGCAAGCCGCTCGACGCCAGCGCGACGAGCACGTCACCGGGGCGGACGCTCTCGGGATCGAGCATGGCCGGGCGGTCGACCAAACCGACGCAGAAACCGGACAGATCGTAGTCGTCCGGATCCATGACACCCGGGTGCTCGGCCATCTCGCCGCCGATGAGCGCGCAGCCCGCCTGCTTGCAGCCCTCGCCGATGCCGGTGACGATCTTCGCCACCTCCTCGGCTTTCAGCTTGCCGATGGCGACGTAGTCGAGGAAGAACAGCGGCTCGGCGCCGGTCGCGAGGATGTCGTTGGCGCACATGGCCACCAGGTCGATGCCCACCGTGTCGTGCTTGCCGAGCATCTGGGCGACCTTGAGCTTGGTGCCCACGCCGTCGGTGCCGCTCACGAGCAGCGGATCGGCCATGTCCTTCGCCGCCGCGATGGAGAACAGGCCGCCGAAACCGCCGATGTCGCCGACGACCTCGGGGCGGTACGTCTCGTGCACGACGCTCTTGATGGCGTCAACCGCGCGGGCGCCCTCCGCCGTGTCAACGCCGGCCTGGGCATACGTCACTTGGTTTTCCATTGTCTTCCTTTCGAGCAACCCGTTTGAGTTTGAAACTGACGAGAATTATAGACCACTCGGGCGACTTGCCATAGCCGCCCGCACCTTCGCGACGAGGTCCGCACCGCCGCGCTCGCAAGAGCCGCCCGCACGTTCGAGGCGGGATCCTCCCCGCCAACCCGTGCGAACCGCCGAGGCCGCTACGCCACGCGCTCCCCCACGCTCGCATCGACCGACGCCGCATCTTCGGGGTTCACCGACGAACCCGAGCCCGACGCGCCGACGGGCTGATAGTCGACCACTTCCGCAAAAGTGATGAAGCGGTAGAAATCGTTGGAGTTATCGCAGGTGGAAAACGCGAACACCTGGTTGATGGAAGACGCAGGCGACGATGCGGGATCGGGCGTCACCAAAGACGCGTCCATGCGCGTCTGCGCGTAACCGGACAGCTCGGCCGCCGAGGCGAAGTTCGGGACGACGACGGTGGTGTCGGTCTCCTCGATGCGGTCGATGGCGAACGTGCTCAGCTTGTAGTTCCCGGTCGGCGTGAGGATGTACACGGTTCGGTGCGCGTTGAACGTCGCCGCATCCGTGAACTGAGCGAACTGGGCGAACATCGAGCCGTCGGCCATGTTGTGGCCGTAGATCACGTTCACCTGATCGGTGAAGTCGCCCGCGTTCTCGCCCGACAGCATGATGCAGCCGAACTCCGCGCCGAACCGGCCCGTGGTGTCGCCGCTGAACGTGTGGTTCAGGTAATGCGAATCGTCGCCATCGCGGTGCACGATGGGGTAGCTGATCTTGGTGTCGGGAACATAGACCCAACCCACCACGTCGGGGTTGACCTCACGCAGCGCATCCCAGTTGATCTCAAAGTCCGCAAGCGTAGCGGCGGCCGGATCGCTCGGCGCCTCGAAATAATCGGTCGCGAGGGAGTCGTAGGCCTGCTGGCCGTTCCAATACGTGTAGCCGATATAGCCAAGGGCGCCGAGCGAACCCGCCAGCACAACCAACGCAAGCCAGAACACGACGCGCCACGGCCCCTTGCCGCGCCTGCCCGACGTCGCGCCCGCGGCAGCAGGGGCGCCTGCCGCGGGGCCGCGGGAGCCGTCCCTCCCGGTTTTGACGGGGCGCACCGCACCTGCGGCGGCGGCCGGGGCGGCAGGGCGCGCGGGGCCGCGACCTGCCTGCTGCCGTGCCCCGACAGCAGGCTGTGCGGCGGAGCGGGGCGCACGAGCCGGATCCAGATGATTCGCAGAGCGCGAGATACCCGCCTGCGCAGGGCCGGCGGCGCGCGAAGGATCGGATGCGACGCGTTGGCGGTTGCGCGGGTTGTTCATCTGCGCGCCGGCAGGTCGCGCGCCCGTCCGCGCCGCAGAACCCTGCGCGGGGCGGCTCGCGCGCTCGGACGCGTCAGATGCCGAAAGTCGTGCGCGGTTCGCATCGCGCGCAGGGGAAGGAGCCTGCGCGGCGGCGCGGGAGCCGTGCGCACCATGCGCGGAACCCTGCGCGCCGGCAGGTCGCGCCTGATGGGCGGCAACGCGCCTCTCGGCGCCCGACGGGTCGGAGCCGGCGCCCGCACGAGCCGAGCGCCCCGACCGCGCAGAAGCCCCCCGAGCGCGGCGGCGCTCGTCCTCCCCGAATTCTCCGTGCTGAGCCATGATCTCCCCTTGCGTAAACGAGTTCCATCCGCCCCATGCGCAGCGCTTCGCACGCGAACGCCCACCTGCGGGCTTTTCGCCCATAATAGAAAAACGCCCCCGCAACGGGGGGCGTAAATCAAGCGTATGCGCAATTTCTCCCCTTTACGGCAAAACCGCAGGGAGCGATGCGCGGTGCTCTATTTCTTCTTCATCTCGTCGATGAAACCCTTGGCGATGAACACGACGACGATCAAGACGATGACCGCGACGATAACCCAGATCACTTCCATGGGAACGTTGAATCCGAACAGAGTCATGATGAATGCTCCTTAACATCGAGCGCGGTTTATCGCGCGTTTCATGCATGATGCATCAAAACATGGTAACGCGCCGCCTGGATTTAGGCAAGTTCTCGCCCCTCACAGCCCGAGCAACTCCGTGATGTCGCGCTTCTCGCCTCCGTGCTCGAGCCTCTCCTCGAGCGCCTTGACGATGATGCGCAGCGCCTTGATGCGCGCATGCTTCTTGTCGTCGCTCTCGAGAACCACCCACGGGGCGAACGTCGTCGACGTCAGGCGGAACATATCGTCGATCGCCTGCTTGTATTGGGGGTACTTCTCGCGGTTGCGCCAATCCTCGTCGGTGATCTTCCATTGCTTGGCAGGATCGCTCGCGCGGTCCTCGAAGCGTCGCAGCTGCTCCTCGGGGCTCACGTCCACCCAGAACTTCAGCAAGATGGCGCCCCAATCGACCATGTCGCGCTCGAACTGGTTGATCTCGTCGTAGGCGCGCGACCACTGCTCGTGCGTCGCGAAGCCCTCGACGCGCTCCACCAGAACGCGCCCGTACCAGGAGCGGTCGTAAATCCCCACGTGCCCCGCCTTCGGGAGCCGCGTCCAGTAGCGCCACAAGTGCGGGTGCATGAGCTCCGGCTTGGTGGGGGCGGGGCTCGGGAAGATGGTGTAGGCGCGCGCGTCGAGCGCTTGGGCGACGCGCTTGATGTTACCGCCCTTGCCCGCCGCGTCCCAGCCTTCGTACATGATCATGAGGGGCACGCGCTTCTGATACATGATGTTCTCGAGCTTATGCAAGCGCTTCTGCAGCTTCTTCAACTCCCGCCGATACTCCCCGGGATCCATCGCCAAGCTGTGGTCGACGCCGTCAACCCTCGGATAATCCACCACGATGGGAAACGCGCTGGAATCGGGCGCTGCAAGGTCGGGATCGTACGACGAGGCAACCTGCACGCCCTCGGAAAGCGCAGGCGCCCCCGCCTCCGCAAGCGCCCTCTTCTTCGCGAGCGCCCCCTCGATGGCGTCGATCAGCGTGCTCGCTATGACGATGTTGGCGCGGCGCTTGTCCTCGCCGTTGACCACCGTCCACGGCGCGAAGTCGAAGTTGGACACCTCGAGCAGCTTGCCGTAGAGCTTGCGCTCCTCCTCGTAGCTCCACGCGCTCGCCAGCTTCTTGTCGGGCACGCGCCAGCGGGTCGCGGGGTCGTCGTGCAAGCGCTCGAGCCGCTTTCGCTGCGCCTTCTTGCTCACGTGCAGGAACAGCTTCACCACCACGTAGCCGTCGTCGGTCAGCTGCCGCTCGAAATCGCGCACCGACGTGGCGTAGCGGCGCGCCTCGTCGCGCAGGGAGGGCGATTCGTCCGCAGCATGGGCCATCATGCGCTGTATCGCCGCGCTGTACCAGCCCTTATCGAAGAAGGTGATGGTGCCGCGCTCGCCGAGCGCCCTCCAATACTGCTGCATGAACGGGTAGAAATCCGAGACGCCGCGCGACTTGCCGGGGAAATGGCGCAACGCGGCTTGATCGACGTCCCCCGAAACGTGCACGCTCGTCGCACGGGCGTCGAGGTTGTACATCAAATCCGAGATCCGGCTGCCCTTCCCCGCTCCGTTCCAGCCCTCGAACAAGACGACGAGGCCGATCCCCTCCGAACGCGCCTGCTGCTGCAAGACCACCAGACGCTCCATCAAGGAGTCGCGCTTCGCCTTGTACTCCTCCTTCGACAGAGGCTCGTTATCGAACTCGACCTTCTCCAACATGGACAACACCTTCTCCGGTACGTTTCGTCGAATCGCTGCGCCCTTATCGTCGCACACTTCCGCCTGAGGGCGCCCGTCTTCGGTAAGAGCTTCGTAAAATCGCCGGCGGCAGCAGGCCCGGGCGTTTCCGTTACACTACGATAGGAAAATGCAAGCAAACCGCGCCTTTGCGCGGACAACCCGAAAAGAGTACGTTTCCATGCCCAAATACGGCGTCATCGACCTCGGATCGAACTCGATCCGCCTCGTCATATACAGCGTGAAGGACAACGCCTCGAAGCCCTTCTCGAAAAAGGACTTCCGCAGCATCATCAACGAGAAGAAGATAGCGGGTCTTTCCGCCTACGTCGTCGACGGCGTGTTCACCGAGGACGGCGTGCGCAAGGCCGTCGACGTCCTCGGTGAGCACCTGCGCCGCGCTCGCAACTTCGACTGCGCCGACATCCGCATCTTCGCCACGGCGGTGCTGCGCAACTGCGCTAACTCCAAGGAGGCGACCGCGGCCATCAGCGAGGGCATCGACTTCCCCATCGAGATGATCTCGGCACGCGACGAGGCGCACCTCGGGTTCATCGGCGCGACCTGCGATCGCCGAATCGAATCCGGCACGCTCATCGACATCGGCGGCGGATCGACCGAGCTCACCGTCATCGAGGACGGGACCGACACGCTCAACATCAGCCTCGACCAGGGCAGCGTCTCATCCTACGCCGAATTCGTCGAGATGATCCTGCCGACCGTAGACGAGATGAGGGCGATCGAGGCCGCCTTCAAAACACGACTTGCCACCGTCGAGGACCTCGGCGTCTACCACGCCCCGAAACTCTACGGCATCGGCGGCAGCGTGCGCGCGGCCGCCAAGCTCTACGGCGAGGCGTTCGGCGGAGGCAGCCGCCCCAAGCTTCTCGAACGCCATCAGCTCGATGCGGCCGTCACGCTGCTCGAGCGCAGCCCGAGCACGTTCGCTCACCGAGCGGTGAAGGCGGTTCCCGAGCGTCTCCACACCGTCATCCCCGGCTCCCTCATCGCCTTGACGCTCATGCGCGAGCTCGGCGCCGACCGGCTTGAAATATGCAAGTACGGAATTCGCGAGGGCTATCTGATCAAGCGTATACTTAACGGATAACCCCCCTTGTTCGAAGAGAAGGGAGACCGACATGGAGCAAACGGGCAATCCTTTGAACGTCGCTTACATGCAAAACCGCGAGCTTTCCTGGCTCGACTTCAACAAGCGCGTGCTTGACCAGGGAGCCGACGAGACGGTGCCGCTGCTCGAGCGGCTGAACTTCATCTCGATTTTCTGGAGCAACCTGCAGGAGTTCTTCATGGTGCGCGTCGGCAGCTTGACCGACCTGTCGCTCGTGAAGAAATCCATCGTCGACTCGAAAACGGGAATGACGCCCTCCGAGCAGCTGAGCGCCATCTACGCGCGCTGCCGCGAGCTGTACCCCTATTACGAGCGGACCTACGAGGATCTGCGCCAGCTTCTGCGCGAGCAGGGCATCGAGCACCTGCGTCGCAGCGAGCTGACCGTCGAGCAGCTCTCCTACATCGACGACTACGTGCACGCCTCGGTGCTGCCGTTCCTCTCCCCGCAGATCATCAACGCGCGCCATCCCTTCCCCCACCTCGAGAACGGCGCGCTCTACATCGTCGTGCGCCTCGACGAGGAGGCCCAGCGCAAAAAGAAGAAGGAGAAGGGGAAAGGCTCCGCCAAGGACTCGAAGGCGACGAAGAACGTCGGCGCCGAAGGCGTCACGCTCGGGCTCATCCCGCTGCCCCGCCAGTGCGAGCGCGTCGTGAAGCTTCCGGGCAAAGGCCTTCAGTTCGTGCTGCTCGAGCACGTCATCGAGATGTACGCGGCGGAGATCTTCTCCATGTACAGCGTCAAGCACACCAACATCATCTGCGTCACGCGCAACGCCGACCTCGACGCCACCGAGGGCGGGGACGAGCAGGACGAGGATTACCGCGAGCACATGAAGCGCATCCTGAAGAAGCGCGCGCGTCTCGCGCCCGTGCGTCTTGAATGCGAAACCGAGCTGTCAAGCACCATCAAGCCGCTTCTGCTCGATCGACTCAACCTCAAAGAGCACCAGGTGTTCACCACCACGGTGCCGCTCGACCTCAGCTACACCTTCGGCCTCGCCTCGCTCGCGGGACAGAAGCGCGCAGCTTCGCTCATGCAACCGCCCTTCACGCCTCAGTGGCCGGCATGCCTCGAGCGAAACCGCTCCATCATCGAGCAGGTGTCCGAGCACGAGGTGCTGCTGAACTATCCTTACGAGTCGATGGACGCGTTCGTGCAGCTGCTGCGCGAGGCCGCCGTCGACCCGTCCGTCGTGTCGATCAAGATCACGCTGTACCGCCTGGCAAGCCAATCGCATCTCGCCGAAGCGCTCATCGCCGCCGCGGAAGCGGGCAAGGAGGTCACGGCCCTGTTCGAGCTGCGGGCGCGCTTCGACGAGTCCAACAACATCGAGTGGTCCCAGCGCTTCGAGCAGGCGGGCTGCCGCGTCATCTACGGCTTCCGCGATTTCAAGGTGCACTCCAAGATCTGCACCATCACGCGCCAAACCGAATCGGGCATCCAGCACATCACCCAGCTCGGCACGGGCAACTACAACGAGAAGACGGCGCGGCTCTACACCGACTTCTCCTTCATCACCACCGATCCGTGCATCGGGCGCGACGCCGTGCAGTTCTTCCACAACATGGCGCTCGAGAACACCTCGAACGACTACGACATCCTCTGGGTCGCGCCGCTGCAGATCAAACAGAACATCCTCGCCGGCATCGACGCGCAGATCGCCCGTGCGCGCCGCGGCGAGCCCGCCGGGCTTTTCATCAAGACGAACTCGGTCACCGACAAGGACGTCATCCTCAAGATCGTCGAGGCGTCTCAGGCGGGCGTGAAGTGCACGCTGCTCGTGCGCGGCATCTCCTGCATCGTGCCCGGCGTCGAGGGCTACACCGATAACGTCCGCGTGGTCTCCATCGTCGGCCGCCTGCTCGAGCACAGCCGCATCTACTGCTTCGGCTCGCACGACGACTGCAAGGTCTACCTGTCGAGCGCCGACCTGATGACGCGCAACATGGACAAACGCATCGAGATAGCCTGGCCGGTTCTGAGCAAGAAGCTCCACGACCAGATCATCGCCTATCTCGACACCTGCATGGCCGACACCGCCAAGCTGCGCGAGCTCCTGCCTTCCGGGCACTACACGCCGCTCGGCTATTTCGCGAAGAAGAACTCGGAGGGAGAGCCTGTTCTGTTCGACTCCCAAAACGAGTTGATCGCCCAAGCGCTGCGCGCGCACCACGAGGCGACCGAATCCTTGGCTAAGCGCGAGGCGAACCGCGGAAGGTTCGCGCACTTCGAGCATGAGGAGGTCGCCGCCGCAAGCGCCGCGACGCCCAAGCCCGCGCCTGCGTCGGCACCCGCCGTCGCCGCAGAGCCCGAGCCTGCGCCCGAGACGGCGGCTGTTGCCGCGAAGCCCGAACCGGTGGCATCGACGGCGACCGACGAGCAAGCTCCGGCAGCCGAGCATGAACGGAATCGGGCCACGACGCCGCACCATGGCGACGGCCCTCATGAGGTCAAGCCCGCATCCGAGCCCGCCGAGAGGTTGAAAGCCATCGGCGACGTGGTGGGAGATGTGGCGAAAGCAGCGGGAAGCGTGGCAGCCGGCGTCGCCATCACAGCGGGAACCGCAGCCGCCCACGGGGCGATAGCGGCGGGAAGCGTGGCGGCCGGCGCCGCGAAAGCGGCGGGCGACGCCGTGCTCGATGCCGCGAAGGAAGCAGGCGAGGCCGCACGCGGCATCAACGGAGCCGGCGCGCGTGCAACGAGAAAGACCCCCGCAGCGAAACCGCACGGCGAAGGCGGGCACCCGAAGCGGGACGCCGCGCCGACACCGGCCCCCTCCCCGCAGCCTGCTCTGGCGAAGCGCCCTGCGGCAAGAAAGCCGGGCTTTTTCAGCCGCGTTATCGGCGCGTTATCCAAACGCCGTTAGCGACATCGAGCGCATGACGAAGAAAAGGGGGCCTGATCAGAACTGAGCCCTTTGCAATGTTGGACCCGGAATGGAGACGCATTCCGGGTCCGCTTACGTTGGGGTGCAGTGAGAAACGCAAGGGGCCGTGCATGTGCGCACGACCCCCGAAATCATCATATGAACGACCGACCTCTTTAGCCCGGAACGAGACCGCTACGCCCCCACGCTCTCGACGACAGCGGCGATGGCAGCGGCGTGGGCGTCGGCATCCTCCTGGCGAAGGGCCTCGACCATCACGCGAACCACAGGCTCAGTGCCGCTCGGACGCAACAGCACGCGCCCGTCGTCGCCGAGCGCGCGCTCCGCTTCCGCCACCGCCTCGGCGACGCGCTCGTCCTCGCCGACAGCGTGCTTGTCGGCGACGCGCACGTTGATGAGCGTTTGCGGGAAGCGCGTCATGACGCCGACCGCCTCCTCGACCGTCTTGCCGGTGCGCTTGACCGCCGCCAGGAACTGGACGGCCGTCATCAGGCCATCGCCCGTGGAATTATGCTCGAGCAGGATCATATGACCCGACTGCTCACCGCCGATGGAGAAGCCATTCGCACGCATCTCCTCGAGCACGTAACGGTCGCCCACCTTGGTCTGCACGACCTCGATGCCCGCATCGCGCATGGCGTGGACGAACCCGAGGTTGCACATGACCGTGGAGACCACCGTGTTGCCTGCCAGAGCGCCGCGCTCCCTCATATCGAGCGCGCACACGGCCTCGATGACATCGCCGTCGATCTCCTCACCCGTCGGGGTCATGAGCATCACGCGATCAGCATCGCCATCGTGGGCGATGCCCACATCGGCGCCGGTTTCCTGCATCAGCTCGCGCAAAGGCCCGAGATGCGTGGAACCGCAGTCGACGTTGATGTCGTTGCCGTCGTAGTCGTCGTTGATGACGATCACCTCGGCGCCGAGACGCCTGAGGGCCGCCGGGCTCGTGAGCGACGACGCGCCGTGCCCGGTGTCGAGCGCGATGGTCATGCCCGAGAAGTCGATGCCCTGGGCGAGGATGGAGCGAACCGCATGCTCGATGTAAATCTCGCAGGCCTCCTCGACCTCGACTGCGACGCCGAGCTCGGGACCCGAGGGCATGGCCGCATCCGCATCGCCCGCCTCGTGCGCACGCGAAACAGCGCCTTCAAGTCCTCCCGCCGCGATGAACGCCTCGATCTCGTCCTCGACAGCGTCGGGCAGCTTGAAGCCCTGCGCATCGAACAGTTTGATGCCGTTGTACTCCGGCGGGTTGTGCGAAGCCGAGATGACCACGCCGCCGGCGGCGCTCAGCTCGCGCACGAGCAGGGCGACCGCAGGCGTGGGGATGACGCCCGCGAGCAAGGCCGTGCCGCCGGCGCTCGTCACGCCCGCGACGAGCGCGGATTCGAGCATATCCCCCGAAAGACGCGTGTCCTTGCCCACGACGATGGTCTTGCCGAGAAACGAGGCGGCTGCCTGACCGAGGCGATAGGCCATCTCGCAGGTGAGCTCGGTGTTGGCGACACCGCGCACGCCGTCGGTTCCGAATAAACGTGCCATGATCGTTTCCTCCTTCAGCGCGCGATTTGCGGCGAGCCAAAGCTCGCCGACCCGCGCATCATATATTACTTCCCGCGTTTGACGTGGTCTTCTTTCAGTCGGATGGCGCCTTCGGGACGCTCATCCGCCGTCATGCGGTTGTTCAGCTCCGCAGCGAACTCGTCAAGCGAGATACCGTATCGCTCGAGAACCACGAGCAAATGATAAACCACGTCCGCAGCTTCGTAGCGCAGATGATCGACCGCCGATTGGTACTCCTCGGGAAGATCGACCGCGAGCTCGTCGAGCTCGCGGGGTTCATCGCTCGCACTCTCGTAGGCGAACGCCGCAGCGAGCGATGAAACGGCCCACGACTCGACGTCTTTCGCAGCGAGGGCCACCTCGCCCGATTCCTCCATGACCTTCTTCAGCACCATATCGGGCGAAGAGGTGAGGAGCCGGTGCGTGTAGCTCTCGTCGCCGGCATCGCGGCGCGCGGCGATGGTCGCCGCAAGCGTTTCGAGCGTCAACCCTATTTGGGAGCAAGGAGCCGTCTCGCCTTCAGGCACATAGGTTTTGTTCATCTTTTCCGTCGCTTTCAGACATAGGGCGACGCACGCGCCGTTCGCGACGGCGGAGCGCGTCCCGCCGCCGCGGCAACCCGCGGGGGCCGCCCATCGTGGCAGAGCGCGTTCCGCCGCCGCGAGATCAGCCGTATTTCACGTGCTGCAACATGCGCGCTGCCATCGCAACAGCATCCCGCACGCCGCCCGAACCGCCGGGAGCGCAGCATGCTCTCCCGCATGAAAAAAGGGGGCGTGCGGTCGCACGCCCCCTCAAGGATTACTCCTCGTCGTCGGCGTCTTCGGAAGACGCCTCATCTTCCTCGCTCGTCACGCTGAAGCCGTGGGATCCCACTGAGCCGAGAAGGGCGTCGAGCTCTTCAAGGTTGCGCTGGTAGGAACGCGGCGGCAGCGCCTCGCCGAGCATCTCCTCGCCGTCCGTGTTGAACGTCGGGGGCTCGTCGCCACCGATGAGGATGGTGTCGTCAGGCGAGAACACCATGTCGAGCAGCTGGCTCATGTCGTCGCTCGAAGCGGAGAGGTCGTCCTCGATCACATGGGTGAGATCATGGGACGCCAAACCCTCCTTGAGCTCCTCGATGGCCTTCACGCCGATGCCCTCGATGCGCATCAGGTCCTCTTCGGTATGGCCGACCAGGTCAGCCACGGTCTCGATGCCCGCCTCGGAGAACTTGTTGGCCCAACGCTGCGACACGCCCAAGTCGTCGTAGATGTAAAGACGCGCCTCCTCGTCGGTGAGGTTATGGCCGCGATGACCCATCGACAGCGCGCTGAAGTAGCCGTTGTAGTTCGACGTGGAGTTGAAGTACCCCTCCCCGTCAAGCGACCAATCCTGCGGCTGAGGCAGCAAATCCTCGATCTCGCGCAACGCATCCGGCGCGAAGTCGGGCAGCGTCTCGGAAGAAGCCTCGTCGATCGGACGACCCTTGTAGGTCAGACCCACCTCGCGATAGCGCTTGAGGCCCGTACCCGCGGGGATCGGCTTGCCGATGATGACGTTCTCCTTCAGGCCGGCCAAGTGGTCGGTCTTGCCCTCGATCGCGGCGTCGGTGAGCACCTTGGTGGTCTCCTGGAACGATGCGGCGGACAGCCACGAATCGGTCGCAAGCGACGCCTTGGTGATACCGAGCAGCAAAGGCTGGCCGATCGGGGGCTCTTTGCCCTCCGCGATGAGGTCGTTGGCGACCTTCTCGAACTCGAAACGGTTGACCTGACGGCCCGGCAGAAGATCCGAGTCGCCCGCGTCGAGCACGGCCACCTTGCGCAGCATCTGACGCGCGATGACCTCGATGTGCTTGTCGTTGATATCGACGCCCTGGGAGACGTAAACGCCCTGAACCTGGGAGACGATGTAGCGCAGCGTCGTGTTCGGATCGGTCAGGCGCAACAGGTCGTGCGGGTTGACCGAGCCCTTCGTGAGCTGCTGGCCGACCTTGACCTCGCACCCGTCCTCGACGCCCGGGTACATCTGCACACGGGCGGACACCACGTACTCGCGGAAGTTGCCCTCCTGATCGTGCACCGTGATGGTTTTGGTGGTCTTGTCGCCCGAGATCTGCAGCGTGCCGGAGATTTCAGCGAGCACCGCCTGGCCCTTGGGCTTGCGCGCCTCGAAAAGCTCCTGAACACGAGGAAGACCGTGGGTGATGTCCTCGCCCGCGACGCCGCCGGTATGGAACGTGCGCATCGTCAGCTGCGTGCCGGGCTCGCCGATCGACTGAGCGGCGATGATGCCCACCGCGGTGCCGATGTTTACCGGACGTGCGGTGGCAAGGTCCCAACCGTAGCACTTCTGGCACACGCCGTGACCCGCATGGCAGGTCATGATCGTGCGGATGACGACCTCCTCGATACCCGCCTTCTGCAGCTGCTTGAGCTGATCCATCGAGGTGACGTAGCTGTCGGCGGCGATGACCACGTTGCCCGCGGCATCGACGGCGTCCTCGAGCAGGCAGCGGCCGATCAGGTTCTCGTCGAGATCGCCCTTCTCGGTGTAAATCGAGTAGGGAACGCCCTCGGTGGTGCCGCAGTCGATCTCGCGGATGATCACGTCCTGCGCGACGTCGACCAGACGACGGGTCAGGTAACCCGAGTCAGCCGTACGCAGAGCCGTGTCGGCCAGACCCTTACGAGCGCCGTGCGTGGAGATAAAGTACTCCAACACCGACAGACCCTCGCGGAAGTTCGCCTTAATCGGGCGGTCGATGATCTCGCCCTTCGGGTCGGACATAAGGCCGCGCATGCCGGCGAGCTGACGAATCTGCTTGATGTTACCGCGAGCGCCGGAGAACGCCATCATGTAGATGGGGTTGAACTTGTCGAAGTTCTCGGCCATGGCCTCGCCGACCTCGTCATTGGCGGCGTTCCAGATGTCGACGACCTGCTTGTGACGCTCCTCGGGCTGCATGAGGCCGAGCTCGTATTCCTCGTCGATGGCGGCGACCTTAGCATCCGCCGCTGCAAGGATCTCGCCCTTGTTCGGCGGAACCGTCGCATCGTACACCGAGACGGTGACGCCTGCGCGCGTGGCGTAGTGGAAGCCCGCGTCCTTCAAGCCGTCGAGGATCGGCGGAACCTCGGAGAGCTCGTAGCGGTTGCACACGTCCTCGACCAGGCGGCTGATCTCCTTCTTGTTCATCTCGTAGTTGAGGAACGGGTAATCGGCGGGCAGCACGTTGTTGAACGTGATGCGGCCGACGGTCGTCTGAATTCGATCGCCCGCCTTGTGATCCTCGAACGCGCCGAACGCCGTCGCGACCTGGCAGTCGCGGCGCAGACGCACCCAGATCTTGGCCTGCAGGTCCAGATCCGCACGCGCGTCGTAGGCGTTCATGGCGTCGTCGATGTCGATGAAGACGCGACCCTCGCCGGGGAAGCCGTCGCGAGCAGCGGTCAGGTAGTACAGACCGATGATCATGTCCTGCGTCGGAACCGTCAGAGGACGACCGTGAGCAGGTGATTTGATGTTGTTGGACGAGAGCATCAGCACGCGGGCCTCAGCCTGGGCCTCGGCTCCGAGCGGCACGTGCACAGCCATCTGGTCGCCGTCGAAGTCGGCGTTGAAGGCGGTGCAGACCAGCGGATGCAGCTTGATGGCCTTACCCTCGACGAGCACGGGCTCGAAGGCCTGGATACCCAGGCGGTGCAGGGTAGGTGCGCGGTTCAGCAGCACCGGGTGCTCGGCGATGACCTCTTCGAGCACGTCCCAAACGTAGCTCGCGCCACGATCGACCGCGCGGCGAGCCGCCTTGATGTTGCTGGCGTACTCGAGCTCGACCAGGCGCTTCATCACGAAGGGCTTGAACAGCTCGAGGGCCATCTGGCTGGGAAGACCGCACTGGTGAAGCTTCAGCTGCGGGCCGACGACGATAACCGAACGGCCGGAGTAGTCGACGCGCTTGCCGAGCAGGTTCTGGCGGAAGCGGCCCTGCTTGCCCTTGAGCATGTCGGAGATCGACTTCAGCGGACGGTTGCCGGGACCGGTCACCGGGCGACCGCGACGGCCGTTGTCGAACAGCGAGTCGACGGCCTCCTGCAGCATGCGCTTCTCGTTGTTCACGATGATCTCGGGCGCGCCGAGGTCGAGCAGACGCTTCAGGCGGTTGTTGCGGTTGATGACGCGGCGGTACAGGTCGTTCAGGTCGGACGTCGCGAAACGACCGCCGTCGAGCTGGACCATAGGACGCAGATCCGGCGGGATGACCGGGATGACGTCGAGAATCATGTCGGAGGGCTTGTTGTCGGACTTGAGGAACGCGTCGACCACCTTCAGGCGCTTGATGGCCTTGGTGCGCTTCTGGCCCTTGCCCGTCGCGATGATCTCGCGCAGCTCCTCGGCCGTGGCCTCGAGGTCCATGCCGTCGAGCAGCTCGCGCACGGACTCGGCGCCCATGCCGCCCGTGAAGTAGTCGCGGTAGTTCGCGCGCATCTCGCGGTAGAGCGCCTCATCGGGAACGAGCTGTTTCGGCTCGATCTTCATGAAGGCGTCGAAGGCGTCCTGACGCAGCGCCTTGCGCTCGTTGAACTCCTCGTAGATGTCGGCGATCTCCTCTTCCACCTCTTCAGGCGTCAGACGCTCGTCATCGTCGACGTCATCGACGAAATCGTCGTCCTCAGGCACGTAGTCGGTGGACAAACGGCGCGTCGCCTCGATGACGCGATCGCGCTCGGCGTCGAGCTCCTCGAGGTCGGCGGCCAGCTCGTCGCGCAGGTCGTCGGCGTCCTCCTCGCGCGCCTCATGATCGACGCTCGCGATGATGGAGCTGGCGAAGTACAGGACCTTCTCAAGCTCCTTCGGCGGAATGTCGAGCAGGTAGCCCAGACGAGAGGGCGAGCCCTTGAAGTACCAGATATGGCTCACAGGAGCTGCGAGCTCGATATGTCCCATGCGCTCGCGGCGAACCTTGCTGCGCGTCACCTCGACGCCGCAGCGCTCGCACACGATGCCCTTGAAGCGAACGCGCTTGTACTTACCGCAGGCGCACTCCCAGTCCTTGGTGGGACCGAAGATCTTCTCGCAGTACAGGCCGTCCTTCTCGGGCTTCAGGGTGCGGTAGTTGATGGTCTCGGGCTTTTTGACCTCGCCGCGAGACCAGCTGCGCACGTCCTCGGCGCTGGCGAGGGAGATGCGCAGTGCATCGAAGTTGTTAACGTCGAATTCCGTGGTCATTTATTTAAGCCTCCTCTCCCTCACCGATGAGATCGCTCTCGGTGCCGCGGGAAACATCGCTCATGAGCTCGCCGAGCTCGGCGGCGATGTCGTCGATAGCGCTCGATGATTCTTCCTCGGTCTTACGGGCGTCGTCGGCAAGCGCCTCGAAAAGCGCCTGATCCGCGTCGCCGCCTTCAACATGATCCTCGCTGAGCTTCTGCATGGCATGCCCCTCGAGCTCGACGTTGAGGCACAGCGACTTCATCTCCTTCACGAGAACCTTGAAGGACTCGGGCACCTCGGGCGCCGGGATGTTCTCGCCCTTGACGATGGCCTCGTAGGACTTGACACGTCCGGAGGTGTCGTCGGATTTGACGGTGAGGATCTCCTGCAGGACGTTCGAAGCGCCGTAAGCGTAGAGCGCCCAAACCTCCATCTCGCCGAAGCGCTGGCCGCCGAACTGAGCCTTACCGCCGAGCGGCTGCTGGGTGATGAGGCTGTAGGGGCCCGTCGAACGCGCGTGGATCTTGTCGTCGACCATGTGACCGAGTTTCAGGATGTAGGTCTGACCGACGGTGATGGGCTCGCGGAACTTCTCGCCCGTGCGGCCGTCGAACAGCCACGTCTTGCCGGTACGGGACAGCTGCGGAACGAGCTCGTCGCGCGCCATGTCGCCGTACTTCTTATGGTTGATGTTGATCAGGTTGCGGTTAGCCTTCTCGATGGCGTCGGAGATCTCCTCCTCCGTCGCGCCGTCGAACACCGGGGTTGCGACGTACATCGGCCCGTCGACGACCTCGTCGGTCTGCTCCTCGTCCGACCAACCCCACTTCGCAGCCCAGCCGAGATGGTTCTCGAGCAGCTGGCCGACGTTCATACGGGAAGGAACGCCCAGCGGGTTCAGAATGACGTCGATCGGCGTGCCGTCGGCGAGGTAAGGCATGTCCTCGACCGGGAGAACGCGCGAGATGACGCCCTTGTTGCCGTGACGGCCGGAGAGCTTGTCGCCCTGCTGGACCTTGCGCTTCTGGGCGACGTAGATGCGCACGAGCTCGTTGACGCCGGGCGCCAGCTCGTCGCCGTTCTCGCGGCTGAAGCGGTAGATGCCGATGACGCGTCCGCCGGAACCGTGGGGCACCTTCAGGGACGTGTCGCGAACCTCGCGGGCCTTCTCACCGAAGATGGCGCGCAGCAGGCGCTCCTCGGCGGTCAGCTCGGTCTCGCCCTTCGGGGTGACCTTGCCGACCAGGACGTCGCCCGGGAACACCTCGGCGCCGACGCGGATGATGCCGTCGGCATCGAGGTCGGCGATCATGTCGTCGGAGATGTTGGGGACCTCGCGGGTGATCTCCTCGGGGCCGAGCTTGGTGTCGCGCGCGTCGACCTCGTACTCGGAGATGTGGATGGAGGTCAGCAGGTCCTCGGCCACGACGCGCTCGGACACGATGATGGCGTCCTCGTAGTTGTAGCCTTCCCACGGCATGTAGGCGATCATGAGGTTCTGGCCAAGCGCCAGCTCGCCTCCGTCGCACGAAGGGCCGTCAGCGAGGACATCGCCCGCCTGGACCTCATCGCCCTTGCGGACGATGGGACGGTGGTTGATGCAACCGGACTGGTTGGAGCGCTGGAACTTGGGCACGAGGTACTCGTCGTACTCGCCCTCGTCGTTCAGGATGATGATGGTCTGGCCATCGACGTAATCGACCACGCCGGGACGCTGCGCGACGAGGATCTCGCCGGAGTCGACCGCGATGCGGTGCTCGATGCCGGTACCGACCAAAGGCGCGGTCGGACGCAGCAGCGGCACGGCCTGACGCTGCATGTTCGAGCCCATGAGGGCGCGGTTCGCGTCGTCGTGCTCGAGGAACGGGATGAGCGAGGTCGCGACCGACGTCATCTGACGCGGGGAAACGTCCATGTAGTCGACGAACTCGGGAGCGACCTCGTCGGGCTCGCCGAACTCGCCTGCGGCGTTCTTCGTACGGCAGAGAATCTTAGCCGACTTAACCCAGTTGCCGTCCTTGTCATAGGAGCCGTATTCGCCCGTCTCGGAATCGAACAGGTCGTTCGCCTGGGCGATGACGTAGTTCTCCTCCTCGTCGGCGGTCAGGTAATCGACCTCGTTGGTCACCTTGCCGTCGACCACGCGACGGTACGGCGTCTCGATGAAGCCGTAGGGGTTGATGCGGCCATAGGTCGCCAACGAGCCGATGAGGCCGATGTTGGGGCCTTCAGGGGTCTCGATGGGGCACATGCGGCCGTAGTGGGAGGTGTGGACGTCGCGGACCTCGAAGCCTGCGCGCTCACGCGACAGACCGCCCGGGCCCAGAGCGGACAGACGACGCTTGTGCGTGATGCCCGCGGCGGGGTTGGTCTGGTCCATGAACTGCGACAGCTGCGAGCTGCCGAAGAACTCCTTGATGGCCGCCACGATGGGGCGGATGTTCACGAGGGACTGCGGCGTGATCTCGTCGGGCTCCTGCATGCTCATGCGCTCGCGGACGACGCGCTCCATGCGGGAGAGACCGATGCGGAACTGGTTCTGGATCAGCTCGCCGACCGTGCGGATACGGCGGTTGCCGAAGTGGTCGATGTCGTCGATGGCGAAGCCGGCGTCCCCGTTGTGCAGGCCGATGATGTAGCGCATCGAACGCACGATGTCCTCATCGGTCAGCGTCGAGGAGTCGTTCTCATCGGGCTCGTAGCCGAGCTTCTTATTCATCTTGTAGCGGCCGACCTTCGCCAGATCGTAGCGCTGCGGGTTGAAGAACAGGCCCTCGAGCAGCGTGCGCGCGGAGTCGATCGTCGGCGGCTCGCCGGGACGGAAGCGCTTGTACAGCTCGATCAGCGACTCCTCCCTGGTGGTCGCAGGATCGCGATCGAGGGTGCGCAGCACCATCTCGGAGCTGCCGAGCAGCTCGATGATCTCCTCGCGCGTCTCCGCGAGGCCGAGAGCACGCACGAGCAGCGTCGCGGGCTGCTTGCGCTTGCGGTCGATGCGGACGGAGAGCAGGTCGCGCTTGTCCGTCTCGAACTCGAGCCATGCGCCGCGGCTCGGGATGATCTTCGCGTTGTAGATGGTCTTGTCAGACGTCTTGTCGCGCTCGGAGGCGAAGTAAACGCCGGGAGAACGCACGAGCTGGGACACGACGACGCGCTCGGTGCCATTGATGATAAAGGTACCGCGCGGGGTCATGAGCGGGAAGTCGCCCATGAACACGTCCTGCTCTTTGATCTCGCCCGTCTCGCGGTTGATGAAACGAATCTCGACGAAGAGCGGCGCCTGGTACGAGACGTCCTTCTCCTTGCACTCATCGACCGTGTACTTAGGCTCGCCGAACTCATGCTTGCCGAACTCAACACACATGTCCTTGGTGTTGTTCTCGATCGGGCACACGTCGGCGAAGGCCTGAGCCAAGCCCTCTTCTTTGAACCACTCGAAACTTTCCGTCTGAATAGCAATCAGATTCGGGACGTCCATAACGTCCGGGATCTTCGCAAAGCTTCTGCGATTCCTATAAAGGCTGGTGGGAGCGGGTTTTTTTCCTTGAGCCACGAGGCTGTTCCTCCTTCACGCACATCGCAAATCTGCAAAAAGTTGCAATTTGCTAAAATACGACGAATCTGGCAACGAGTCAAGAAAAATTTTAAAGAGCTATGGAAATTTTCAGTAGTTTAGGCTGAAAAATGCCCTTTCAACTGGGCGTTTTCACCTTAGGACGACCACTTTGCCAACCCGTGCGCACCCCTCTTTTCGCACGCACGCGCACCTCGACGCAAACGACGAGAAGCGCTCGGCCGCGATGCCCAGCGCGCCCCCCTTGCGCGCCCGCCCCGACCCGCCGGCGCGCCCTTGCGCTTCCCGCGAAACACCGCAGCACGTGCAAGATCTCCGGCTGCGCCCAACGCGAAAAGGGCCGCTACTCGCCACCTGTGGCGAGGTAGTCTTCAAGCCCCGGTTCAGCCGAGACGAATATCCCCGTCTCGGGATAGTAGGTCAGCCACACCACGCCTTCGGCGGCGGCAACGCCGGCAAGCTCATCGCGGTCGCCCTCCGCCACCGTGATGACGAAGCGATGCCCGTCCGCCGTCTCGAACGTAAGGTCGAGCTCGTCCTGGCGAAACGCGCTGTAGCGCCCGGTGGCGCGGTCCTCCTCGACGCTCGCAAGCCAGCATAGGTCGGTGCGGGGGCCGGAGAACAGATCGACGACAGCCGAGCGGGACAGCACCGATCCGACCACGACGCCGAGCAGCACCATGAGAGCGAGCAGCAACGCGATGGCCACGCTGGAAAGCGACTCGTACTTCGCCGGATGCCTCTTGCTGAACGCGCGGTAGCCGATGATGATCCCCACGCACACCGCCACGATGATCAGCGCCTTCAAGCCGACATAGGGCTTCACGCTGTCCGACGCGCCCGCCAGGGCGCCGAGAGCGATGAACGCCGAGCCGACGTAGACGACAGCTGAAAGCGCGAAGCGAAGCGTCTCGCGCGCGAGCTTGAGCACCGCCTCCCTCGAGAACGCGCCGCGCTTCCCCAGCGCCGAGCGCACGTAGGCGACAAGCACGAAGGCGAACGCAACGCCCATGAGCACGAAGCCGGCGGATGCCGACGCGCTGCGAAGCAGGCCGACGAACCCGACCGAGGGAGCCCACTCCCCCAACGCGATGAGCAGAAAGGAGATGGCGAGAAACACCAGCGCCGCGACGGCCTCGGGTTTTCTCATGCTGGCTTTCGCGCTCATTCCGCTCCCCCTCCGACAGCTGAGTCATGCTCGGCTGAACTTCTCAAACGAAGCAATCATTATCGCATCCTCTATGCCGAAGGCCAGTTCGCCGGCTGCTCTCGTTCGTTAAGCGGCGGCAGCTGACGCACGATCTCCATGGTCTTGACGGACACGGTGACGATGCGCTCCATAAAAAAACGCCGAGGGGGGGACGCCACTGGCTCCCGAAAGCCCTTCCCCAAGGAAAGACCAAGCTGATTCGCTCATGGAAAGAGAGCTATAACCACCCCGTGAACGAATAAGTGCGAGAAGTGGGGCGAACGTGACGGCATTGCAGCGCCGCAGCACACGATGAGCCGATCCGCAAGGCGCCCGGTTTCACGGAGGGTCGAATCGCACGGGACGAAGTCGCACGAGGCGCATGGTTTCGCGAAAGGCAAACCTGCATCAACCGTCGGGCTCGCGATCTGAATCGAGGGACTTGCCGCATGCGTTTCGCAAGCCTGAGAAGCGGCAGACAGAAAGCGGGCGAACGCCAGCGCGGCGAAAGACGAGACAACTTCACGAGGCAACGAAAAACCGCGCCTCCGAACCAAGGGTTCGCCTGTCCAGGGTTCGGGGCGCGGTTCGTACGCGGCTCGAGCGCGGGCTCAAAAGCGACTCGGGGCGGAGAGATCCAAAGGCCTAGCTCCTGTCGGCGACAACAGGGCATTTGCCCTGATGACCCGTGCGGACGTAGCGCACGACGAAATCGACGCCCGCCATCATCAGAGCGAAGCCGATGCCGGTGTAGAAAAACGCGATGAACCATTCGGGGACGAGACCGGACATGCGCAGTCCGATGCCGCCGCCCATCATGATGGCCATCATGATGTAACCCTTCTTGTCGAAGAACAGGAAGAAATTCTTCTTGGGCTCGTCGTAGCCGTAGATGCGATCGGTGTGCTTGGCCACCATCTTGGTGAACACCTTGGTGTGGAAAACGCCGAACACGGCGGCTGAACCGAGGATGAGCAGGAGGACAAGCCAGCCCCAATCGTTCATGTACGCGTGCACGCCGAGATTGAGGATGTTCGCACCCGCGATGAACCAGACGACGCCCGCGATGAGCATGAGCTTTTCGGTGGAAACTTTGAACATAGCGCCTTCTTTCGAGAAGCCTGCGCGCTGCGGGTAGCGTCTCGAGGGCGCCGGCAAATACGGGCCTCGAGGCGGATGCCTGCGCCTTCGCGCAAGTCCTTAATCGTTTAACAGCGCCATCCTACTCCCTCTTGATGGAGCGGTGAACAATGTTCATCTTTTCGACACAACGAAATCGGCGGAAGTTGCAGGAACGCCGGAGGCGCTGGAGACGGTTCGTGGGTGCGACGCGGGCCCGAACGGCGGGCCGCAGGCCCCGGCGGAACGCGACGCGGCCTCGGCAGCAAGCGGCGCACGGGCAGCGCAAGCCGATCCGAGCGTTCGAGGCGCCTAGCTTCCGTCGCGCATGGCCTTGAGCTTGGCCAGCACATCGCCGGGGATCCGGTCGGCGACGGTGTTCTTGCGCGCCACGCGAGGCGTCTCGTCAAGACGAGCCTCGTCGTAGTACATGCCCACCTCGTGAGAGAAGCCGTCCGCGCTCATGCGGTCGACCCCTCCCCCGAACACGGTGTCTTGAATGGTGGCGTCGCTTGTGACCACGAGCGTTTCGATCATGCGCTCGCGGGCGTCGTGCGCAAGCTTCTCGATGACCTTGTCCGCCGACTGACCGGAAGGCGAGAACATGATCTGCACCCCGCCGACCTTCTCCACCTCGCCGCGCGAGAACTCGTTTTGAGCGCCATCGAACACGATGATGGCGCGCCATTCGCGACCAGCGAAGTTAACCACGTCGTTGATGAGCCGCTCGCGGGCGGCGTTGAACGTGTCGTCGGTGTAGTCGGGACTTTTAATGCGCTTATAGCGGCTTCCCGACCGCAGCACGTTGTAACCGTCGACGATCAAGAGCTTCTTTCTCTGTCGCGCCATGTCAACGCGCTCCGCCCATGGAGAGCGCAACGCGGGCGCGCAAGCAGACCTTCGACACGTCTACCCTCGCAAACCCTCTGCGGCGGTGCGGTTCTGACGCAGCCACTCGTACATGCACGCAGTCGAGGCCTGCGCCACGTTGAGCGAGGAGATGTCGCCGACCTGGGGCAGCTTCACGCCGAAATCGCAGCTCTCAAGCACGAGTCGGGAAACGCCCTCGCCTTCGTTGCCCATGACCAACACGATACGGCCCTTCAGGTTAGCGTCCCAAACGTATTCCTGCGCGTGCTCGGTGGCGGCGGCCACCCAAAAGCCCTCCTTCTTCAGGCGATCGAGGCAGGTCGAGATGTTGGCCACCTGCGATACGGGGATGTGGGCGATGGCGCCGGCAGAGCTTTTGTACGTCGCGGCGGTCACGTGCGCGGCGCGCTTGTTGGGGATGATGATGCCGCATGCCCCGACCGACTCCGCGCTGCGGGCGATGGCGCCGAGGTTGCCGGCGTCGGTGAGATGATCGAGCACGACGATGAGAGCACGGCCGTCATGCTCGGCGGCAGATTTCTCAGCAGCCTCCAAGATGGTGGTCACGTTGACGTAATCGAACGGCTTGGTCTCCGCCATGACGCCCTGATGGCTCCCGCGCTCGGAGATCTCGTCGAGCTTCTTGCGGGAGATGCTCTTAACGGGAACGTCGTATTTCTTCGCCTTGCGCAAGATGTCGTTGATGAGGCTGTCGCGCTGGACGTTGTCGGCCATGAGGATGCACTTCATGGGAACGTGAGTGCGCAGCGCCTCGACGATCGGTCGTTTGCCTTCTATGTAATCTGCCATGTATCAGCCTTTTCAATGGGTTGTAACTTGAATCTGCTCGTAATCGCACGATCAGCTAGTGTAGCATGCGCCAACCCGGTCCTGTCTACTTCCTGCGCCAGATGTCCACGACGATCCACACCGACAGCAGAAACGCGCTGACGTAGCCGATGTTCGCCAGCACGGGGACGCCGAGAAAACGCGGCTCCAACGGCGAAAGCGAGAGCAAGCTCGATCCGATGAACAATGCCGCCACGATAACCGCGAGCGTGATGCGCGTGAAAATACGGGATAACTTGCGGAAGGGGATGTCGGAACCCATCAGCTCCATGTTCATCTTCAGCTGCCCGCGCGTGAGCATCTTGAGCGCCTCGCCCGAGTAGTTCGCCGCGTCGAGCGCGCCCGAACCCGATTTACGCAGCGATATCGCTAAATCCTCGATGGCCTTCGCCAGAACATCGCGCTTATCGGCGCTGCGCCGGACGTGGTCGTTGATGATGGAGACTATGTTCTGATTGCCGATGTAAGGCCCCACCGTCCCCTCCACCGCGACGATGCCGCGCGCGACGGTGGTGACGGAGGTGGGAAGCGTCACGCGGCATGCGCGCGTGAGCGCCATGATGTCGTTGAGCATGGCGCCGATGTCGATCTGGTCGATGTCGATCGAGCCGTAGTCGGCCAGCAAGTCGTCGAGATCGGCGAGAAAGCGCGTGTGATCGATGGTAGCGTTGTCCTTCTGCACCGCGTAGCGGATAAGCGCCTCTTTGAGCCCCGCGGAGTCCTTCACCCCGACCGCCTTGATGATGTCGCCGAACCCTGCGCGGTCGCGCGTCGACAGACGGCCCATGATGCCCAAATCGATGTAGACGATCTGTCCCTCGCGGATGATGAGGTTGCCGGGATGCGGATCGGCGTGGAAGAACCCATGGTCGAGGATCTGGGTGGCATAGTTGTCAAGCAGCTTAACGCCGATCTCCTCGAGATCGTAGCCGCACGCGATCAGACGGTCGGCGTTGCTGATGGGGATGCCGTCGACATACTCCATCACGAGCACGTACTCGGTGCACAAATCGGCATACACCTTCGGCGAGCTGATGAAGCGGCAGTCGGCGTTAAGGCGTGCGAACTCTTCGAGGTTTTCCGCCTCGCGACGGAAATCGGTCTCCTCGAGGAACGTCGCCCACATCTCCTCGACCACCTCGCGAAGGTCGACGAACTGGTCGTCTTTCATGATATTCGACGCCTGACGCGCGAGGATACGCATGATGTCGATGTCAAGCGCCATGGTCTCTTTGACCCCGGGGCGTTGGATCTTGATGGCGACATCGTCCCCGCCGCGCAGCTTGGCGCGGTGAACCTGCGCGAGGCTCGCGCTGCCGAGCGGCGTCGGGTCGATCGACGCGAAGAGCTCCTCACGGCGCTCGTGACCGAATTCGGCGTCGAGCGCGGCCAGCATGTCCTCGAACGGCAGGGGATCGCACTCCGCTTGAAGCTTGGCGAGCTCATCGCAGTACGCGCGCGGAAGGATCTCGGAGCGGGTCGAGAGCGTTTGCCCGATTTTCACGAACGACGGGCCGAGATCCTCGAGCATCGCGCGGAACTCCTCGGGAGTCACCGATTTCAAAAGCTTGTGCTTGTTCACGATACGCAGGATCTCGCGAATGCGCGCGCGACGCGTCTTCGGGGACAAGTCGAACCGACCCTCGGGATCGAACTCCCCGGATGAGCTGAATATGTATTTGAGCAACGTGTTGTCGGCCATGCAGCACCTCTCAGCGCGCAGTGGGAAACGACGCGGTCGCGCCCCCCTTTTTATACGAAAGCGTCAAACACGCCGAAGACGCGCGACGCTTTCGTCGATTTCCTCTTGAATGCGCGCGACGTCGGTCTAAGCGTCGGTCTTCTCGGCGGCGGAAGCGTCGGCAGCGGCAGGCTCCCCCTCGTTCGCGCGCTCAGCCGCAGGCTCGGGATTCGCCGCCTGCGCGACCTCCTCAGCGTCGATGTCCGACACGAACGTGGACCCGGGAACCGCGCTTGCACCGCGCGCGACCTTGTCGACCTCGGCGGCGAGTTCGGCGACGCGCTTCACGAACTCCGCGCGCTCCTCGGGGGTCATCACGGCCATGCGCGCCGAGATAAGGTCGTCGCGAAGTTCGCCGGTTGCCTCGCTCGCCCGATGAACGAGCTCTGAATTGAGCTGTTTGCCCTGGTCGACGGTTAGCTCGCCTTTCGCGATAAGCTGATCGACGATCTCCTTGGACTTCTCAGCCCCCATTGCCATAGCACCGATCCCCGCAAGGAAGATATCCTTGAATCCATCTGTGATACCCGACATGGCGCGCCTCCGATTCCATCGTTATCCGGCATCTGATCGAGTCGCGTGAAGCACGCGGCTTCCTCATCATGTTACCACCCCGAACCGCCGCGAAAGGCGCGATTTGCGAGGGCGGATCATCTGCACCACCTCAACACAGCGGCCGCGAAAGCGGGGGCGAGGCGATGCAAGAGAGAGCGGCGGCGGGCGCGACGAAGCGAGGCCGTCGAGCGAGGCGGGGCGACCGGGCGGCGGAACATCCGGACGGCTGGGCGGGCGGCAGGCGGCAGGCGGGCGGCGGACAACCGACAAAAAAAGACCCGGGGCGGCCTCGCCGCAAGCGAAACCATCCCGGGTCCGTCATGCGCGACGCGAACGCGACGCGCGCATCTCATCTACAGGCTAGGAGAACACGACGTCGAAGCTGCCGATGCCGTCGCTTTTCACCGACTTGATGGTGCGGTGCGCGAAGGCCATCATCTCGGCGATGGCGTCGAGCGGTACTTCCTTCTTCTCGCCCGTGCGACGCAGCTTCATCTCCACGTTGCCGTTGGCAAGACCGCGTTTCCCGACGATCACCTGAAGCGGCCAGCCGATGAGGTCGGCGTCGGCGAACTTCACGCCGGCGCGCTCGTCGCGGTCGTCGATGACCACCTCGAAGCCGATGCTCGCCAAATCACGTGCGAGCTTCTCGGCGGCGGGGTGCACCAGATCGTCGCCGGTGGTCAGCGGTATGACGCACACATGTGCCGGAGCCACCGAAAGCGGCCACTTGATGCCCATCTCGTCGTTGTGCTGCTCGACGATAGCGGCCAACGTGCGCGAAACGCCTACGCCGTAGCAGCCCATGATGAAGGGGCGCTCCTCACCCTGCTCGTCCATGAACGTCGCGCCCATGGAGCGGGAGTACTTATCGCCGAGCTGGAAGACCTGCGACACCTCGATGCCGCGGGCGCCACCGAGCGGCAAGCCGCACTTCGGGCAGCTGTCGCCGGGCTTGACCACGCACAGATCCGCCCACTGATCGACCTGGAAGTCCTCGCCGAGACGGGCGCCCACGTAATGGAAGCCCTCCTCGTTCGCGCCGACGACCCACTGAGGCACCGCCTGCAGGCTGCGCGCGGCGATGACGCGCGCGCCATCGGGGAGGCCCACCGGACCCATCGAGCCCTTATGAAGGCCGAACGCGAGCATCTCCTCGTCGGTGAGCAGCGTGAAGCCGGGCACGGTGCGCTCGGCCTTGATCTCGTTCAGCTCGTGATCGCCGGGGATGAACAACACGACCAGGTTGCCGTCGGCGTCCTTGCCCGAGAGCGCCTTCACGGTCGAGGACGCGGGGATGTCGAGGAACTTCGCAAGATCCTCGATGGTGTGGATGCCGGGCGTCGAGATCTTCTCCATGCCGTCGACCTCGTAAATGGTCGGGCGTGCCAAGCAGTCGCCGGCCTCGGTGTTGGCGGCGTATCCGCAGGTGCAATGCACGAGCTCGGCTTCGCCCGCTTCGGCGAGCGCCATGAACTCGGTGGTCACCTTGCCGCCGATCTGGCCAGAGTCCGCCTCGACGGGGCGATAATCCAAGCCGCAACGCTCGCAGATGCGACCGTAAGCGCCGGACATGTCGTCGTAGGTCTTCTGCAGCGACTCCTGATCCGCATGGAAGCTGTACGCGTCCTTCATGATGAACTCGCGCGAGCGCAGAAGGCCGAAGCGCGGGCGGATCTCATCGCGGAACTTCACCTGGATCTGATAGAGGGAGGCGGGGAGCTGCTTGTAGGAGCGCAACTCGTTGCGCACGAGGGAGGTGATGAGCTCCTCATGCGTGGGCCCGAGGCAGAAGCCGTGGTCGTGACGGTCGACGAGGCGCATCAGCTCGGGGCCGTAATCGTCCCAGCGGCCGCTCTCGTGCCAAAGCTCCGAAGGCTGAAGCGCCGGCATCATGATCTCCTGAGCCCCGATGGCGTTCATCTCGTCACGCACGATGGCCTCGACCTTCGCGAGGACGCGCTGGCCGAGGGGCAGAAACGTGTACACGCCCGAGGCGGTCTTGCGAATCATGCCGGCGCGCAGCAGGAGGCGATGGCTGGCAATCTCGGCGTCAGTCGGATCCTCCTTCAGCGTGGGGGCGTACAACGTGCTCATACGCATGATGTTTGTCATAACTTCTCGATCTCCTCCATCAAGGTGTCGACTATTGCCGATTCTTCCACTTTGCGAACGATTTTACCATGCGAGAACACGACGCCCGCTCCCGCCCCGCAAGCAACCCCGATATCTGCATCCGCCGCCTCGCCCGGCCCGTTGACGACGCACCCCATGACGGCGACCTTGATCGGCTCGCTCACCTTCGCAAGGCGCTCTTCCACCTGCTTCGCCAACCCGATGAGATCGACCTGGCAACGCCCGCACGTCGGGCAGCTGATGAGCTCGGGGCTGCGACGGCGAATGCCCAGCGCCGCCAGCAAGGTCCAACACGCGCGAACCTCGAGCACGGGGTCGTCGGTCAAGGAAATGCGCAGCGTGTCGCCGATGCCCTGCTCGAGCAGCACGCCGAGCCCGCACGCCGACTTGATGACGCCTTGGAAGGCCGTGCCCGCTTCGGTGACCCCGATGTGCAACGGCACCTGCGGCAGCCTCTCGGCGAGCAGACGATACGTCGCGATGGTCGCCTGCACGTCATGCGCTTTGGCCGAGACCACCACGTCGTGGAAGTCGCACTCGTCCTCGAGGAAGCGAACGTAGCCGACCGCCGACGAGCACAGCTTCTCGGGCAGGGACAAATCGTCGCGGGCCGCAAGCTCGTCTTCAAGAGAACCCGCGTTCACGCCGATGCGGATGGGGATCCCCG
This sequence comes from uncultured bacterium, assembly GCA_937890835.1. Lineage (GTDB taxonomy): Bacteria > Actinomycetota > Coriobacteriia > Coriobacteriales > Eggerthellaceae > CALADF01. The sequence continues at coordinate 39,169 of CALADF010000049.1, forward strand.
CCTCACGCGCCGCCTCGACCACAGGCCGCGTCTTCTCGAGACCGCCGATGTTTCCCGGGTTGATGCGCAGTTTCGCCGCCCCGCGCCGCGCCGCCTCGATGGCTATCTCAGCATCGAAGTGGACGTCGGCGACCACGGGCAGAGGCGACGCCGCGCACACGGCGGCAAACGCATCGAGGCAATCCCTGCGCGGGATGGCCATGCGCACCACCTCGCACCCCGCCTCCGCGAGCGCGCTGATCTGGGCCAGGTTAGCCGCAACATCGTCAGCGGGCGCGTTGAGCATGGACTGGACGACAGGCGGCGATCCGCCCCCGAGGACGATACCGCCCACCGACACTCTGCGCGTCCGGCGCCGGGGCTCCTCGTTTTGCATAGGTACCACCTTTCAACAACCTCGGTCGCACGCTACGACGAAGCGCAGCGGCGCCCTACGACCAAAATCCCGTCAGGATCCTCTGGATGTCCTGGTTGAGCATCACCGCGAAGAACACGATGAACAAAGCCATGCCCGCCATGGACATATAGCCCATGGCCTTCATCGAGACCATTTTACGCGTGAGTTTCTGAAACACCTCGACGACGAAGCGGCCGCCGTCGAGCGGGGGGATGGGCAGCAGGTTCATGATGCCGAGCGACACCGAGATGAGCGCCATGAAAAACAGGCTCTCCGCCAGCCCCTGGGAGAAAAACCCGCCCGACATGGCGACGATGCCCACGATGGAGGCGGAGTTCGACACCGTCTCCGCCGCGGTGGCGGGGTTGAACAGACCGGCAACCGCTTGAACGGTCGCGATGATGTAGTTGACGCCGAGTTGCACCGACAGCAGCGGATCGGCGTTGTAGTGGAACACCTCCCCGGTTTCGGGGTATTGAAGATCGACGCCGATCACGCTGTATATGACGATGAAGGCGAGCATGGCGAACAGAAGGTTGACCGCCACGCCCGCGAGCAAGATGACCGAGCGCTTCCAAAACGGAAGCGCTCGGTACTGCTGTGCGTACTCGGAGTCGAAGAGCGCCTGGGGGTCGGCGACGGGACGCGCTTCGCCGAGCTCGTAAGACTCAGGCGGCGTCGCGCCCACGGCCTGCGCCGCTTTCAGCTGCCTCTTCGTCGGGGAGAAGGCGCTTGCGCGATAGGTGTTGAATTCGTCTTTTTTCGTCGGACCGGAGCAGCTCCCCCACTCCGTCAGCTCCTCGAGCGCATCGTAGGCGGCGTCATCGGAGATGCCGCAGTCGGCGGCGATGCCCTCCATGGTCGCCGTTCCACGGCGGTAAAGCGCGGCGAGCACTTCCTTCAAATGGGGGCTCATCTCGCCCGCTTCCATGCCGCACACGCGTGCGTAGCCGCCGAGGAGGACGACGGTAACGCCGTAGCGCGTTCCGCCGCGCGTGAAGCCGACGCCCGGCCCCGGAAGACCGAGCATGAGCTCGGTCACGCGCACGCCGAACGCGCGAGCCGCGAGGAAATGCCCCGCCTCGTGGATGAACACGAGAAAGCAGATCGCCAGCACGGCGCAGATGATCATCAGCAAAGTATCCATAGTCGTTCCCGTCTCCGGAAGCAGCAGACGCGCCCGAGCGCCTAGCCAACGCGGCAACGTCTGTGCGCCACGCCGAACGCGAAGGAGTCCCAAGTCGCTTCGTTTGATTCTCGAACATTATAGGGAAGCGCCCGGGCGCACCCGGGCGCCCCACGATAACTACAACATGGCTCCCCGCCGAGCAACCGAGGAGAGCGCCGCAGAAGACAGGCGAGACCCCGACGACATCGGAATCGGGAAAGAAACGCGCCGGGGCTCAAGAAGAACGCTGCCCGAACCGGGAAAGAAACGCGCCAGGGCACGTGAAGGCCACCTTTGGAAGCAGGCGAGATAGCGCGGTCCCGCTGTTGGAGTCAGGCGAGGTGGCAGCTTTCCGCGCGCATGGTTCGAGGCAGGCCCAAGCTGCAAACCTGCGTACCCGGATAACGCGAACGTGGAGAAATGGGATAGGGACGTGCTTAAGCACTGGAAGGCCGGGGGAAGAACGCCGAAAAGAACTTGCCGGATCGCCCCGATAGGATCCAGAGAAGGCAAACACCGAGGAAAGGAGACTCCATGGGCGCACACGAGCGCACGGGAACGCGCAGATTCGCGTGCCTGATGATCATCTTGGCTCTTGCGGCGGGGCTTCTCCCCCTTGCATCGGGCATGGGGGCGAAAACCGCGTTCGCGAGCGGCACCGGCTACCTCGAGATAGGCGGCAGCATCCCCTACGCGGGCTACTCGACTAACTGGATGTGGGTCGACGGCGCGCCGGCGTTTTGCGCCAATCCCTCGCGCGCCACGCCCGCGAGCGGAACCTACGAAAAGCACGACGTGCTCTGGGGAGCCAACGGGCTCGGGGAAAGCGACGATCAGAGACGCTATCAAATTCGCGCGACGCTTTACCACGGATGGGGAGGCCCCGACTTCGACCCGAGCATTTGGCCGAGCACTTGGTACGACGGCAGCCCCATGACCGACGAGCGCTACATCGCGCTCGAGCACATCCTGCTCGCCGACCTCTACTCTTATGAGCTCAACTGGGCCGTCTACGGCTGCGACCCCGCATTCAAGGAGTACGTGCGATACAATGTCACCGGATACCTTGCAAGCGGCCCGGTCCCCGATTTCGAGAGCACGACCCGCTACAAGATCACCGAGACGGCCGCGCCCGTTCCGCACGACTTCAACGCGTTCATCCTGACAGCGGGTTCGTCGCAAAGCGTGTTCTCCTTCGAGAAAAACGGATTCATCGAAATCGAGAAGACCTCGGCCAACTCGGCCTTGACCGACGGCAACGCATGCTATTCACTTGAAGGCGCCGTGTTCGGCATATACGAGAAGAGCACGGGAGACGAGGTGACGCGCATCACCACCGATGCCTCCGGGCACGCCCGAACAGGCGAGATCGCACCCGGAACCTACCTCGTCAGAGAGCTCGTCGCACCGAGCGGACATACGCTCAACACCGAGGAGCGGGAGGTGACCGTCGCCGCAGGCGCCACCGCTGTCATCACGGTGGCCGATCCGCCGCTGTCGAGCGACCTCGGGGCGACGGTGGTGAAAATCGATGCCGAAACGGGCGAAAACGCGCCGCAGGGCGATGCCACGTTCACCGACGCGCAGTTCACCTACTCCTATTACGACGGGTACTACGGCACCGCATCCGAAGCCGCTGCTTCGGGCGCGCCTAATCGCACGTGGGTCCTGAGAACCGACTCCACCGGCACAACGGGCATCACCCTTGCGGACAAGTCGTTCAACGCGGGGGAGGAAACCCTCCCCTACCTGGTCTCGGGCGACGACCTGTACCGAAACGCGGAAGGAGCGCCGACCGTTCCGCTCGGCACGCTGATCATCACCGAGGGCAAGGCGCCTGAAGGCTACCACGAGAGCAACCGCGTCGCGCTCGTTCGCTTCACGCAAAACGGATCCGAGGTGGAGCGCAGCGGTGACTTGGAAGACGCCTCCCGCTACGGCGTCGAAGGCGATCAGGCCGTGCTCGTGAACGAGAGCGTCGTTCGCGGAGGCGTCTCCATCGAGAAAAGGGACGCGGAAAGCCAGCTGATAACCCCGCTCGGCAACGCAAGCCTTGACGGTTGCGTCTTCGCCATCACCAACAAGTCCGACCACCCCGTCGTCGTCGGCGGAGCGGCCTTTGCGCCGGGCGACATCTGCAAAACCGTGATCGTGCAGGGCGGATCGGCGAGCACGACCCGGACCGCCCTGCCTCGAGGGACCTATGCCATACAGGAGGTTTCCGCAGGAGAAGGGTACCTGCCGACCGATGTGGAGCCGCGTCTGTTCACCGTGGAGCATGACGGTGCCGTCGTCATGCTAGGCGCAGACGACACGCACGACCAAGCCGTCTACAACCAGGTTAAGCGAGGAGACGTCGAGCTCGTCAAAGCACGAGAGGCAGATCAGGCGCGTCTTGCGGGCATACCGTTCTCCATCACGTCGCTGACGACCGGCGAAACGCACGTCATAGTCACCGACGCGAACGGAGGGGCGAAGACCGCCTCGACATGGAACCCCCATACGCAACGCACGAACGCCAACGACGAGGCGATCAACCCCGACGGAAGCGTCGACGAGTCGAAGCTTGACGCAAGCGCAGGCGTTTGGTTCGGACTTACTTCCGAGGGGAAAACGACCCAGCCCGACGACAGCCTCGCCGCACTGCCGTATGACGATTACGCGATACGGGAGCTGCGCGTTGCAGCCAACGAAGGCCTCGAGCTCGTCACGCTCGAGCGCGTGAGCGTGACGCGCGACGGCTACTGCATCCACCTCGGCACCATAGACGACCAGACACCTCCCGAGATGACCATAGCGACCACCGCGCGCGACGCCCTCGACGGCGACAAGCGCGTGCTCGCCGACGTGGAAGCGCGCGTGATCGATCGCGTCTCCTACTACGGGGCCGCTCCCGGGAACTACGAGATGACCGCGAGCCTCATCGACCCCGACACCGGCGAGATCGTCGAGGTAGACGAACGCCCGCTCACGGCATCGCGCACGTTCACCGCCGACGCGGCAACCGGTTACGTCGAAATCGAAATCGGGCCCATCGACGCGCGATCCCTCGCAGGCAAGAGCCTCGTGGTATTCGAAACCGTCAAGGACGCCGAGACCGGCGAGGTCAAAGCCGAGCACACCGACGTCGCCGACTTCGACCAGACGGTCACGTTCGCCGATGCGCGCGTGGCGACGAGCGCATCGGACGCAGCGGACGGCGATCGGGTCGTCGCCTGCGGACCTGCGGCGAAGGTCGTCGACACGATAACGTACACGGGGCTCGTCCCCGGCGCAAGCTACATCGCCCGCGCCGAGGTCATGCACATAATCGACGAGGCGACGGGAGCCTGCGAGCCCTTCGCGAACGAGGACGGCCCCCTAAGCGTCGAGAAGCCCTTTGCGCCCGAAGCGGAGGCAGGCGAGGTCGACGTCGAAATCTTCCCCGTCGACGTCTCCGACGAAGACGGCGCGCAGCTCGTCATGTTCGAAACCATCTACCGTGCAACCGACGACGGCGGGCTTCACGAGGTGGCGTCGCACCGCGACGCGCTCGATCCCGCGCAGACCGTCACCGTCGCGGCACCCGAGATCAGCACGCTTGCGCAGGACGCGGTCGACGAGGACGAAAACGTCGTCGCCGACGCAAAATCCCTCGTTCGCGACACGATCTCGTTCGCAGGTCTCGAACCCGGGCGCCCCTACGAGATCATCGGCACCCTTGTCAACAAGAGAGCGTATGAATCGGCATATGACCAGGCAAAAAAGGAAGGGTTGGGCGACGAGGTCGCCGCAGAGAGGGCACTCGCCGCAAGCATCGTGAAGTCCGGCCAAACGCCGGTGACGGGAAACGTCGGCTTCACGCCCGAAAGCTCCTCCGGGTCGATCGTCAACGAAATCGAGTTCGACGGGTTCTCCGTCGAGGAAGGAGCCTACGTCGTCTTCGAAACGCTGTACGCCGACGGCGTCGCCATCGCCTCCCATGCGAAGATCGATGACGAGTCGCAGACCTTTGGGCTTATCGCCACTGAAACGGAAACGCTCGCCCGCGACGGGGTGACGGGAGCCCACGAGGCAGCCGCGGACGCCGATGCCCTCGTTTCCGATAGCGTGATGATCCGCAATGCCATCGCAGGGGAAACATACACCGCGCTCGGCTTCCTCGTCGACAGGGAGACGGGTCTGCTTCTCCTCGACGATCCCGCAGCGACGGATCGCGAGGACCTCGCGGAATTCACGCAGGAGCTCTTCACCGCACTCGGCGCCACCGTCGAGGAAGCAGGCGGCAAGATGCGCATCGCGTTCGACGATCCCGGCAAAACCCTCGACCGTGAAGCCATCGAGGCAATTTGCGCGAAGCGATCCGACATCGTGGCTCATCTAGCCGTCGCGACGTCAAGCGCCGCAGCCGAGGGAAGCGAGGTTGAGATCAAGCAGGAATTCGCCTTCGACACGAGCAAGCTCGCCGGCACCGAAGCCGTCGCCTACCAGTTCATCTTGAAGGAGGGATCGGTCATCGACGCCCATGTCGATCTTGAATCCAACGAGCAAACCGTCGAGATACTCGCAAGCCTCATCGCAACCAACGCGTCCGATAAGCGAGACGGCGACAAAAGCATCGCCCCCGAAAGCGGAGCCACCGTCATCGACACGGTAAGCTACGCGCACCTGGTCCCCGGCAAGACTTACGTCCTCGAAGGTGTCCTCATCGACAAGGGCACCCAGCTTCCCCTCGAGATAAACGGCGAGCAAGTTCGATCCGGCGTAGAGTTCACGCCCGAGGAACCGCAAGGAAACGTTGAGGTCGTCTTCGAGTTCGACGCATCGAGCCTCGACGGCAGCACCCTCGTCGCCTTCGAAACGCTGATCAAAAACGGCGAGACGATCGCCGCGCACGCGGATCTTGAGGACTCCGATCAAACCGTTTACGTGGAGAAAATCCCGCGCGAGCACCCCGCAGGCGGCGGGTTGTCGAAGACGGGCGACGATGGGATCCCGATCGCGATCGCGCTCGTCTTCATCGCAACGCTGTCGACCACCGTTGTCGCCCTGGCAGCTCGCGCGAAAACGCACCGGCAGTGAGACGATCCACGCGTGCGTCTCTGCCGGCGCGCGGTCGAAGCCGAACCTTGAAAACCGATCAGCCGTGCGGTGAAGGAGAAGCGTCCCCTGCCGTCAGGCACGGAACGAGAATCGAACCACGTCGGCACGCCGCGTGAAACGAAAGGCCCCTCGCCGAAAGCTTCAAACGGCGAGGGGCCTCAAGCAGCATCGAGGACTACGCGCGGTCCGTTATCCAACGCCGAGCACGATCACGCGCCCAAGCGTCGATCTCCTCCAACTGGTCAAGGCTCTCCACCGCGCGAACATCGTGAGCGCCCATAACCGCCTCGACGCATTCCGCGATGCCCAGATAGCTCCCCTCCCCCGCGAGGAAGGAGGCAACCGCAACTTCATTCGCCGCGTTCATGACCGCTGGAAGCGTGCCGCCGGCCTCGCCCGCTATCCGAGCAAGGGCGAGACACCTGAACGTCTCCACGTCGGGTGCGGCGAACTCAAGCGTGCCAAGCGTGCGAAAATCGAGCGGCTCCACCGGGGCGCTCCACCGTTTCGGATAGGAGAGCGCGAACTGAATGGGAATGCGCATGTCCGTCGTGCCGAGATGGGCGATGACGCTGCCGTCTGCGAACTCGACCATCGAGTGGATGGCGCTTTGGGGTTGCACGACCACCTCGATCTTGTCATAGGGCATCTCGAACAGATGATGCGCTTCGATGACCTCGAGCCCCTTGTTCATGAGCGTCGAAGAGTCGATGGAGATCTTCGCCCCCATGTTCCACGTGGGATGCGCGAGCGCCTGAGCAGGGGTGATGTCTGTTAGATCAGCGCGGGTGCGGCCACGGAACGGCCCTCCTGACGCCGTTACCCACAAACGCGCCACCTCGCGGGGATCTTCGCCGAGTAGACACTGGTAGATAGCCCCGTGCTCGGAATCGATCGGCATGAGGGCATGCTTGAACCCAGCGGCCTCGTCGATGCGCCGAGCCAACGGCATGATGAGATCGCCGCCGACCACGAGCGATTCCTTATTCGCCAAAGCAAGCACCTTACCCGCAGCAAGCGTCTCGTAGCTTGCACGCAAACCCGCAGCTCCCACAAGCGCGTTCACAACGATATCCGCTTCGGGAAGCCTTACCAGATCCGTAACGGCATCGGAGCCCACGCCGAACGTCCCGTCGACGAAACCACCCGTGAAAGAACGCAGCTCGTCGCAACGGGGATCGCCCGCCAACCGCGCATCGCCCACCGCCACATGGCGCACGCCAAATGCGCGCATCTGCTCGTTGAGAGCATCGACGCTCGTGTTGACCGCCAAGCCGACGATCTCCAGCTTATCCGCATTCCGGCGAACGACGTCAAGCGTCTGCGTGCCGATAGAGCCTGTCGAACCGAGCACGACGACGCGACGAACGGAAGAGTTAGAAGAACCCATGAGGAATGCAGCCTCCCGACACCAGAAGAATCAACGACGTGATCGAAGCGAGAAAAATAGAGTCGCATCGATCGAGCAGTCCACCATGTCCGGGCATGATCGTACCCGAATCCTTGAATCCGGAATTACGCTTGACGCGGCTTTCCGCCAAATCGCCAAGCACTTCCATCAGACCGCACACGATGCCGAACGCGATGGCCGCAGGAATGCTCATGGTCACACCCGGCACGAACGAGATGGCGCACCAACAAGCAGCTGAGCCGACAAGACCCGCGATGAAGCCCTCCCAGCTCTTCTTCGGACTCGTGCGAGGCGCGAGCTTGTGCTTGCCGAACTTGCTCCCCACCAGATAAGCGAAGGAATCGTTGGCCCAGACGCTCACGAACACGAGCAACACCACGACGCCACCCCACGGCTCGGGCAAAGATTCGCGGATCACGACGAACCCGCAGAGCAGCAAGCCGGTATAAGCCGCCCCGAAAAAGCTTACGCCGACATCGGGAATGCGCGCCCGCAGCCAAAACACATACCACACGAGCAGCGCAAGCAGCAGCGCCAAAGAAACCGTCAACGCTCCGACGGGTCCGTAGAGAAACACGCTCAGGGGATAGAGCGCTGCGGCGATGATGCCGAGCATCTCGTTAGGGAGCTTGGCATCGGAGCGCAACATGTAGTAGAACTCGCCCGCGCTGATACCGGCGACCAACATGAGCATGATCACCATAGGCCAACTACCTGCGAGGACGCAGATAATGGTCAGGGCCGTGTACACAGCACCCGTGCGGAAACGCACTTGAAAGCCCGAGGGATTCTTCAGCTTTTCGGGAGCAAACTTCGTCGCGTTCTGTTTGACGCGCTGCTTTTTCTCCGCACGACGTTCGCGCTTCTCATCCTTCTCGGCACGCTCGTCAGGCGTTATGTCGTAATGCCAGGGAGGGCCTTCAGGGGCCTGCGCAGGATCCCTCACCAGCTGGGGCGCATCAGGCGACAAGCCCTCGCCCATGTCGACGAGATCCTTCGTCGTGGGACGGCTGGGGAACGGCGCAGGCTGAACGCCCCCCTCGGAGCGATACCGAGCCGCGCGCTCCTTCAGCCGAGCGCGTGCAGCGGCCTGCTTGGCTTTCTCCTCTTCCGAAAACGCAGAAGCGTTCAACGAACTCACACTCCCCCGAAACGCCGCTCGCGCTTTTGGTATGCGAGAATGCAGCGTAGCAGCTCGTATCGATCGAAATCGGGCCAGAGCACGTCGGTGCAAACGAACTCCGAATAGGCGATCTGCCACAAAAGGAAGTTGGAAACACGCATCTCCCCCGAGGTTCGAATGAGCAATTCAGGATCGGGGATGCCGCCCGTATACAAGCCGCGCTCGAATATCTCCTCGGATAGCTCGGGCATCTTCTGCGACGTCTCGGCCTCGAGCACCGCATAGCGCATGCACGCCTCGACCGCGTGAAGTATCTCTTGACGGGCGCCGTAGTTCACGGCGACGACAAGCGTCATCCCGTCGTTGTCGCGCGTTTTGCGCCAAGCCTCGTCGAAAGCCTCGCGCGTCTCTGCAGGAAGCGCCGAAAGGTCGCCGATCGTCATCACCCTGACATGCTCTTCATGCAGGCCATCGACCTCCGCGAGCATGGTTTTGGCGAACAAGTCCATGAGCCCGATGACCTCGTCTTGGGGCCTACGCCAGTTCTCGGTGGAGAAAGAATAGATCGTCAGATAGCGCACGCCGAGATCCGATGCGCAGCGAATGGTCTCGCGCACCGCCTCGATGCCCGCCTTATGCCCCTTCAACCGATTGAGTGCGCGCTTTTTCGCCCATCTCCCGTTGCCGTCCATAATGACGGCGATATGCTCCGGGACGGCCGCTGCATCAAGCTCGCTAAGATCGATATCCGCAGGCGGATCGGGGAATATGTACTCGAGCGTCTTGTTCATCTTACTGGCGAGGATTCGCAAAGGCTAGACATCGCAATCCTGATGTAGACGTCTAGCAAACCGCCCCAACGACCACCAAGCGCGTGACAGCACCCTCGCAGACCCCTTGTCTCCTTTGCTCTCAACCCAACAACGTAAGGCAACTGAAACCCTGCGATAACTATTTTCTGCAAGATTATCTTGTTCAGTATACGCGAAACGAACAGTCATCCCCGAAATGCGCAAAGATCGGCTTTTCGAATACATGCGAACCAACTCCAAGCGAACAGTAACGCTTAATCAAATCGTTTCACCAAATCAATGAGCTGCTGCCGAGAGTGGACGCCCAACTTAGCATATATATTCCTCGTATGGTAATTAACCGTACCAGCGGCGATATAGAGTTCGGATTGAATAAACGCAGACGAACAACCTCGCGCGAGCAAACGGAAGACATCCACTTCGCGACGAGAGAGAGAAAAGGATGACGCGACAACATCACATTTCTCCTCCAGGGTCATTTCATCAGAACAGACAACCTCCCCATCTTTTCGATTGGAGGAGATTCCGTCATGCGATGCAAGTTCCAGGGAAGGATCAGGATTAATCTCATCCCTCGTATCCGAACCTGTTGAACCCAACCAATTCGCGCAAACGACTTGATCTTCCCAACCGCTTGCTTCCGAAGGCCTTACGTCTTTTTGAACCTTTTGGACCTTTACTATAGCCACAGAAAGAGCAACGGCAAGCACCTCCACGCCAACGAGGACAACGAACAGAGACGCTTGCGAGTTCAGCAGAACGCCATACGCAAAACTCACGCGAGATGCAACATACCAGCCCGCACTGTTCAGCAACGTGCCAACTACACGCATAAGAGCAGACACTCTCAGCGCATCGAGCGAGAAGAACTCGGCGAAACCCACCGCCACAATAAACAACATAACTTCAACGCCCAGCTCACCTATAGAGATGAACTGAGCCAAAGGTGCGGCATCGCCCAAAACAGTATACGGAACGAGAACTGCCACAAGAAAGCACACGGGAACGACGAATGCCGACACAAAACCAGACCGCTCCATACGAAAAACGGCAACCCCGCTCACTACGATAGGAACAAATGCCACAAGCGCATAGAAAACATATGTGTAACCGCTCGACGATGAAAAAAAATCAAGAAAACCGGACGACATGTAAAACACAGCGATGGGGAAAAGTAACGTAAGATAGTTTAAGGGACGATCTTTCGAGCTGCACTCAAGCTCATCGCGAGGCCATGGCTCCAACCGGACCAGATGAAACAGCACGCCAGAAACGACTGGTGAAACTACCGTGGCGACACGCAAAGCGTTACCCGGCAAGTACATCAGAGTTACGCACACTCCAACCGACATAGCCATGAGGGTCGGAAAGCTCCCAAGGGCGACGCCTAGTCCCACTCGCCGATACGCAACTATCCATTGCTGAGCCATTACGCCAGAACCGACGCCCGTAAGGATACCGCCAACCCATATAAACACGACAGCGAGATATGAGGGGGGATCCGCCATAAGCACCACGGTTCCCACCACCATCGAAAAAGGAGCTGCAATTTTCGCAAAAGACGCCGTAAGAAATTCAACGCGACCGAACGGCGCAAACGAAATAGCTAAAAGCGTCAGCGACATGACAAGAGCGCTCACAAGGTAAGGTCCACTCATGAGAGACACAGGTGCTGCAGCCTCTATGCCAGCAGTCTGAGCATAAAAGAGCAGATAGATCCACGAAAGAAGAAACACCACACCCGTGTAAACGGGCGGTACGCCGATAAACTCACTGCGCCGGATTCGACAATCCTCCATCATGACACCCCCTGGAATCAAGCGGTCCCCACTCCGCCTCATGTGGTCTCATTATGAGACCACATGAGGCGGGCCTTTCGATCGAAGAGAAAAACAATAAAGAATTAATGGGTACTTCCATAACACTAGCGTCGTCACCAATGCTCCACTTTTCGACCTGATCAAACAAACAATACGTGACCACAATGATTGTGCGGGGCATAAAACAGCGCCTGCCCCTATTCTCCAAATCGCAACAGCGGATTCGAGAGACGAATCTGCGCGACACGAAGGGAACTCTCATGGAACTCAACATCAGCAACGGAAGGAAGTGGCTTGCTTTCATAGCATTAGCCCTGTCCTCCATGTGCACATTAGGCGATATGGTCATAAATCCCATCGCCGCCGCTTTGTTCGAGGTCTTTGCGGGCCAGTCGGAGGCGTTGATCAACTTCTCCATTACTGGACCGGCACTTGTAGGCCTCCCTTTTGGCGTCCTCGCAGGCGTGCTGTGCGACCGCATAGATAAAAAAATCGTTATGGTTACAGGCTTTGCAATCTTCGTCGTCTCAGCCTGTTTTGGGGGCGTTGACAATCTACCCCTATTTGTTACGCTTCGTTGCTTCGCCACTGGCGTAGGCTGGGGCATTACGAATACCGCCGCTCTTTCCATACTGGCAGTCATGTACGCCGACGAAGCGGAGCATGGCAAGTTTGTTGGCTGGTACAACATGGTTATGTCAATCATGGGTGCGCTCATGGCTTTCGTAGCTGGCATCCTCGCAGTAGGAGGATGGCAACACGCCTTCTGGACTTACTACATCTCCATCCCCGTTCTCGTTATGCTCATCATTTTCCTTCCGAGCATGAGACCCACTTCTCATTCCAGCAACTCTAAAGAGAAAGAGTCTGGAGCGGCTGACGCTGGCTGGTGGAAGGCTCTCGTCCCTCTCACTATCCAAGTGTTCTTTGTTGCCCTTGGCTTTTTTGTTTCCCTGTATATGATCGCCTTATATGTCACAGACGCAGGTATTGGCGACGAAGCATTTATAGGTGTCCTTAGCTCCATCTCCACCATTGCCACCGCTATCGCCTCCGCCGTATTCGGTGCTCTCTATGCAAAATTCAAGAACGCGGTTTACTTGCCCGGTTTGTTCGTCATGGGCGCATGCTATCTCGTCATGAGCTTTTTCCCCAGTCAGATAACCGCAGTCGTATGCATCGCATTACTGGGTCTCATGTGGCCAACTTACTTTTGCTACTTTTACGCACGCTGCACCGAGCTCGTCCCAGCATCAAAGGCAGGCACGGCCACATCTATCGTCGCATTATCGGACGGGCTTGCCGCAACAGCATGCTCGTACCTTCTCACTGGCTCCATGAGCATCATGGGGGTCGATGCAGTCGGCGCGTGGATCATCCCGGGCGTCATTTTGCTCGCCACGGGCATTATCTCCGCCATTGCGTTTTTGGCATCACGCAAGAAGAGTAGCTAACCCATTCCGCCAATGTTGAGATAGCGCTCCGTTCCAGCATATATCACATAGCGGAACACTGAAGCACAGCGATCCACGCCACCCCGAAACAGCACGTCCGACAAGGAGAGCATCATGACGTATGCAGATATCGTAATCAAAAGTTCCTCCATATTCACCGCAGAAACAATCGGGACTATCGAAGGCGCTGTCATTGTTTCTGGCGAGGAGATCGTCGCCGTAACAAACACCGACAACGCCGACCAGTACGTAGGGCCAGCCACGTGCGTAATAGAATGCGGAGACAGACTAGTCTGCCCCGGGTTCAACGACGCACACACCCACTTCATTCAAAATGGGGTCATGAAAGACGAGAGCTACACGCTTTCACTCGAAGGAGTCACATCGGAAAGCGAAGCCATCGAAAAAATCAAACGCTTCGCCAAAGAACATCCTGACAATGCGTGGATAGTCGGATGCGGGATTAACTTTGACGATTGGAGTGAAGAGCCAAGCAAAGAGATACTTGACTCTGCCATCCCCGACCGCCCAGCATACTTCGCCTCCTGGGATATGCATGTAGGTTGGATGAACTCACTCGCCCTTGAAGCCGCAGGCTACACGAGAGACACCCCCGATCCCGAAGGCGGTATCATCGTACGAGACGAGAATGGCAATCCGACGGGAATCGGAAAAGAACCGCCAGCGAACGATCCCGTATGGGGTATGGCCAATTTAGCAGCAGACATGGATCGCGCACTCGGAAGCGCTATCAAGGAAGCACTGACCTATGGCGTTACAGCTACTGGATGCGTCTGGCCCTATGGGGGAATTCCCGAAGACGAAAACATCCGAATTCTTCAGGAGTTTGAACGAGAAGGAAAGCTCCCCATACGCGTTAGCTGCTTTCTAAAGCTAGAACCAGGCCTCGAGAATGCAAAGAAATACGAACCCCTCCTGCGGTCCGACAATCTTCGCTTTGCAGGCCTGAAGCAGATCACCGATGGCGTTTGCGAAGCGCACACCGCCTACCTCACGGAACCCTACGCCGACGACCCAACAACATGCGGAGAGCCAACCATCAAATTCGACGATCTCCGCGCCATGGTTGAAGAAGCGAATTCTCATGGGTACTCCGTAAGACTGCATGCCATAGGAAATGGCACAGTCAAGCAAGCGCTCAACGTATTCGAAGCCGTTCGAGAGAAGAACGGAGTCAATCGGCTACGTAATTCCATCGAACATATAGAATCCTGCTGCCCCGAAGATATCGGCCGTTTCGTAAACCTCGGGATCATCCCCTCAATGCAGCCCATTCACTCGGTGCTCAACGTCGACGGATACCCGAAACTTCTTGGCGAAAAATGGGTACCTTACATGTGGCCCATAAAGTCCATCATCGAAACGGGCGCCACTGCGGCCTTCGGAACCGACGCTCCCGTGTGGAATCTCAACCCCATGGAAGGACTATACGCCGCCATCACACGTCAACAACCATGGGACGGATACCCCGAAGGCGGGTTCGTACCTGAACAATGCATAAGCATCGGCGAAGCTCTCAAAGCGTATACCTATGGTTCTGCCTACGTTGAAAACTTCGAAAACCGCATAGGAACGCTACACCAAGGAAAACTCGCGGATATTGTGATCATGGATCGCAATCTCATGACAGCTAAGCCCGACGAAATCCTAGAAGCAAAGGTTCTCTACACCATCATCGGCGGCAAGATCGTTTTCCAAGCAGAAGATGCAGATTTGATTAAGTAGCCCCCTCACTCCTTTATCGCCAACGAAACGAACTACGCAGCAAATTACCCCCATTATCTGGTGCTAGGCGTTCGCCACCCCAACGAACACCTAGCACCCAAGGCGGAGCCTTGGAACCGCTTAAGACAAAAGGCCAGCTGCCGAAGACGAATCTTCGCAGACTGAAAGGCGACATGATGACTTCATCCCGCGATCTGCCAAAATGGCAACTCATCCTCGCGCTTACAGCGCTGTTCCTTTCCTCGATGTGCACAATGGGCGATCTTGTCGTAAGCCCCGTTGCTGCCAGCATCTACAATTCGTTCGACGATTCTCCCGAATGGCTTGTCAATCTCGGAGTAACCGGCCCAGCACTTTTCGGGCTCCCCTTCGGTCTCGTTACGGGTTTTCTTTGTGATAGGGTCGACAAAAAGAAAATCATGGTCACAGGGTTCACCATATTCGCCATATCCGCCGTATTCGGAGCCATGTACGATAACGTCTACTATTTTGTCAGTATGAGACTACTCGCCACAGGAGTAGGATGGGGAATCACAAACACCGCAGCCCTTTCAATCCTCGCCGACTTATTCGTAGATGAAACTGAACACGGAAAGTATGTAGGCTGGTACAATTCCGCAATGTCAATCATCGGGGCCGCGCTTTCTTACGGCGCGGGCATTGTCGCCAATGGCACATGGCAAAACGCTTATGTCATGTACGCGATGGCCATTCCAGTGTTAATAATGCTTATCGCTTTTCTTCCCAACTTTCCGCCTTCGAGACCCACGGCAGAAGCTGTAAAAGAAATCGAGGGCGTCTCCATGAGCTCCGCGGCAGCTCTCGCACGTGCAATGTTCCACCAGAGAAGCAAAGAAGTTGAAGAGGGGGGTTGGTGGAGAAAACTCGCCTCCCTGTCGCTCCAAGTGTTCTTAGTAGCAACCCTTTACTTCATCATCCTCTATCTCATATCGATTTACGTTGCCTACACTGGCGTAGGGGACGAATCTTACTCGGGAACGCTCATGTCTATCATGACGATCTGCACCGCTACAAGCTCCCTAATGTTCGGAAGAGTCTACAAGCACCTCAAAGACCGAGTATACATTCCCGCCCTTTTTATCATCGGAGCCGTATTTCTCATGCTCGCATTTTTCCCCATTGCCCCTGTTGTCACCGTCGCACTAGCAGCCGCAGGCATTGCTTGGCCATTCTACTTTTGCTATTTCTACACGCACTGCACACAAATTGTTCCCACATCAAAGCAGAGCACCGCAACGAGCATAGTGGCTGCGGCGAACGGACTAGCGGTTGCAGCGAGTTCGTTTCTCCTGATGGGAGCGATCGACGCTACAGGCGGAAAATGCCTTGATGCCTACCAGCTGTTCGGCTTTGCGATGATAACCATCGCCTCCGTCTCCGCGATCTCCTCTATTTCGAAGCGAGCAAGCTCCAACTAACGCAAAAAAACACCTATGGCCGCGCAGGCGAGCAATCGTCTACGCGGCCATATACCCAGCTGAAAAGGAGGTCGTTAGATCTCCATGACCTCCGCTTCCTTCTTCTTGAAATGCGCATCGCACTCGGCGATGAACTTATCCGTGAGCTTTTGCACCTCGTCCTCGGCGCGCTTGGCCTCGTCCTCGGGCAGGTTGTCGTTCTTCTTCGCCTTATCGATGGCGGTGTTGGCGTCGCGACGAGCGTTGCGCACGCCGACGCGCGCCTCCTCGACAAAGCCCTTGCACTGCTTGACCAGCTCACGACGACGCTCCTCGGTGAGCGCGGGGAACGGCAAGCGAATGACCGATCCGTCGTTGTTGGGCGTCACGCCCAGATCGCTCTCGAGAATGGCATGCTCGATGGCGCGCAGCGTGCCCTTGTCCCACGGCTCGATGACGAGCAGATGGGCGTCGGGGCTCTTCACGCCCGCCATCTGGTTAATCGGCGTCGGAACGCCGTAATAGTCTACCTTGATGCGATCGAGCACCATCGCGTTGGCGCGACCCGTGCGAACGGACGCGAAGTTGTCGGAAAGCGCGGAGAGAACCTTCTCCATGCGTTCCTCAGCCTGCATCAAAATCTCATCAACGTCAGCCATTTATGCTTCCTTTCCCTGTTATGCCGAAACGAAGCGGCGCCGCGCCGATTCGCATCACGTCATTGCCCTTCGCGCACTTCGCCGCGCGCCATTGCGCGGCATGCGATTATTCTACCGTGGTTCCCACGTCCTCGCCCTTGAGGGCGCGCTGGATGTTGCCGCGCTTGGTCAGATCGAACACGATCATCGGCACGTCGTTGTCCATGCACAGCGAAGTCGCGGTTGCGTCCATGACGTTGAGCCCGCGGTTGAGAACCTCCATGTAGGAAATGCGGTCGAAGCGCTTCGCGTCCGGGTTTTTCTTCGGGTCGGAGTCGTACACGCCATCGACCTTCGTCGCCTTCATGAGGCAATCGACGTCGAGCTCGCACGCGCGCAGCGCCGCAGTGGTATCGGTGGTGAAGTACGGGTTGCCGGTGCCCGCCGCGAGAATGACCACGCGGCCCTTCTCGAGATGACGGATGGCACGACGGCGAATGTAGGGCTCCGATACCTCTTGCATGTTGATGGCGCTTTGAACGCGCGAGAAGACACCGTGACGCTCGAAGGAATCCTGCAGGGCAAGAGCGTTCATGACGGTGGCGAGCATACCGATATAGTCGGCCTGCGCGCGATCCATGCCCTCGGCTGAGCCGGCCAGGCCGCGGAAGATATTGCCGCCGCCGACGACAACGGCGAGCTGAACGCCGTCGCGAACGATCTCAGCGATCTCTTCGGCCAAATCGTCAACGACCTTGGGGTCGATCCCGTAGCCCAGATCTCCCGCGAGCGCCTCGCCGGAAAGCTTGAGCAGCACGCGATCGTACTTGTATTCCTTCGACATGAATAACGTCCCTTCGGTCGCAATCGTTGTTAAATCTTATACATATTAACCGAAAGGACGACATCGGCGCACCCGCTGCACGCAAAATCGCAAACATACGAACGAATCGCAGCATCTCACGCGAGGGAAGGCCGGCCCGATTCGAGAGCCGGCCGCAAACCGAAAAGGCCCTGCGGTAGACAAAACGTCAAGCTGAGACAGTGAAAGGCGGTGCCGGGATGGTTTCCCGGCACCGCCTTTCGGCAAGCGAGCCCGTCAAAAGTCGGACGACGTCGGCAACCTATGCCGCGCTGCCCAGTCCACTCGATCCGCCCGATCCACCGAGCAGGGAATCGAGCAAAGTCGAGGAGTTCTGCTGGGTCACCGCAGAGCTTTGCTCGTCAGACCCGAGCGTCACCTCGATATCCTGGGTCTTACCATCACGAACGATCGTCAGCGTCACCTTATCACCGGGGTTCTTCGTGCGCACATCGAGCATAAGGTCGGACGCGGAGGCAACGGACTCACCGTCGAATGCCGTGATGATGTCGCCCGCCTCGACGCCGGCGGACTCGGCGCCACTGCCTGCGGTGACCGCAGCCACGTAAGCACCGGAATCAACCGACAGGCCGTAACGCTTGGCCATCTGCGCGTTGATGGTGGTGAGGGACACGCCGAGCTGCGCGTGCGTCGGCGTCTTTCCGTCGATGATCTGCTGGGCTATGTTCACCGCGTAATTGACGGGGATGGCGAAACCGACGCCGGAGTAATTGCCCGAGTAGGACGTGATCAGCGTGTTGATGCCGATGAGCTTACCGTTCTCATCAACCAAAGCGCCGCCGGAGTTACCCGGGTTGATGGCCGCGTCGGTTTGGATCATGTTGGGATAGATCGTGTAGTCGCCGGTGCTTCTTCCGTATGAGTCGGTCGAACTGTCCATGATCTGAGAGCGGCTGGTGGCGGACACGATTCCGGTCGCAACCGACTGCTCGAGGCCGAAGGGGCTGCCGATGGACATAACCCACTCGCCGATGACAAGGTTATCCGAATCGCCCAGCTCGATGGGGGTAAGCCCTGAAGCGTTCTTCGCCTTCAGCACCGCGATGTCAGAGCTGGGGTCGGATCCGACCAGTTCAGCATCGTAGGTTTCGCCCGAAACGGTTACCTTGTAAGCGTTTCCGCCTTCGACCACGTGATAGTTAGTGATGACGTAGCCGTCGGCGGACAGGACGACGCCCGAGCCGAGAGAGCTTTGAACCAGGCTATCACCTGAACCGGATTGAGACCCCGTTCCGTAACCGTAAATGCCCTGATAGCCGCTTGCCTGGGATGTGTACACGTCGATCGCAGCCACCGAGGGGAGACACTTCGCCGAAACCGCCTCGGCAAGCGTGGGGTCCTCAGACGTCGCCAACACGTCCTCGGAAACCGTCGACCCGATCGTCGTCGACGACCCCCCGTTGAACGCACCCGACACAGCGGCGATCCCGAAAGCGAGGGCGCATGCCACAAGCGCGCCGGCGAAAGAGACGAGAAACGTCTTGGCCAGGGGCTTGCCCCCTCGTGGATCCTTATCGCCTTTGCCGCCGGCTGAGTGCACCGGCCCGTGCGGGGCGGGTTGGGAGCCCGAAGGCGTCGCGTAGGGATTCGTCGTGCCCCGCACCTGCCCGGAGGCATAAGGCGCCGTCGAACCCGATACGGACTCCGCGCCATACGGTGCCGCCCGCCCTGCGTTGTACGTCGCTTGATAAGGCGTCTGCGCCGGCACAACCTGAGGTTGCGGGTACTGAGGCGCCCCTTGGTTGGCGCTATGTTGCTCAGTCATGATGCTCTCCTTAGAATCCGACTGCTCGTTCCTGGCGGAAGGAGGGCGCCGCGATAATCCGTGGAGGTCGGATTGGCGAAAACCATGATCGAGCGCCCGGCTCCTTCAACGGGGTCACCTTAGCACGCCCGCAGGCGCGTCCCACGCGCGGACGCGAATCGTCACCGTCGCGTCATCGATATACACCGCGCGGTGTACGCCCCTCGAATGACAGCGCGCTCATACGTCATGCAAGGCGACCGTTGCCTTTGGTCGACAAGCGCGTCCCTCGCGCGCGGGCACGCCGCACGCGGGCACGATCTTCGCGGGTAAGGCGACGCGAAACGACGGGACCCCTTCCTCAAGCAGCGCCTTCCCGCTGAACCGACGAGACCGAATGCATGTCCGGGCGAAAAGCGGGAAATCACACCGCAGCGTAATTCGACAGAAACGCGCGCGTGCGCTCATGACGGGGATTGCCGATAACCTCCGACGCGGCTCCTTGCTCGACGATGACGCCGCCATCCATGAAGATGATCTGATCGGCCACATCGCGCGCGAAGCTCATCTCGTGAGTGACGATGACCATGGTCATATCCTCGTCGGCAAGCTCGCGAATAACGCGCAGAACCTCACGCGTCAACTCCGGGTCAAGCGCGCTGGTAGGCTCGTCGAAGAACAGCACGTCCGGGTTCATGGCGAGCGCACGGGCGATAGCGACGCGCTGCTGCTGACCGCCCGAGAGCGCGCACGGCACCATATCCTCTTTGCCCGCGAGCCCCATCTTCTCAAGGAGATCTCGCCCGCGCGCCTCGGCTTCGTCGCGCGGCATCTTCTGCACGCAGATCAAAGCGTCGGTCACGTTTTTCAGCACTGTGTAATGAGGAAACAGGTTGAAGTTCTGAAACACCAGACCAAAACGCGTTTTCGCCTTCGCGATGACGTCTTTGCCCCCGTAGATCGCCCGACCCGCGGCACCCGTGCTGGTCACCTGCAGATCGCCATAGGACAAGTCCCCCGCATCGAGCGTCTCGAGCATGGTCAGGCAACGCAAAAGCGTCGACTTCCCCCCGCCGCTCGGCCCGATGATGGCCAGCACATCGCCTTTGTTGACGGCGAGGGAGATGTCTTTGAGCACCTCGTTCGATCCGAAGCTCTTACGAGCATGCTCGAGCGTAACGATGGGGGTCGCCCCGCCCACGCCTGCCTCGACTCGCGAGGGCGTCGTCTGAGAAGCGTCTTGCATGGGAGTTCCTTTCAATTCATCCGCGCGCGCATATCGCCGCTCCTCTCGGGAGGGCGACGCGTCCAGCGCGATTAATCGTGATAGTAGTCGAGACGTTTCTCGACACGGTTCAAGATGAACTCAATGACCAGACAGAACACCCAATAGATGAGTGCCGCGATCACATAGGGGATCATCGACACCTCGCGCGCCGCAAGCGCTTTGGCCGCCGAGAACATCTCGGCGATGCCGAGGACGAAAGCGAGGGAGGTGTCCTTCACGAGCGTGATGATCTCGTTGCCCATGGCAGGCAGGATGCGCTTGAACACCTGAGGAAGCACGATCTTCATGAAGGTCTGGACGCGCGTGTAACCGAGCACGCTGGCCGCCTCGTACTGACCGCGCGGGATGGACTGGATGCCGCTGCGGTAGATCTCGCCGAAGTACGCAGCATAGTTGAGGACGAAGCCCACCGCGCACGCGGTGAACTTCCAATCAGCGCCCATTTGCATGCCGAACAGGTAATACGGCCCGAACATGATGGCCATCAACTGCAGCATGAGCGGCGTACCGCGCAACACCGAGATGTAGAACTGCGCGAGCAAAGACAACGGCTTGAATTTGCTCATGCGCGCGAGCGCGACGACCACGCCGAGCGGCAGCGACCCGACCAACGTGATCGCGAAGATTGCCGCAGACAGCGCGAAACCGTCCATGAGCAACCCCATCAGCACGGAAAAATCCACGGAGACCCCTTCTCTCATTCGACTTTGCCTTGGCGGAAAAACCGTCATCGACGATGCTTCCGCCAGGACAACCCTTCCCACTCTCTCAGAGCCCGTTAAAGCACGTGTCGGGTGAAGGCCTCGGTTCCACCCGCTCGCTTTCTCGCCTTCGTCACGACCTCGCGTGACGAAGGCGAGCCCGCGCGCAACCTGGCGCGCACCTGAGCAAAGTTGCGGCAGAGGCGCGAATGCCCTGCCGCTGCCCTTATTGCGCTCGCCCGCTTGCGCCCGTCGCAAGACCGTCGCCTTCGCGACAGCCCTACACGACGAAAGCGGGCCCACCCCACGGCGCCACGTTACGCAGCGCCGATGATCATATCTTATTTCAGCACCCAGTTGTCGAAGGACAGGCCGTACTCAGCGTACTTCTCGCACAGCTTCTCGACGGTCCCGTCCGCGTACATCTCCTTGAGCGTCGCAGTCACCTTCTCGGCGGTGGCGGTGTCACCCTTCTTGAAGCCGATCGCGTAGCGCTCGGAGCTCAACGGCTCGGAAAGCTGCACGTAAGCGTCGGGCTTAGCGGCCATCTGGTAGGCGGCGATGGACAAATCGCACGCAACCGCGTCGACCATGCCGCTCTCGAGCTGCATGAACGCATTGTTGTAGTCGCTGATGGTCTGGGGGGCTCCCGTCGCGAACGTAGCGGCCAAATCAGCACGGCCCTCGGGATCCTCAAGCACGTCAAGCGCAGCGGAGTCGACCTGCGTGATGACGTTCTTGCCCGCAAGTCCCTCGAGCGAATCGATGCCCGAACCCTTCTTCACGACGATGACCTGCTCGTTGAGCATGTAAGGCTCGGAGAAGGTGTAGTCGTCCTCACGGCCTTCCATGGTGAAACCGTTCCAAATGCAGTTGATGGAACCTTGGTTGAGAAGCGCGTCCTTCGCATCCCAGTCGATGGCCTGCAGCTCGAGATCCCAGCCGTTGCGCTCGGCGACTTCTGCGGCCAAATCGAGATCGAAGCCGGTCTCCTTGCCGTCATCACCGATGAAGCCATAGGGCGGATACGCGTTGTCGAAGCCGACGATGAGCTTGGTCATCTCGGTGGATTCAGCCGAGCTCGCCTGAGAGCTCGACGACGAGCCGGAGCTCGAGCAGCCCGCCAGAAGCATGACGCCCAAGCTCAGGGCGACCGCTGCGGCGGCAAGCGCCTTGATCTTCTTCATGATGGGACCTCCTGGTTCTCTTCTTCCCCGATCGGGTAGTGCGCTTTACGCTCCACCACATTACCACTCTACCGTAATAAAGTGCTTGCAGTATAGCATAGCGACCTTGCCTGTAAACACCCCGGGGCAAACGGCGGCCGCGCTTCCGGCAAACGGCAACGCCGGGTCGCGAGAGGCAACGACTCGGGCAATTCAACCTCAACCGCATGAAGAAGACGAACCAGGCCGGGCAACGCCGCCGCTCGCTTTCCGAGCAACGCGACGCGAAGCCGCCGGAAACGCCCGGCTCTTCATCGGCGAGGCGGGCGTTTCCGCGCTACTTCTTCGGCTTGTTGCGCGTAAAGAGGAAGTTTCCCTTCTTCGGACGGGGAATCTCGATGAGTTTCGGCTCGAAATCGAACAGCTCCGCGCACGCGACGTGCGACGAAAGCGTCACGCTGCCCCGCAGGCACACGTCGACGCACAGCCCGCATTGGGTGCAATCGGAAACCTGAAACTCAAGGTAGCGTGATTCGGCGTCGTCGGGCTCATCGGTCGTGGAGTATTTGAGCGCGGCCGTCGGGCAGAACATGACGCACATGCCGCAACCCGAGCAATCCGCAGGATCGATTTCAATCGAGCCGAACAAACGCGTATCGATGGTCTCCTCGGCAAGAGCGACGGGAAACGCTCCCGTGTCCTCGGGGACCGGCGTGCCGGCCTCTGTCTCCGCATCCGCACGCCGCTGCGCGATCTTCCACAACTCATCGAGGAGAAAGAGGTTGCGCTCCGGCTGAAAGGTCGGCAGCTTCCCGCTTTTCCCCGCCCCGAGCCGCTCGCGCAGAGTGAGAAGCTTGCGCTGCTTGCTCTGATGGAGCGCGTCGTCGATGGCCTTTTCCGCCGCGGTAACCGCGACGTTTCGCGCAATGCCCGACGCCTGACTGAAAAACCCGCGTCGCGCCGCGCCGATGACCTTGCGCTCGTCCTCGGCGAGCACCTCACGCGGAAACTCCGAACAGCGCGTGACGATGGCACTCGCGCCGATCATCTCGAACAGGCGAACAGCGCTCTCCACGGTTTCGTCGACCGCAGCGGAAACCGCCCCGTACTTGCACGTCGTGCAATCGCCGTCGACGAGCACGATGTCCTCGACCCCCATGCCGGCAAGCGCCACGATCATACGTTCGTCGACACGGCCGAGGCACGGCACCGTGGCGAACTTCTCGGGGTCGCCGAGACGGCGCGACGCCATGCGCGCGCAGGACACGACCGCCATGCTCTTCGCACCGCGCACCGCAGCGAGCAACGACGACACGAGGTCCTCGTCCATCGGATCAAGCGAGACGAGGGCGGACGTGGGGCAAACCGCCACGCACGCACCGCAGCCGACGCACGCGCCGGCATCAACCGTTATCTTGTTCTGACTGACCTCGATGGCGGACGCGATGCATACCTGCGCGCACTTCAGACACGATGCGTTCCTGTTGCGCACCGCGACGCAGCGGTCTTCCACGGGCACGACCGACTTACTGCGCAGAAGCTCGGCCATCTCCATGACGTCGTTGATCGTGGGCATCTAATCCCCCATGCAGAAATCTTCGATACGCTGAAGCTCCTCCGGCGTGTTCGCGTTGACGAAACAGCCGCCGCGCGGCTCCGCCTCGAGAACACGTTCCTGCGGAAACTCCAGCACCTTCACCTCGGGATCGTCGAAGAACGACTGCGCTCGGCGCTCGCCACGATCGAGCGCACGACGCACGGCGGGAAGACACCCGCTGCGACGGTACAGGGCGTGGAACGGCTCGAAACCGTGATTGTTCACCGGCACGACCACGTCCGCGCCCGACTTCGCCATCTCAAGCGACTCGGCGACCACCAAGCTCGCGCTCGCCAGCACCATGTCGCACGCCACCACGGCGACGTAAGGGTTGCGAGCCGACTGGATGGCGGTGTAGAGGCCGGGCAACGCGCCACGGAAATCAAACGCATCAGGCACCAGCTTGATCTCCAAATCGGGGAACTCGTCCTCCAAAAAGCCGAGTTTATCAGCCTCGTTGGTGGTGATGATGATCTCGTCTGCTGCGCAACGAAGCCTCCTGATGAGCCTGCAGATGAGCGGGCTTCCCATGAAGGGAACCCGCGCCTTCGACTGCCCCATGCGTCTGCTCTCGCCGCCCGCCTGGATGACGACCGACACGCGCGGGCGTACGTAATGCTCTTCGAGGAAGTCGGCGATCGCCGCGATCTCGGCGAAATCGAACGACGGGATGTTGAAAAGCCGCGCGGCTTGGGCGGCTTCCGGAATATCGGTCACGATGGCGACCGTGTCCGACGTCGGCATCTTGTCGACGAGATCGGCCTCATACGCACCGTCGGCGCCGCGAGACGCCTGCGTGAAATCGGTGCCGAGCGATGCGCCCGTGCGCGCACCCTCGACGAACGCCTTCGCCACGCTCACATCGGCCTCGTTGCCCGAGCGCATGATCTCGATGGTGGGAAGGCCGCTTTTACGGTATCCCTCGACGATGATGATGTCATGTCCCGGCATGGAGCGGACGATCTCCGAGCACTCAACCTCGTGTTCGAGGGTCTTCACTCGTGCGAGCATGTCGGGAGACGCGATGACGGTCTCGGTTGCGCCCGCCGCGCGATGTCGATAGGAGTCCTTGCCGGGATGATCGATGTCGAAGCCGACGTGCGAATGGTGCTTGATAGAGCCGACGTCATGCCCGCGATCAACCATCTCGGCGATCAGCTTCTCGATAAGGGTGGTTTTCCCCGAGTTATGGCGGCCGACGATGGAGACCGCCGGACTTGGAATGTTGATCATGTCACTCGTCCTCTGCGTACATAAGAGCCGCCGCGCTCCCCCTGACAACGCACGCGACGGCTCGGCAACACAATGCCAACGAGTATAACACTACAGGATTACCTAACCCCGGGGTTCGAAAGCGTTTCGCGCGGTGGCCGACAGCGGCTGCACGCTGACGCGAAACCGACCTCGTGACCCTTCGTCGCCCCAGACGCCGTCTGCACTCGAGGCGAGACGGCGCGCAATCCCGAGACGACGAAGCGTCGGGCGAACCTGATCCCGCGCGGATCGCGATTCGCCCCCACGGCCCCCGGCTTTCTTCCGCGCTTATTTCCGCAGAGCGCGGATCTTCACGCTCATGTCGAGCGGTTTGGCCGAAAACGGCGCCGTGCTCGCCATGCCGTCGACGCCCGTGGCCGCATAGGCGGCGGCGTTGCCCAGGTTGATCCCGCCCGTCGCGATGAGCGCGACGCGCGGGTTGACGGCGCGAATCGACTCGACGAGGGAGGCGAGCTCATCGACGGGCACCTTGTCGAGCTGGATGCCATCCACCTCTGTTCCCGCGAGGACGAGCGCGTGCTCGGCGTCAGCTTCGACGAAGAGCTTCTTCTCAACGCAGCGCGCTTTGATGTCGGGGATCCTCTCGACCAGCGCTTCGAAGCCTCCCATGAACTTGTAGTGATGTTCGAACACGAGAACCGTCTCGGACAGCCCGAGTCGATGCGGATACGCGCCGCCTATCACAACCGCATACGTGAGCAGGTCCTTCACGCCGTTCATGCTCTTGCGCGTGGTGAGAACCTCGCAACGAGGGTTCGACGAATGCGCCGCGTCCACCATGGAGCGCGTCTTCGTGGCAACGGCCGAAAGATGGTCGAACACGTTCAGGCACGCCTTCCAGGCCGCATGCAGGTTCTCCGCTCCACCGCGCACCACCATGAAGGACTCACCTGCAGCGATGCGATCGCCGTCTGAGCGTGCGCTCACCACCTCGCAACCGAGCTTCGACATCATCCGTCGCACCACCTCGATACCCGCGAGGACGCAATCCTCGCGGGTGAAATACTCCATCTCACCCAACTCGCCGGAAATGCCGAGCACCTCGCACGTGAGGTCGATGTAAGGCAGATCTTCCGTGATGAAATAATCAATGCGCGCATCGGAAAAATACTGCATGGTGCCGTCCTTTCTCCAAGGTAATCCGCCGCACAGCGCGACCGCCTGCAAGCCGCAAAAGGGAACCAACATCTCGACGCAGGCGGTCGAAGCCGCGCTTAAGCCCATGATTCACCAACAAAGATAAACCATTTCGAGGGCAGCGGGGCATTTTAGCGAGATCAACCTCGAATCAACCCCGATTCATACCCTCTCAACCCTCCGATAGCACGTTTTTAACTATAAAACGCTCGCTTCGTACCTCGAATCGACCGCGTAAGGTCGGAGATCGGGGAGAGCCGTACCTCATTTAGGACGAGGTCGTTAAAAACATCTTGGCAAATTCCACGGCGATGCTATAATCATTAGCGATTTCAGAGAAGCATTTTGGCTTCAGACAGATAAGGATTCTGTTTTTGGAGGGGACAGATTCCTTTGTCTTTCAAGAGCCGTGACCTGCGTGCAGGTCACGGCTCTTGGCTTTTCATGGAAAGGTCGGGGCGTGGGACGTGGTCGGGATCGGGCGCTGCGAGCCCTTTCCCCTTCGGGACGGCCTTTTCCGGTCGAGATTCGGCGTTATGCGCGGCTTTCCACGGGAAACCGCGCGGATTTCGACCCGAAGCGCTCACATCGCCCTCCCAGAGACCACGCCAAGGCTCATATCGCGACATCTCGACCAGGCAGCACCGAGACCCCTCAGCGGCAGACCCCGCATCTACAACGGCCGACGGGCCTCCAAAGCGCGTCCGAGCGTCACCTCGTCGGCGAACTCGAGATCACCCCCCACGGGAAGACCGCTTGCAGGACGCGTGACCTTAATGCCGAAAGGCTTGATGAGGCGCGCGAGATACGCGGCGGTGGTCTCCCCCTCTATGTTCGGGTTGGTCGCAAGCACCACCTCCGAAACATCCTCGGAAGACAAGCGCTTCATCAGCTCGGCAATGCGCAGGTCCTCAGGCCCGACGCCCTCCATAGGCGAAAGCGCCCCGCCAAGAACGTGGTAAACCCCCGAGAACACCGCCGTGCGCTCGATCGGCGGAATATCGCGAGGCTCGCTCACGACGCAAATCGCGCTTCCGTCGCGCTTGCCGCTCGCGCATATCTCGCATAGATCGCCTTCAGCGTAGTTGAAGCAACGACTGCAGAACCGCACCGTGTTCTTCACCTCGGCGATGGCCTCCGCAAGACGCATGGCCGTCGCACGATCCGAGTTCAATATGAAATACGCCATGCGCTGCGCCGACTTCGGGCCGACTCCGGGCAATCGCTCAAGCTCGTCGAGAAGCTTTTGTATGGAAGGCGCTGACTGCATCTTCTACCTCCCTGAAGGTTGGGTTGGGTTGGGTTGGGTTGGGTTGGGCCGCCGATCGAACTCAAATCCGAGCTATAGCCCGAGTTCGAACTGGGAACAGGTTCTGGCCGGGAACGAGTTCCAGCTGGGTTCTCAGTTCGAGCGCGAATCCGAGTTGGAGGGTCAGGGCGCGGGGCAGGATAAGATTCGCGGGCGGAAGCCGGAACGGGGGCCCGAGACGAATGCCTCGGTCGAGGCCCGATTCGGCGTTCAAGGCGAGACCAACACAAGAATCGAAACACCGTCCTGGAAAAGCGAGGCGAATTCGCGAGGGAGTCGAAACAAAAAGGCGGTGCGTCCCCGCACCGCCTCGGTTCGCATCATCACCCGACACGCTGACGATCAGCCCGGCGCTCTGCGGCCTACATGAGGCCGGGAATCTTCATGCCCCCCATGAGCGAGGTCATGCGCGCGTTCGAGGCCTCGGTCGCGGAGCGGAGCGCCTCGTTGGTGGCCGCGAGAATCATATCCTCGAGCATCTCGACGTCCTCGGGATCGACCGCGGCAGGATCGATGCTGACGGACTTGACGCTCATATCGCCCATGGCGACAACCTTCACCATACCGCCGCCCGTCGTGGCGGTGAACTCCATCTGCGCGATCTCCTCTTGAGCGCGCGCCGCCTCGAGCTGCATCTTCTGCGCCTGCTTCATCATCTTCTTCATATCCATGGCGTTACTCCTTTTATTCAAGATGCCGATGTTCGCCGCATCGTCCGCCGAGCGTCGGCACGGCATGTTCCGTGAAGCATATAGTATCCCATGCGAGCAGGTCGACCCGCGCGCAAAGCCGATTCCCGCCAATCAACACGCAAGCGGAGCATCGCGATCGGATTCTAAACCTCCTCGAACACGACGCCTTCGCCGAAGCCCGCGACAAGGGCCGCGGCTATATCCTCATCGGAGGGGCCGACAGCGGACGAGCCTTCGTCGCGCACGGGCGCGGAGACAGCGGCACCCGAAAGGCCCGCCGCAGACGACGCAGCGAAGCCCGCGACATCCGCGGTGCCTGCCGCCGCAGATGAGGAAGCCGAAGCAGCGCCTCCCTTGCCCGACGAGGCGAAAGCCACCGAGGGGGCAGCGTCGTGCGGATCCGTCGAGACCGAAGGAGCAGCGGCGCCCCGGCCCGAAGCGCGCCCCGCCATATCCGCCTGCGATCCCGCCGAAGACGCAGGAGCCGACGACCGCGGCGGTTCAGAGGAGTCGAAGTAATACGGAGGCTCGTCATCGTAGGGGTACATGTTCTCGTACGCATCAAGGGGCACCACATCGTCATAGCCCGCGTAGCCCGCCGGGGACTCGTAGGCCGTCACAGGAGAGGCCTGCGAGGTCGCATCCGCGCGGGGCACAGGGCCCGATAACGTCGCACCTGCATCATGATCCGCCGCGTCGCGCGCGCCATCGGGACGCCTGGACGCGCTTTGGCCGACCGCGTGCCCCGAAGCGTCGCGCATGGCTTGCGCCGAGGCGGCTGGGGCGGCCTGCCCGCTCGCCGCTGAATGCGCGGACGCATCCTGAGCGCGATGCGCATCGCCCGACGGGCCTCCTCCGCTCGAAGCGACCCGAGCGGAGGAGGCGGCAGCCGGACCTGCCACCGAGCCCGCCCCCGCGATGGTGAGCTTATAGGGAACCGGGCCACCGCACGTGCTCGCGAGCGTCGCCGCGAGCATGTCGAGTATCTCCGGCTTCTGCACCGCCTTGTACATGAACTGGCCGTCGGCGGGGAAGTCGATGACAAGGCAACCCGCCGCCTCGTCGAGATGAGCCCGCGCGTTGAGGAACAAGACGCCGTAAGCCGCCTTCGCCTTCTTGAGAGCCGCGATGGTCGTTTGCCACATGCGTTGCAGCGCGGCGGGATTGCGCAAAGCGTCCAACGTCGACGGTTCGCCCTGCGTCGTCGCGGCGGCTGCAACCTGCGAAGCATCTCGCATAGCGCGTGCGGCGTCTAAGTCCCGGGCCGATCGACCCGCCTCCTCCGCAGCGCGGGGTCGCTGAGCGCTCGCGCGTTCCCCCTGAGCGCGAGCCGCGTCCGCAGGCGCCTCCTGCGGACGCATCTGCCGCCGAAGCGGCTCGCTTGGCTGAGCCTGGGGTTGCGACTGCAGCTGAACCTGGGGTTGCGACTGCGACCGGGCCTGAGCCTGCGTGCGAGCGGGGACGACCTCGCGAGCAACCGGCGCAGCTGCCTGGGCGAAAGCGGGCGCGGCTGCGCTGCGCCCCGCCTCAAGGGATTCAATGCGCTCAGCCAACGATTCCAAAGTTAAATCGGAGTCGGGCCTGACCATCCGCGTGAGGGCGATCTCAAACGAAAGGCGTTGGTTGGTCGACGTCTTCAACTCCGCCGACAGGTCCCCAAGCACGCCGAGAAGACGCGCGAGGCGATCCGGCCCAAACAAGGGAAGCTCCTCGACCAGCTCTCGTCGCGCGGCGTCGCTCACATCGAGCGCCACGTCGGCGTTGGTCAACAACATCACGTACATGTTGCGAACATGCTCTGCGAAATCGCGCGTGAACTGGGCCAAATCGGCGCCCGTCTCGACGAATTCCGCCGTCCACCTGAAACATGCAGCGACATCGCGCGTGCCCACGTAGCGAACGATATCCGAAAGCTCGCTCACGTCGAGCGTGCCGAGCATGCGCTCGGCCACTTCCATCGTCACGCTTCCCTCGCCGAAGACGATGAGCTGCTCGAGCGAGGTGAGCGCGTTTCGCATTCCGCCGTCGCAACGATGGGCGATCAGCTCGAGAGCATCTCCCTCGAATTCGATGCCCTCCGCCACGCAGATGGCGCCGAGGCGCGAGACGATGGCCTCGTTGGAGATGCGTCTGAAATCGAAGCGCTGGCAACGGGAGTGAATGGTTTCAGGGACCTTCTGCGGGTCGGTGGTCGCGAGGATGAACACCACGTGATCAGGGGGCTCCTCAAGCGTCTTGAGCAGTGCGTTGAAGGCCGCGATCGAGAGCATGTGAACCTCGTCGATGATGTAGACCTTGTAGCGACCGCGCGTCGGGGCGAACTGCACGCGCCCGATGATCTCCTCGCGCACGTTCTCGACGCCGGTGCGGGACGCCGCGTCGAGCTCGTAGACATCCGGATGCTCCCCCGCCGCGATGAGCTCGCAGTCCTCGCACGTGCCGTCAGGATCGGCGGTCGGACCGTTTTCGCATAGAAGCGCCTTGGCGAGAAGGCGCGCCGTGGTGGTCTTGCCCGTACCGCGCGGACCGGTGAACAGATAAGCGTGGCTGACCTTATCCTGCTCGATCGCGTTTTTGATCGTGCGCTCGATATGCTCCTGGCCGACCACGTCCTCGAAAACCTGGGGACGGTATTTCCTGTACAGAGCCTCAGCCATGCTCGCCACCCTTCGTCTACGCGATGCGCCGCAGCGCACGCGCCGCAACGCCCTTACCTCGATGAGAGTTTACTCCTCCGCCGAAGACGCCTTCTTCTTCCGGGAGCTCAGGGCCGCCTTCACCGCGCCGATGACGGCAGGCGCCACCGACACGGCCACGATGCCGAGCACGATGACCTCGAAGTGCTCCTGCACAAAAGGAATGCCCCCGAAGAAGTATCCGACCAGGACGAAAAGGCTCACCCACGAGACGCCGCCGATGACGTTGAACAGCGTGAAGCGCGCGAAGTTCATGTGGCCTGTGCCCGCGATGAACGGGGCGAACGTGCGGAAAAACGGCATGAAACGCGTAATGACGATGGTGAGCCCGCCGTATCTCTCGAAGAAGTGGTCGAGCTTGGCCATGCGCTCGGGGGTAAGCGCCTTCACCTTGCCGGAATCGATAATGCGGTGACCGAAGAAGCGGGCGATCCAGTAGTTCGAGGTGTTGCCCAAAACGGCGGCCACGATGAACACCGCGAGCGTCGCGAACACGTTGAGACCGCCACCGTCAGCCGAGAAGACGCCCGCCGCGAACAAAAGCGAGTCACCGGGGAGAAACGGGAAGAAAACCAGGCCCGTCTCCACGAACACGATGAGAAACAGCGGCGTGTACACCCACAAAGGCCCGAGTGCGATGATCCAGCCCGCGATAGCGTTACGCGGATCGGACAAAAGGTTGACAAAGAAGTCGATGATCTCCATACAGCCCCTCATACGAAAGCGCCAACCCGGAGGTTGGCGCGATTCTTACTATTTGGACAAGTGCACCGAATAGGCAAGGGCGCTCGTCAGCGGTCCCTTATGGCTGCTTCCTCCCGGACCTGACCAGGTTCGGAACTTGGCGCCGCCCAAGCCCATTCGATGCACTTCGAAAGCAGTGCATTAGTATAGAGGAAAACCATCGCCCCCGCAGGCCAAGGCGACATCTTCAAAAATACCCTGCAAATCTGCGCGAAACGGCGCGGATTCGCGCAGAAGCGACGAGGTTCCAAGGTTCCCGGGTAAAAAAGAGGTCACCAATCCACCACACCCCAATTGATGCTCGAAAAGCGCGCGTTAGGATCGACGCGCTGAAACTCCAGGCACAGTATTACGATCTGCCGGGTTTCTTCCTGCTTGATGTAGTGCAGAGAAAAAGGCGTGTCAGGTATCACAATTTCCCGGCAGGGAAACGGAGGTCTTGCCGCAGGATATGCGGGATCGTAAGGGCGGCCCAGGTCGGGCATGGACTCAAGCAGCTCACGGCAATCAAAGATCTTCCGCAAAACGCGCTCGCTCCAAACATTCTCTTCTATAAAGCGAAGCGCGCTCTTAGCATACAAAACCTTCCATGCTTCGGGCATCGTCACGTCCAGCCTTTTGCAACGCGGATGGAGGCCTCCGCTTCCGCCGCCTCCAAAACATCACCCTTCAGCACGTCGGCATAGCCTTCCATCAGGCTATCGTACACACGCATTTCGTTGGCGTACGCACTCCGCTTGAACGACATCGCGCGATCAAACGCGTCCGCGTCCATAACGACCAACGCCGCACTTCCGTTGCGTGTCAAATACAGCGGCTCGCACGTTTCGCGGAGCTCATCGATAACCGCCGTCTGGTTTCTGTTGAAGTCGGAAAGCGATTTCACCTTCGGCATGCAGGCCTCCTCCTCGTCCTTGAGCCCACTATACTATGCGTTGGTTCATTCCGCAATTAATTTACAGTGAATTCATTGCGGATTTCCAGGTTGTCCGGGCGCGCATCCGAGCAGGTCGAAGAGGCGCCGAATCGGCTTTCTTTCGCGAACGATTATCGTAGCCACCTGAAGCAGCGGGCGGTTGTCTCGGCACGGCCATGCGCACGCCATCCTGAAGCCAATAAAAAAATCGGACGCCGGCACAAGCCGACGTCCGATTGAAAAACGCTCTTCGCTGCACCCGCCGCGGGGCGCACGTTATCACCCCGCGCTTACAGCGTGCGCAGCGCGACCTCCTTCAGCTGACGCGTCGTAACCTCGCTCGGCGCACCGGTCATCGGGTCAGATGCGCTCGACGTCTTCGGGAACGCGATGACGTCGCGGATGGAGTCCTTGCCCGCGAGCAACATGACCAAACGGTCGAGGCCGAGCGCGATGCCACCGTGCGGCGGGGCGCCCAGCTCGAGCGCGTGGATGAGGTGACCGAACTTCTCGTCGATCTCCTCGTCGGTCAGACCGCACACGCGCAGCACACGACGCTGCTCCTCGGCGGAGTGGATACGGATGGTGCCGCCGCCGACCTCGAAGCCATCCATGACCAGGTCGTAGCTGTAGCTGCCGCACTCGAGCGGAGCGGTTTCGATCTTGTCGAGGTCCTCCTCGAGCACATGCGTGAACGGATGATGCTCGGCCGCGTACTTCTTCTCGTCCTCGTCGTACTTGAACATGGGGAAGTTGACGACCCACAGAAGCTGATGACCCTCGCGCGGCACGTTCAGGCGCTCGGCCATGTGCAGGCGCAGCGCAGAGAGAACCGCGTTGGCGACGGCGGGCTTGTCGGCGGCGAACAAAAGCAGGTCGCCCGCCTCGACGCCCATGGCCTCCTTCAGACGCGCGTAGACATCCTCCTCGAAGAACTTGATGATGGGGCTCTTCTCGTTGCCGTCGGTCGTGAACGCGATCCAGGCCATGCCCTTCGCGCCGTTGGCAGCCGCGATGTCGGCGAGCTTCTCGACGTCGCCACGCGACCAGTCGCCTGCGCCCTTGCAGTTGATGGCCTTCACCACGCCGCCCGCGTCAACGGCCTTGGCGAACACGCCGAAGCCGCAGCCGCGCACGATCTCGGTGAGATTCACCAGCTCCATGCCGAAGCGCGTGTCGGGACGATCGCAACCGAAGCGCTCCATGGCCTCGGAGTACTGCATGCGCTGCAGCGGGAACTCATGCTCGACGCCTGCGGCGGCAAGCGTCTCGGCCATGACGTCCTCCATCATGTTCATGACGTCTTCGCCCTGCACGAACGACATCTCGATGTCAACCTGCGTGAACTCAGGTTGACGGTCAGCGCGCAGGTCCTCGTCGCGGAAGCAGCGGGCGATCTGGTAGTAACGCTCGACGCCGGCGCACATGAGCATCTGTTTGAACTGCTGCGGCGACTGCGGAAGCGCGTAGAACTTGCCGGGGTTCGGACGAGACGGCACGATGTAGTCGCGCGCGCCCTCGGGCGTGGAGTTCGCGAGGATCGGAGTCTCGATCTCGATGAACGCGCGATCGTTCAGCGCCTTGCGCATGGACTGAGCGACGGTGTGGCGCAGGTGCAGCGCCTGGTACATCTCGGGGCGACGAATATCGAGATAGCGCCACTTCATACGCGTGGTCTCATCGGTTTCGATGCCGTCCTCGATGGAGAACGGGGGCGTGACGGAGGTGTTGAGCACCTCGATGGCGCTCGCCAGAACCTCGATGTCTCCGGTTTCCATGTTGGGGTTGACGGCATCGGCAGCACGCTCGCGAACCTTGCCCGTCACCTTCAGCACGAACTCACGGCCGAGATGCTCCGCCTTGGAGAAGTCATCAGCCGAGACGCAGTCGGGATCGACGACCACCTGGGTGTATCCCCAGCGATCGCGCAAATCGCAGAAGATGAGACCGCCGTGGTCGCGGTTGTGCCACGCCCAACCGGTGAGCACGACCTCGCTGCCGACGTCTTCCTTGCGCAGCTCGCCGCACGTGGCGGTGTGCATGCAGTACTCGTTCTTCAAATCTTGCATGATGATCCTAGCTTCTCCTATAGCATTCCCGAACAAACCCGCCCGTGCGGCAAAACCCCAACCGATGGCAATCGGGCGGCGGCTCATGCGCAAGCGGGAAAAAGCCTGTCAAACTGGTTGATTATACGACAGCAATCCGCTTGTTGAAGGACAAACACCCGGCACGCGGTCAAACATCTGCCGATCTCCACGCAAAGAAAGGCCCGTCTGCGATGCGGACGGGCCTTGAGGGCAAATTGCGGAACGCGAACGATGGGCGCCCGCATCCGAACGGCGGACCGAACCTATGACCCGCGGGCACGAGCCGAACGCAGGATAGACCGACGGCCTCGAACGCCTGCAAAAGCGACGCTGGCGCGAAGGCGCTTGAACGCGAGCCGGGCGCAAGAGCGCTAGCCCAGGTGCGCCACCAGATCGGCCAGCGCCACCAGCTCCTCCTCGTGCGAGGTCATGTCGCGCACCTTCACCTGGCCTGCCGTCAGCTCGTCGGGACCGAGCACGGCGACGCGCGCCGCACCCAGTTTGTCGGCAAGTTTGAACTGGCTTTTCAAGCTGCGATGCTGATGGTCCATCTCGGCGACGAATCCCGCGTCGCGGCATTCTTGCAGAAGGCCGAACGCGCGCATGCGAACGGAGTCGTCGACGCACGCCACGAACAGGTCGCAGCGCTGCGCGCGCTCGAACTCCACGCCCGCCGCCTGCAGCGCGAGGACGCAGCGCTCGTAGCCGAGCGCGAAGCCCAAGCCCGGCGTCGGGCGACCGCCGACCTCCTCGGCGAGCTTGTCGTAGCGCCCACCGCCGCCGATGGCGTTTTGGCTGCCCATGCCGTTGTCCACCTGCACCTCGAACACCGTGCGCGTGTAGTAATCCAAGCCGCGCACCAGCTTCGAGTCCTCGACGTAGATCACGCCCGCGCCGTCGAGCAGGGTCTTCACCGTTTCGTAGTGCGAGCGGCAATCGTCGCACAAATGGTCGGTGATCTTCGGCGCGCTCTCCATGACCGATGCGCATCGGGCGTTCTTGCAGTCGAACGCGCGCAGCGGGTTGATCTCCGCACGCGTCATGCAGGTCTCGCACAGCTCGTCGGCGTGCTCGCTCATATACGCGCGCACCATATCGCGGTACGCCGGACGGCACTTCTCGCAACCCATCGAGTTGATGAGCAAACGCGTGTCGGCCTCGGGAATGCCGATCTCGCGGTAGAAGCGCATCAGCATGACGATGGCCTCGGCATCGACCGT
The DNA here is from genome assembly GCA_937890835.1 of uncultured bacterium. Lineage (GTDB taxonomy): Bacteria > Actinomycetota > Coriobacteriia > Coriobacteriales > Eggerthellaceae > CALADF01. Next base: position 75,696 of record CALADF010000049.1, read on the forward strand.
GGGCTCTTCCGCGCCCAGGCACTCCACGCCGATTTGATTGAACTGACGCTGACGACCCTTCTGCGGACGCTCCGCGCGAAACATCTGACCAGCGTACATGAGCTTCGCGGGCGCCGCGCCCTGCGGAACCAAATCGTGCTGCACCACCGCGCGCACCACGCCTGCCGTGCCCTCGGGACGCATGGAAAGGCGGCTCTTCGCCTTGATGGCGCCACCGTCGATGAGCTTCTTCAGATTCTCGCCCGAAACGGCGGTGAACATCTCCTTCGACACGACGTCGGTCGCCTCGCCGATGCCGCGAACGAACAACTCGGTCTGCTCGATGATCGGCGTCTCGATGGGCACGTAACCGTAACGACCGAACACATCGGCCGCGCACGCCTTGAACTTCGTCCAGAACAGCGCCTCGTCGGGAAGAAGGTCCTTGGTGCCTTCGGGAGCCTGTATTGCCATGAGCGTATCCTCCGTCTCTCAATCCGTAACGCAGGTATTCTACCGCAATCGCGATGCGCATCCCGCCACGCGCCCCGTGCGGGAAGGCGACGGGGCGAAACGCCGCTTCGCATTGCGCCCCCCCGTAAAGAAAATCCCGCCTCTGCATCGTCTTTCTGCAGAGACGGGATCCCGGATCAACCTATTGCGCCGGAGGCGATTCGCGCGCTTGCTTCTCGGGTGCGACTCGCGTCTTGCCTGCGAAGGCGATTCGCGCGCCCATCCCGCAGGAAACGGCTCACGCGCCGTCCCCGGCAGCCAACGCCGAAGAAGCCTGCGCCGGCGCATGAAGACGTTTAGTGCTGGCAGGCGTTCTCGGCGCCCATGACGGGAACCTCGCCGGCGGCGACCATCTTGGCCACCTCGCCGACGTTCGGCGTGCGGTTCTCGAAGTACACGGTGATGCCCGCGTCGGCAAAGCCCATCAGCGGACGCATGCCCATGCCCGCGGCCACGATGGCCTGCACGCCGGCGTCGTGGAGCAGCTTGACCGGGCGCAGGCAGCCGCCCTCCTCGTGAGGCGGGTTAGCCAACTCGCCGACGTTTTTGATCTCGCCGTCGGCGATGTCGACGATGGTGAAGCAATCGCAGTGGCCGAAATGCCCGCTGCGCTCGCCATCAAGGCCGGCAGCTCCCAAAGTGGGCACGGCAAGTTTCATAGTCTCGCTCATTTCGATCGTTCCTCTCTCGAGGGATCCTCCCCCGAATCGACGGAGCCGCCCGAGGGCTCCTTGTTCCCGGAGGCGTCGCGATCCTCGCCCGGACCCGAAGCCGACCATTCCCCGAGCCCGCGCTCGAGAAGGCCGACCAGCAGCTCGTCGAGACGTCTGCGCGCACGCAACGCCTCGAGCCACTGCTCCGCAAGATCGATACCGTCTTCGGTCAGCTCGTACTCGCGCCTGCGAGGGCCTGAGCCCTCCTCCCCCCATCGGGAAGCCACCGCGCCGGATTCCTCCAGACGGCGCAACGCGCGATACAGACCGCCCACGTCGACGTCGACCTCGCCATCGGTCATGTCGAGGATGGTGCGCCGCATGTCGTAGCCGTAACCGCCCGAGAACAGAAGCGCTGCAAGCGCCGCAGGCTCGACGAGAGCACCGCCGCCTCCTCCGCGCCGACGACAGCACGGCCGCCGCTCTTGCGAACCCGAGCAATCACCACCCGGCATGCAACCACCTCCTTTAGCGTTATATGCTACTGACATATATACGCCTACTTCATACATGTTGTCAACATATATATGCCTTTATTTCACGAAGACGCAGCATGGAGGCGTCATCAAGAGGCGCACCGAGGAAGCACCGAAACATGCGGGCGAAAAACGCGTCGGGCGAACACCGGGGACGATGGGAAAAACCCGATGGGGGGGGAAGAAGGCGAGAGCGAACGAGAGGGGCGAGCCGACGTGCAAATCGGGCTCGGCCGGAGTGCGACGGGTCAGAGGGCGGGCGCGTCGCGCTCCATAACCGCAACGGTAAAATAGGTCCGCTCGTACGGACGGTAAAACGTCTTCTCTGAAACCACGTCAACTCCCGGCATCTGGGCTAGATCGCGAACATCACGCGGCGTCGAGCCGTCGGAAGATTGGCCGAGCACAACGAAACGGCCCTCGTAGCCTTCGAGGGCCTCGCCCCATGTGCGCACGCTCTCTAGCGTCGGCGCATACGACTCGTAAGCGACCCCCCAATTCCCAGGTTGCCAATCCAGGTACACCTGGGGGATGTCCTGACAGAGAACCGCCGTCACGCCTTCCACGCCGATATCGGATGACAGAACGAGCGCTGAATCGTCAAGCCCCTCGACCACGTTCTCCTGACAAGACGCGGCAACCGCTTCCTGGAAGTACGCGAGAGGCTCTTCGTTCTCGACACTGTAAGCATCATGCGAGAACAACACTAGATTGATGCAAGACAGCCACAGGAGAGATCCCGCCGCGACAAAAAGCACGGCAGGCTCCTTCACGCGCGAGAGAAGCACGGACAAACCCACCAGAAGCGGGCCTACGGCGACGAACAGATACCGGTAGTACAGGATGAGCGACCCCATGACGACCGAAGCCGCCACGCCGAGGGCGAGCACGACCGCGTATACGGCGAAGCCCGCCAGACACGCACGTACATCATCCGTCGAGGAGGAGAACGTATGCCGAAGCGCAATTCGCGGACAGCCCCTCCCCGCCCGGCGCAGCACTGCGAAGACAACGCCCGCCAGAATGGCGACGCAAAGCAAAACCAGGCCCACCACCGTCGCCACCTGCGCCGCCGTGCCGTAGAAACCACGGATGGCAAACGAAAGGGGGCTCGTCAAAACAGGGTATGCCGCCAGCTCGATCAACGTGGCGGGAAACACGAAGTTGGCCCAATACGTGTTCGACACCACGCCAACCTGCCCCAAAAGGGCCGCGAGCCACGGAAGATAAGCCGCCACCTGCGCGACAGCGAGGCAAAGATAGACCGCGAAAACGCTTCCGCCGACCTCGCGACGCATGATAAGCCGCACCATTGCAGCAAGAAACAGCGCGTTGACGGCAAATGCGGAGATCGCCCCGAAATAGTGGAGGTACGCACTCGCCAACCCCGACACCGCGAAGATCGCCCACCAGGCAACGGGAACGACGCGGGCGCCGCGCGGGGCCGGCGAAGAGGAACCATCCTGCAAGGGAGATGCCGAAGCGAGCCTTCTCTCGATCCTCATCGCATAGACGAAGCAAAGCGTGACGAAGAACGTCGCCCACGAATACATGCGGATCTCAACCGCCATGAGCGCGATATAGGGCGTGAAGAAGCAGAGGAAGCTGAACAGAACCGCAGGCGCCGGACCCAGATCGCGGCGAAGATGGGTGTACCCGAGCGCGGCCAAGGCGATAGCGCCCGCAACCGCGAAGATTCGGTAGACGAGGACGTTCTCCCCGAACGCCAGGTACAGCACGTGCAGCGCCCAATAGAACAAGACAGGATGCACGTCGCACGAACCGATCCGCCAGATCTCCGCGAAAGACTTCGACGCGATGCCAACCGAATAGCTCTCATCAAACCAAATATTACCGTGGAAGGCGAGCAGCAGAAGGAAGATCGATCCCGCAACCAGCAACGCGATATGCGTCAGAGGCAGCGTCAAAACCCGCTGCACGCGTTTGAGCGCAATCGTCACGCCGCATCACTTCGCCGACCGGAGGGCTCCTGACAACCGTTTTGGAAACGACATTTTCCGCAGGTGAGCCGATCCCGCTGACCAACAGGACACTCCCGCGGCGCCAAGACCACCGACCTCGGGCTCGCCGCGCCCGCATCGGACGCGTTGGCATCGTGGCCGGCATGAGCCTCGATGCGATCGACCACCACATCCCGGGTCAGGTAAATCGGACGCCGCTTCGCCTCGACGTAACCGCGCGCCACATACTCCCCGAGCACCCCGAGCACGAACATCTGCAACCCGCCGAGCAACAGCACGACGTAGATGAGCACCATCGTAAGCGAAAGCTCGTCGTTGAGAACCAGCTTGTCGAAGACGTCAACACCCAACAGAACGAGAGAGAACAGCGCCAAAACGACGCCGAGCGCCATGATGACCTTCAAAGGCCACGTGGAAAACGCCAGGATGCCGTTCCACGCATACGACATCAAACTCTTGAACGACCACTTGCTCGAACCCGAGCATCGATCGCGAACCTGGTAGGGAACGACGCGCGTTCTGAAGCCGATCCAACCGAACAGCCCCTTCGAGAAGCGAAACGTCTCCCCCATCGAAAGCAGCGCATCGGCGACCTGCCGCGTGAAAACGCGAAAATCGCTGACGTCCGCCTCGATGCGCGTGTCGCTCATCCGGTTGAACAGACGATAGAACAGCTCCTTGCAACCGCGCAGAAGCGGGTTTTCGTGGCGAAGCTCTTGGACGGCGGCGACGCAATCGCACGTCTCGTCTCCCATCAAGAGCTCGAGCATCGAGAGCGCGACCTTCGGGTCCTGCTGCAAGTCGGCGTCCATGAACCCCGCGTAATCTCCGCACGATCGGTCGAGTCCGGCGTACATCGCCGACTCCTTCCCGAAGTTGCGGGACAGGTCGACGAGGACGAACGACATGCGCCCCTCTCCTCGTGCGCGGTAACGTTCGATTTCGCGGCGAATCGCAGAGGAGGTGCCGTCGGTGCTGCCGTCGTTCACGAAGACGAGTTCGCACAATATGTCGGCGGCATCGAAGCAGGCCGTCGTCTCCTCGAACAAACGAGGAATGCCCTCCTCCTCGTTATAGCAAGGTATGATCAATGAGAAATCCATGACACGCTTCCGATTCCGTACGAATAAAGCGACGTCAGTCTATCATTGCTTCACGGGTGTGAATAAACCATTTGAAAACACCGGAAAAGTTAACCCAACTGATGTAGTTTCACCATAAATCATGCAGAAAGGACGGGGGGACCTCCCATGTACCTCCATGCGGACGATTTCGGAATCACCTTCGAGCAAGCCCGTGACATACTCAAGCTGAGCGATTCATGCGGAGGAAACGGAAGCTTGACGAGCGTCAGCGCGTTCGCGAACAGCCCCGCGTTTCCCGACGCCATCGCCCTCGCGCTTCCCCACGCGCGCGCAGGTCGCTTGCGCGTGGCGCTGCACGTAAACCTCGTCGAGGGGTATCCGGTCGCCCCGGCGGATGAGCTCGACATGCTCGTCGACGAGCGGGGCGCGTTCAAGCTCGACTTCCTCGGGCTGCTCATAAAGGGAGCGGGACCGCAGCGCGCAAAACTCGCAGATCAGATCGAACGAGAGTGCGCAGCTCAGATCGCGCGCTTCGTCGCGGAGTTCCCAGAGTCCCGAAGCGGCCTGATCGTCGACAGCCATCAGCACGCTCACGCCATCCCCGTCGTCTTCGACGCGCTTTCGACGGCGGCACGAGCGCAGAACTGCCGCATCTCGCACATGCGCATACCCGAGGAGAGGCTCTCGGCTTACCGCGCATGCGGGCGCGCAGCCGACATCGGCCTCGCCAACCGCGCGAAGTGCCTGATCCTCAACCGGCTTTCCCGCCGAATGAGGGAAAACCTGCCTCGGGGGTGCAAGACAGGGCCGTTTTGCGGAGTAGCCTTATCGGGGTCGATGGACCGCATGGACCTGCGCCTCGCACGCGCCATCGAGCAGGCCTCGAGCGTGGAGGACGGGGAGCTCGAGGTGCTCTTCCACCCCGTCTCAGTCTCCGACGACCTCTGCCTCGACCCCGAGAACAAACCGTTCGCCGCAGCATGCGCGTCCCCTGCGCGCGATGCAGAGGCCCGCGTCGTGCGGGAATGGCCGCGCTGACGATAAGGGCGCGACGAAACGAGAGGCCGAGCGCACCTCGCGTGCACTCGGCCTCGAGAAACGCAAACGGTCCCTACAGCATGTCCGCAAGCCAGCCGATGCCGTAGCCGATCGCGGCGCCCACCGCCGCGCCCGCCAGAATCTGCACGCTGGTGCGCACGCCCCTGACCCACGGCTTCATCGCGCGCTCTCGGCGACCCTGCACGGTATCACGGTCGACGGGCTCGCCTTTGCTGTACGCCAAGACCTCGCGATACGTTATCAGGTCGTGCTCCTTCTTCAGCTTCTCGGCATGCCAGGTGGCGATGAGCAGCACCAGCAACGCGATGCAGATGAAAACGACGGTCGGGGTCATGTGCTCGCCCCAGCCCCAACTCCACTGAAACGCCGCCCACACCACAAGCGCGAAGAACGCGAGCATGCTCACCCCCATGACCACGCCCAGCATGTTGAACTTCTTCACCGCATCGTCCATGACCTTCTCCATTTCCTCCACGTCTCCTTTTATGAGAGAGTCCACGGTCGCGCCGAACACGGTCGAAAGAAGCAGCAGGCTTTGAACGTCAGGGTAGGTGCGGCCCGTCTCCCAATTCGATATGGTCTGACGGGAAACGTAGATTCGCTCCGCCAGATCATCCTGGGAAAGACCGAGGTTCGCACGATGCTCTTTTATATGAGCGCCCAACTCCATTCGCTTCGTTCCTTTCGCGTTCGGGCGACCCAAGCCGCCGCAGAGGTTGTCAGATCGAGGGGAACTTTACCATCAAATGGCTTTATCGCCGCGCCCCACCGAAGGGTTTTTCGCTGTCAAAAGTCTTTATGCAAGCCTATGAGCTGGGGGGATGCGTTATGCAGCAGAGTGCTTGCGAAGCGGCGGCAAACGCGGCGTCGGCGAGGTCGCCTTCCTCCGCGCCCTGGAGCCGCAGGGGAAAACCCGACGCGACGCCGAAACGTTACGACGCGAACATCACCTCGCGCGCACGAAAAAGGCCCTCGAATCGAGAGCCTGGAGAACATCGAGCGGAAAGCTTTCCAAGACGCGTGCGGCACGGAAAAGACGCCGGCGGTCGCGGGCTTTGCGCAAGAGCGATGCACAACGCAGCGCGGCGAACCCTACGCCAAGGCCGCGCACAACGCGTCGAGCAGCGTGATGGCGAAGTGCTGCGCCGAACGGTCGGGGCCGGCATCCTCCCACATCTGCCCGGGGAGAACCACCGCGATGCGCGGCGGATGCGCACGATGCGCCGCCTCGATCGCGCTTCGCAAGCGAACGGGCAATGTCTCCTCGTCGTTGTAGGCGACGGCGGGAATGGACACGCCGTCTTTCGTCGCATCGAGCGTCACGTGGACAAGGAGCATCGACTCATCAGGCGGAACGGACAGCGCGTCGGCGCTGACGATCTTCGAGGTCGGGTTGGTCGCCTGCGCGAGGTTCGACATGCGCGACGCCACCGAGCGCGTGAACTCGTCGGTGCCGAACAAGCACAGCGCATGAGCCTCGAGCACATCGGCAGCACGGGCGAAACCCACGGGACGCGGTAGATGGGAGGCCTCTTTGCCCGCCCACGAATGAGCGAGGTTGCGCAACGCCGCGTAGGTATAGGCGCCGGCGATTCCGTCTGAGGGAAGGCCGAGATTCGTCTGCAGATTGCGCAGCGCAAGCTCGGTATGGGCGCCGAAGATAGCGTCTTCCACACCGCAGAAAAAGCCCAGGGCTCCAAGCGCCTGCTGAAGCTCCAAGACGTCATGCCCGTGGAAGTACGGCATACGCAGGTACAGCGTGCGGTCGCCGAGGTTGTACGACGCATCGACGAGCGCCGCCCAGACCTTCTCGGAAACCTCGCCGGAGACGGGAACGCGCACGTTCGCGCAAAAATCGCGCACCGCCTGCGCGGTGCCCTCGTCGTAGACGCCCGTGACCTGCTCCTGCGCCAGATGCCCGACCGTGACAAGACGCTGCTGCACATCCTCGACGGCGGCGCCGCGGTCGCCGATCTTGATCGTATCCATTATGCCCGCTTTCGTCTTGTCGCTACTTCAACCGGTTCACAAACCAGTCCGCCATCGAGATAAGCAGATCGCGCGATGCCGAAGGCCCGATCCCATCGGCCAGGCGCTCCTTGGCAGCCGACGTGAGGCCCTCCGCGTAAGCGCGCGCGTAATCGATGGAGCCCGCATCCTCCATAATGCGCACCGCCTCGGCGAGCACCGCGGGATCCTTCTCTTTCGACGAGAGAATCTCGATGAGACGCTCACGCTCCGAGGAGTGCTGAAGAGCATGCACGACCACGAGCGTGCGCTTGCCCTCGGTGATGTCGTTGCGGAAGTCCTTCTTAGTGCTCTCCTCCGCGCCGATAAGGTTCAGCAGGTCATCCTGAATCTGGAAGGCGAGGCCGGTGTCGAGACCGTAGCTGCGCAGCGCCTCGATCTCCTCCTCGGAGCCCCCGCCGACGATGGCGCCCACCGCGAGGGGGACGGCGCCGGAATAATGCGCGGTTTTATGGGTGGCCATGACCAGGTAATCCTCGGGCGTGATGTCGTAGCGCTCATCACGAGCCCAGCCGATGTCGAGGGCCTGCCCTTCGATGGTGCGACGCGTCATATCCGTCAACTCGGTGATGACGCGGACCTTCGTGGAATCGTCGAGCAAATCGTCGTTGACGACCGTGCCGTTGACGAGCGAAAGCGCGAGGTCGCCCATGTTGATGGCAAGACCGAGGCCCTCGGAGAGGTGCAGGCAGGGCTCCCCGCGACGAAGCTCCGCCTCGTCGGCGATGTCGTCGTGAATGAGCGCGGCGGTATGGAAGTGCTCGATGGCGGCGGCGGCCGAAAGCGCACGCCGGACATCGCCGCCGACGGCGATGCACGCCGCGAAGCTGATGAGAGGACGATGGCGCTTTCCGCCGTTCGCGCTGTAGGAAAGCAACGGGTCGTAGAGATACCGGTTCATGTCCGGATGCGTTCCACGGGGAATGTAGGCGTTGATGAGCCCGCCCACCTTCTCGGCGTAGCTGACGAGGTACTGCTCAAAGGAATCGGGCGGCTCGGTCACGCCCTCGAGAATCTCGTTAATGTTTTCCATAATGCTTTCTCACCGCGAATCAACATAAAACTAGAATCAATGATAATAGCACAACGGACTCTCGCCGATTTCAGGCCGGGTCGTTCGCTAATTTTCCGCACGAGACGCGCATGCCGCCGAGGTTCATCGACGCAGACGGGACCAACGGCGAAGTTATGGTACCATTCTCCTCGCTTGAACGGTCCCGGCGCAGTCGCGTCGGTGCCGGAAGGCGACATGAGGGGGCGTGGCGGAATTGGCATACGCAGCGGACTTAAAATCCGCCTCTTCGGATTGTGGGTTCGAGTCCCACCGCCCCTACCACAAAAGGCTCGGGCGAGGGCGCAGCTCTCGGTCGAGCCTTTTGCCTTGCGGGGGGGGACTCGAACCGGGAGGTCGCACGCCGTCAAGCGGGCATGCCCCCCGGCATGCCCGTAGGCGGGCGCCGAAGGCGCGAAGCGCCGGAGGCCGAGAGCGTTCGCCGAAGGCGGACGCGGGAGTCCCACCGCCCCTACCACAAAAGGCTCGAGCGAGGGCGCAGCTCTCGGTCGAGCCTTTTGGGATATAGGCAAAAAAGTGTGTCCGTTTATCCACTCTTTTGCCAGTTCACAA
>CALADF010000050.1 GCA_937890835.1 uncultured bacterium
AAGAAAGCCGCTCGAGATGAGCGGCTTTCAGCTGGTCGTTTATAGGTTGTTCGCGGCTTGCGAAACGCGGCCCGCCATCAGCCGGGGGCCTTCGCTGCAAACCTCGGCTTGCTAGCTTTCCGTTGCAGCCGATGAGCTGCTCAACGCGGAGCTCGAACTGCTCGATGCGGAGCTCGAGGAAGAATCCGGCTTCGCGGGCTGCTTGGCGGGGTCGGGGCCGAGCGACACCGTGATGGTGATGGTGCTTCCGTCTTCGACCTTGTTGCCGCCGTTCGGGTTCTGGCTGATCACCAGGCCCGCTGCCTGGGTCTCGCTGTACTGCTTCTCCACGTTCACTTTGAAGCCTGCGTTCTTAAGCGTCGACATGGCGCTGTCCTCGCTGTAGCCGGTCACGTAAGGCACCTCGACGCTCGAAGCGCCCAGCGACATCACGTAGGTGATGCTCGAACCCTTCGCCACCTTCTCGCCTGCAGCGGGGGACTGGCTCAAGATGTGGTCGGCCTCGACGTCGGAGGAGTTCTCGCTCTTTCCCTGCACCAAGGTGAGGTTGTACTTCTTGGCCTCGGCCTGCGCTTGCTCGATGGTCATGTTGTAGAAGTCGGGCACGGTCACTTGCTCGGTTCCCTGGGAAATGACCAGGTTGACCTTCGTTCCTTCCTCGCGCTTCTCGCCGCCCTTGGGGTCTTGGCTGATCACCTGGCCGGCTTCCACCGACTCGTCGTATTTGGTGTTGATGGTGCCCACTTTGAACCCTGCGGACTCAAGCTCGGCGATGGCCTGCTCCTGCGTCATCTTGGTGACGTTGGGCACGGCCACTCCCTTGTCGCCGCCGAGCGCGAACGCGATGCCCGCGATGAGGGCCACGGCTAAAACGACGCAGATGGCGATGATGGGCCCCTTCTTCGATTTCTTCGCAGGCGGGGCTTGGAAGTTGTTGTTGCGCTGGGGGACGTAATCGGTGCCGGGGTTGACGCCGGGCATGACCTGCGTGCTGTCGCCTGCGGCCATCACGCCCGCTGCAGGGCCGATGACGCGCGTCTGCGCTTCGGTGAAGTTGTTGCGCGCGGCAGCGACGCCTCGTCCGCCTACGGCGCGACCTGCGAGGAAGTCGTTGAGCGCCAGACGCATGTCGTTGGCGGTGGCGAAGCGATGGGCGGGATCCTTCTCGAGGGCGGTCATGATGATGTCCTCGAGGGCGGGGTCCACGTCGGGGTTGATCTCGCGCGGCGGGACGGGGTAGTCCTTCACCTGTTTGAGCGCCACGCCAACGGCATCCGGGCCGTCGAAGGGCAGCTGCCCGGTGACGGCTTCGTAGAGCACCACGCCGAGCGAGTAGATGTCGCTCGCGGCGGTGAGCTCTTTGCCCTGAGCCTGCTCGGGCGAGATGTAGTGGGCCGTGCCCAGAACCGAGGAGGTCTTATCGCTCATCGAGTTCTTCGCGCGGGCGATGCCGAAGTCCATGACCTTCACGTTGCCGTCGGGCTGGACCATGATGTTCTGCGGTTTGATGTCGCGGTGGATGATGTCCTGGCCGTGCGCGACGGAAAGGGCCTGGCAAACCTGCGCGCCGATTTCGGCGGCTTTGCGCTGGTTGACCGCGCCGCGCTGCTGAATGGCCGTTTTAAGGTCGCTGCCGCGCACGAACTCCATGACGATGTAATAGGTGCCGTCGTCTTGGCCCCAGTCGTACACGTTGACGATGTAGGGGCTTTGGAGGTTGGCAGCAGCCGCCGCCTCCTGGCGGAAGCGTCGCGTGAAGTCGGGGTCGGCCGCGTACTGCGGAAGCATGACCTTGACGGCGACCAGACGTCCGAGCACGTTGTCCTGCGCGCGGTAAACCTCCGCCATGCCGCCGATGCCTATGCGGTCGTTTATCTGGTAGCGGCCGCTGAAGACCTTGCCGGTCATTGATCCCTGCCCTGTCACCTTACTGCTCCTTCAGTCACATTCTTCGTACGTTTATATGCTTCGATTCAATGCGAGTTCGCCAGCATGCCCATTGTAACGGGCGAAGTGCGGCGCATCGCCATTGTCAACTCTTCTTTATAAAACCCCTTGAACGCCAAGCGCCGTCTCGAGCACGTTCTGAGCCCGCGCGTCTGCGGAAACCGTCTTCCCCGCTTGCTCGAGGGCGACCACCACCACGACGCTGGGGTTGTCCGCCGGCGCGATGCCGACGAACCAGCTGTCGTCCTCGCGCCCCTGGTGCTCGGCGGTGCCCGTCTTGCCCGCAACCGAAACGCCCGCGATGGCCGCTTCGGTGCCGGTGCCGCGTTCCACGACGCCCTTCAGAACCTCGAGCACGCGGTTCGCGGTTTGGGCGCTGACCGCCTGCATCAGCTTGCCGGGCTGCTCGGAGAAGCTCTTCTCTCCGTTGGCGTTGTAGATGCTGTCGACCAGGTAGGGCTGCATGATGGTTCCGTCGTTGGCGACGGCGCATCCAACGAGCGCCATCTGCAGGGCGGTCGCCTGAGGGCCTGCAGGGCTCTCGTGCTGGCCGACGGGCTCGCCGGCGGCGGCCCATGCGGTCTCCCACGTGGTCATCTCGTCGGGGTCGGGCATGAGCGAGGTCGCAAGCGGCAGGTCGAAGTCGATGCTTCGGTTGAAGCCGAACTTCTCCGCGCCCTCGACGAGGCGTTGCGCGCCCAACATCACGCCGAGCTGGCCGTAGACGGTGTTCGAGGAGAGCTCCGTGGCGCGAGCCAGCGTGATGTTGCCGTAGGCGTACTCGCCGAAGTTGGTGACCGGCGCGTTGCCTATTTCCATCGATCCGGGCGAGTCGAACGTCGTGTCCTCTTCCGCGACGCCGTCTTCGAAGGCGGCGGAAAGCGACACCATCTTGAAGGTCGAGCCCGGCGCGTAAAGCGATTGCGTCGCGCGGTTGAGCAGCGTGCCCGAGTCGTCGTCGCTGGTCGACGCCTGCGCGATGAGGGTTTCCACATCGCTTGCGTCGTAGGTGGGCGAGGACGCCATGGCCAGCACGGCGCCGGTGGTCGGGTCGATGACCACGCAGGCCCCGCTGTACCCGGAAAGCGCGTCTTGCGCCGCCTGCTGGATCTTCGAGTTGATGGTCAGCGTGACGTCGTTGCCCGGTTGGTTGATGCCGGCGAGCGCGTTGATGGCATCGCTCCAGGTGGCGAAGTTCTGGTTGCCTTTGAGCGTGTCGTTGTAGGCGGCTTCGATTCCGCTGGTGCCGTATTGCTCGGAGGCGTAGCCCACCACGTGCGCGGCCAGGTCGCCTGCGGGGTAGACGCGGTCGTAGGACCCGTCGTCGTTTTTCGCCGATTGCGCCAGCACCACGCCGTCGTAGGTGGATATGGTTCCGCGCTCGGTTTCGGCCTCTTTCGCCATGGTGTGGTTGTTGCCGGGCATGTTCTGATAATCCTTGGCCTGCACTACCATGATCAACGTGAGGTTGGCCACCAGCAGGGCGAACATCAGCGAGAACACGATGAGGGTCCCGGTGAGTCGTTTGCCCAGCGACACGCGTCCGAGCACGCTGTTCGCCGAGAACGTGGTGGTGTTGGCCATTTCCGATCCGACGCCGGTGCCCTCGTCGCCGCAGCGCAGGAGGAATCCGACGATGATGAAGCCCGCCAGAAGCGACGAGCCGCCTTGGCTGACGAAGGGCAGCGTGATGCCGGTCAGCGGGATGAGCTTGGTCACGCCCCCGACGATGATGAACGCCTGCAGCACGATGACGGCGGTGAGGCCTGTCGCGATGAACGAGCTGACGTCGGATTTCGCACGGGCGGCGGTGAGGATGCCGCGGATGGCGAAGCACAGGTAGAGAAGGAGCACGCCTGCGGCGCCGAGCAGACCCGTCTCTTCGGCGATGGCGGTGAAGATGAAGTCGCTCTCCACGACGGGAATGGCGTCGGACATGCCTTGTCCGATGCCCACGCCGAACAGCCCGCCGTCGGCGAGCGAGTAGAGCGTCTGCACCAGCTGATAGCCGGTGTTGGTGGGGTCGGCGAAGGGGTCGAGCCAGATGTCGACACGTTGCTGGACGTGCCCGAAGAACATCCACAGCACGATGGCGGCGGCTCCCGCGAGCACGACGCCGACGACGACGTAGAGCTTTTTGCCCGTCGCGACGTAGAGCATGACCAGGAACACGAGGAACAGCACGAGTGCGCTGCCGAGGTCCTTCTCGAACACGACGATGACGAACGCGAGCGCCCACATGACCAGAAGCGGGATGAGCGTGGGGAGGGAGGGCAGGCGCAGCGGCCCGACGTCCCAGGTGAACACCGAGAGCATCTCGCGGTTCTGCGCGAGATACGCCGCGAGGAACAGCACGATGCATATCTTCGCCAACTCGCCCGGTTGGAACGAGAAGGGCCCGAGGCTCAGCCAGATGCGGCTGCCGTAGATCTCCTGCCCGACCACGGGCAAAAGCGGCGAGAGCAAAAGCAGGACGCCGAGGATGATGAGCGTGTACTTGTAGTTCGCCAGCTTGTCGAGGTTGCGCACCAGGATGAGCACCGCCAGCATGCACACGATACCCAAAACCAGCCACATGAGCTGACGAACTGCCAGGTCGGGGGCTAATCTGGTGACGAACGCGATGCCGATGCCCGACAGCGCGAACACGATGGGCAGTATGGCGGGGTCGGCCTCCGGCGCGAGCTTGCGGATGGCGAGGTGCGAGACGAAGAAGGCTACGAAGATGCCGATGGGCACGCCGAGCGTGTTGAAGGAGAGCTCACGCCCGCCGGTGACGACGAGCATGGAGAACAAGACGATGACGATCGGCGCCGCTATGACGAGCAGCAAAAGCTCGAGGTTGCGCTTGGTCATGCGCTCACCTCGATCGTGCTCGAAGAGCTTGAGGCGTTCGAGGAGCTCGCGGAGGAGCTGCCTGCGCTCGAGGCGGCCGAGCCTGCGCTCGACGACGAGCTTGTCGATTTATCGCGGGCGGCGATCTCCTCGCGGTATGTATCGACGAGGTCCTTCGCCTCTTCGACGGAATCCGCGCGCACCCCTTCCGTTTTCAGACGGTTCGCCACGCCCGGCTGCAGATCGTCGACGGACACGTCGGTCACCTCGACGATCTGCGAGAAGGTGGCGCCGAACAGCTCGCCCGGAACGCCTCGGTACACGGCGACCTTGTCGTCCTGCACGCCGAGGAAGGCGGTCTGCGTCGTCCAATAGTTGAAGGCGTAGGCGGCGCCGCAGAATATGGCGACGAGCAAAGCGATGATGACCGCCGCCGTGATCTTGGTCTTGCGCGCCACTTTACGGCGTCTGACCTCGGCGAATCCGGTGACGTTCACCACGATGACCGTCACGTTGTCGTGCCCGCCTGCGGCGATGGCGGCGTTGACGAGCTTCGACGCCGCGATTTGCGGGTCGGGCGTGCGGTTCAGGATGTCTTCGATCTCGTAGTCCTCGATCATGGAGGTGAGGCCGTCGGAGCATATCAGCAGGCGGTCGCCGGTGTTCACGTTGATCTCGAACAGATCGGGTTGGGTGCGCGGGTCGCTGCCGAGCGCGCGCGTGATGACGGAGCGCTGCGGGTGGACGCGCGCTTCTTCGGGCGTGATCTGCCCGGCTTCGATGAAGTCGGCCATGAGGCTGTGGTCGCGGGTGATCTGCTGCAGCGTTCCGCCGTGCAGAAGGTACGCGCGCGAGTCGCCTACCTGCGCGACGATGAGCCGCTCGTTCTCGAGCATGGCCGCGGTGCAGGTGCAGCCCATGCCCGCGCGTCCGACCCCTTCGCGTGCCGCTTGGATGATGGCGAGATTGGCTTCCTCGACGGCTTGGCCGAGCGCGGCGGCGTCGGGCGTGGCGGGTACGCGGTCGGCTATCACGTTCACCGCGATCTCCGACGCGACCTCGCCTGCGGCGTGACCGCCCATGCCGTCGCACACCACGTACAGGGGAGGTGCGACGACGAGGGAGTCTTCGTTATGCTCGCGAACGCAGCCGACGTCGGTGCGGCTGCCGAACGTCGAAGCGGGTTTACGTCCCAGACGACGGGTCATTACATATACCTCACGCGAATGTTCACGTCGCCGATGTTGACGACGTCTTTGTTACGAAGAGCCGTCGGCGCGCTGATGCGCTGCCCGTTGACGGCGGTGCCGTTGGTGGATCCGAGGTCCTCGACGAACAGGTTCTGCCCCATCAGCTGGAATCGGGCGTGACGGCCGGAGACGTAGCCCGCGCCGATCACGATGTCGGCTCCGGGGGAGCGCCCCACGATAACCGGGCCGTGCACGGCGATGGACACGCCGCGCAGCTCCTTCGGCCCGCGTTCGACGGACAGGTTCCACGTGCGCTCTTTCTTGCGCGTTCCCTTCACCAGGCCGATTCCCGTGCGCATGATGGCGAACAGGAACAGGTACAGCAGCGCGACGAAGAGCAGTCGCGCGATGAGCAGGACGACGTCGATCACGGGCGTGGCCTCCTAGAGCAGCTGGAATTCGAGCTCGGTGGTGCCGATGATGATGCGGTCGGCGTCTTGCAGCGGCGCGGATTTGATCTTGCGCCCGTTGATGATGGTACCGTTGGTGGATCCGAGGTCGGAGAGGATCCATGTCCCCGAGGGCTCCATGCGGATCTCGGCATGCGAGCGCGACGCGTTGATGTCGGGCACGACGACGTCGTTGCGCGATTCGCGCCCGATGCTCATGGGATGCCCCGTGAGCGTGAAGGCACGGTCGTTGGTCACGTCGTAGAGGTAGGCCTGAAGGTCTTGAGCCGGCGCGGGGTCTGCCATCGCGGCTGCGCCCGCCTGGCCGAACACCATGGTCTTGGGCTCTTGTGCGCTGAAGTCGTCGTAGCCGCTTGCGGCGCCTGCTGCTGCGCCTGCAGCGCCGACCACTCCCGCGTCGCCGAGGCTCGCGGCTGCTGCGGCGTCGATCCCCACGTGGGGGTGCTGGTGCAAGACGTCCTCATCGTAGCCGGCATCGTAACCTGCGCCGTAGAACGCATCGTGGGCATAGCGGTCGTCGCGCGGTTGGGGCGCGTAGGGGTCGTATCCGCCGCGCGCTGCTTCCGGCGCGGGGCGGCGGTTCTGAAGGCCGCGGTTGGCGTAGGCGCCTCGAGGCGCCGCGATGCCGTAGCGCTCCATTTCCTCCTGGCGCAGCTGAGCGATCATGGGGGCGGCCACCATCTCGGCGATGACCTCGAACTTCCCGTGCTTCAGATCTTCATCGGCGATGAAGCGCACGAGCGGTTGGCCGTCCATGGCCAGGCCCGATTCCGCCGCCTTCGCCGCGAGGTAGGTTTCGGTCTCCCCCGCGAGCGTGGGGTAGTAGCCGAACAGGCGCGCGTCGTCAGCCTGGCTGACCAGCACGGTGTACAGCGTCGGGGCGTATTGCTTGCCCGCGCCGACCATTTTATTGCGGCGCATCTGCTTCTCGGCCTTCTTGGCTATCTGGACGGGGGAGATGGGTGACGCGCCCATTTTCTCGGCAGCGCCCTCGACGGTGTCCTCCATCTTGCCTTCGAACCTCGAGAGAAAGCCCATGATGTCTCCTTGGTCTCGGGTTTCGCCCGATCATCGGGCGTTTCGCATAGTCGCGTACGGCGACCATGATAATTCACGTTAACTTTCAATATGATGCCACACCTGCGAATATTACGCTTTTGCAAGGGATGATACTTTACGCAATCGCCATACGAGGTCCCGGGTTCGTATAGGCTGTCGGGGCGGGGAGGTTGCCGGTCGTCCGGAGCCGAGCGCGCGACCCCCCCCGGTAGCCGCATCCTCCCGCATACGGAGCCGCGTGCGCGCTGTTTTCTCCGATTTAACACGCCGTATTAATCTCGATGAGCTATAATCTGCACACGCCAAGAGGGGCCTGCGGCGCAGAGCGCTTTTCCGTCGTGCAGCGGAACGCGGGATTACATAGATGGTTTGCACCGGATGTGTCGAGGTGGCGCGCGGCATGTCGACGCAGAGAAAGGTGCGACCATGGGCGTGATCAAGGCCGTGTGCACAAGCGATGTCAAGGGAATTCAGAAGACCGAGGTTCCGTCGGTCGAGCTGCGTGCGGAGTGGGGCATCGACGGCGATGCCCATGCGGGCGCGTGGCATCGCCAGGTAAGCCTGCTGCCGTTCGAAAAGATCGAGGACTTCAAAAGCAAAGGCGCGCAGATGTCGAACGGATCGTTCGGCGAGAACCTCATCGTGGAGGGCTTCGACCTCCGATCGCTGCCGATCGGCACGCTGTTCAGGTGCAATGATGTGGTTTTGGAGCTGACGCAGATCGGCAAGCAGTGCCATGCCCATTGCGCGATTTATCATACGATGGGTGGCTGCATCATGCCGCGCGAAGGGGTTTTCACCCGCGTCGTGCACGGTGGCGTCATCTCGGAAGGAGATACGATCGACATCGTTGAGGCGTAAAATACGCCTTGGGTGAGGAGAATCGCGCATATCATGTTCGCCTGCGAACTAATTCACGAGAACCCGAAGGTGTACCGGATCCAGGTTCCGTTTCCCAACGTGGTGACGAACGAGACGAATTGCTTCGTGGTCGTCGACGGATCCGATGCGCTTGTGATCGACACGGGCGCGCCGGGGGCCGCTTCCGCGCGGGGGCTGACGGAGACGCTTCGGTCCATCGGCGTCGACTCGCAGGAGGTTCGCTATTTTCTCACGCACACGCACTACGACCATTCGGGGCTTTTGCCGTGCGTGGCACCGCGCGGTGCGACCGTGTACGTCAACGTGCGCGATTTCCCTTCCACCCAGCCGGGGTTCGGCGACGGCCTCGCCGAGTACGCATGCCGGCGCTTTCAAGAAGAAGGCATCACGGGCGCGGCGGCGTGCAGCGCAAGCGCCGCCATCGTGGTTTCGACCGAGCTCGATCTGACCGGTTACGCTCTCACCTTGGTGGACGAGGGCAGCGAGATACGCGTCGGGCGCCATGTGTTCAAGGTGATCAGCACGCCCGGCCATACGGTCGGTCATATGGCGCTGTACGAGGAGCGCTCGGGCATCTGCTTCACGGGTGATCACGTGCTGTTCGTGATCACCCCCGGCCTCGCGCTGCGTTTCGGCGAGGGTAACGCGCTCACCTCCTACATCGACAGCTTGAAGAAGATATCCGCCCTGTCGTGCTCGCGGCTGTTCATCAGCCATGGCGAGTGTCGCCTCGACTTCGAGGATCGCATCGAGCATTTGGTCGAGCATCACGAGCGGCGTTGCCTGAGTCTCGAGCAGATCATCGCCGAGGCCGATCCCGCGGCGCGCCGCCGCGGGCTTACCGGGCATGAGATCATCTGCAAAATCCCCTGGCGTATTCCCGCGCCGGTCGATGAGTGCGACGCGCTTCGCCGCTGGAGCGTGTACGTGCAGGGGATCGTCATGCTCGACCATCTCGTGCGCGCGGGGAGGATCGTGCGCGTGCGCGACGAGTTGCCCGCCCAGGTGGAGGGCGGTGTCGTCCTGGACGGCGGGGAGGTTGCCGACCTCTCGTCGGTCGATGCCGTCACGGGCCCGTCATTAAACGGGGCGGGTCGCCCCGCGTTCTTTGCGGCGGTCGAGCGTCCCCGGTTCGTCAATCGGTATCTGCTGAGTTAACGCTCTCTCGTTTGCGTTAAGATAGAGGCGGGGCTTGGCGGCCTCGTCGCTCTTCGCGTTTTCCTCCGTCGCCGCGACCGCTCGTGCGTCGCGGAGGGGGTGCGGGTCGGGTGGGCGCGATGCCCTCCGCCGTGCGGCGATGCGCGAAATCGCGCGGACGAGCGGTCTTCCCGGCAGACGTCGATTATGGGAGGTTCTCATGTATAAGAAGATCTTGGTTCCCTACGATAAGTCCGAACCCGCGCGTCATGCTCTCGAGCAGGCGCTTGAGCTGGTGAAAGACGTTGATGGCGCGGAAGTGACCGTTCTCAACGTCGTCGATTGGCGCGATTACAACGCTGAAACCTTCAAGATTGCCTCGAGGATGTCGGGCGTTTTGGGCGATGCCTACGATTCGACGGCCATAGCCAGCGTCGGCGAGGAGGCCGCACGCGAGGCTTCCGAGAGGATCGCCGAGGACATCGCCGATCTCGTCTCGGACGAGGTGTCGGTGAGCATCGCCATCGTCAACGGATCGGCTCACGACGCCATCACCGCCTACGCCGACGAGGGCGACTACGATTGCATCGTCATGGGGCATCGCGGGCTCGGCGCGGTGCGCGGGATGATCGGCTCGGTGTGCTATTCGGTGCTGCACAAGACGGGCATGCCGGTGCTCATCGTGAAGTAGCGGCCGGCTTGCGACGCGCCGTCCCGAGCCTCTCTTGGAGGCGGGGCGGCGCGTTCGTTTTTTCTCGGATGGCTAGTTGCTGAAGATGGCCATCCACGGCATGGCGTAGCGCTGGGCGATGGCGACGATGCGCGGGCCGTAGACGGGCTCGATGTGGTTGGCGTAGACCAGCTTGACGGCAGGCGCGACGATGAGGAAGTTGACCGTAAGCGCGGCAAGCGCCGTGACGGGCAGGGTCTGAACGAGCTCGGCGAAATAGCCGTGCGGGCCGTTGAGCAGCATGGTGACGACGGAGCCCATGATGATCGCCATCACCGCGACGTTGAGGAGCGTCATGGCGACGTTGCGCCCGGCCCCTTCGAACTTCGGAAGAACGAACCGGCCCGCGATGGCGCCGACCACTTTGTCGCCGATGAAAACGCGCACGAGAAACGCCAGGCAGAAGACCAGCGGATACATCCAGTGCGCTGTGGAGAAGAAGCTCAAACCGGAATGAAGAACGCCGTTGATGGTGGCCATGAACGTCACCATGCCCCCGACCATGAGCAGTTGGAAGATGAACTTCTCAGCGGGGTTTTGCGGAACGGGGACCGCCCCTTTGAGGCAGTCGATGTAAGAGTAGAGAGTGCGGTCGGCGTGTTCCGAATCTGCTGCGTGTACGGCGTTCATAGAAGTGTTCTGCATTCCTTTCCCAGGTTTAAAAAAACGAATATGGTGCGGTGCGCTTTCGGCGCGAAGGGCTACGGCGTGGGGCCTGGCCCGCCGACGCGTTACGGGCGTCGGCTCGGCTGCTTGCGTTGCGAACAGAGGTACGACGGCGCGCTGCGCTCTCGGCGTAACGGCGCGCCCCGCGAACGCTGACCCGGCCGCTTGCGTTGGGGCGTAGGTTCGAGAAGGGTCTCGTTTGCCTGCCGATCCGAGGGCGCGGCCGTTATGGAGGGCCGGCCGCGCCCTGGCGGCTGATCGGTGGGGGATAGCTGTCCACCTCGGTAAAAGCTTGCTTCGCGGCACGAAACCGGGAGTTCGCGATAGGATGCGCCGCCGTTCGAGCGTGCTTGGCCTTTTTCTAGCGCCAAGACTCGGTATGCGTCGCTTCGCGTCTGCGTTCGCACGTGCCACGCGTCGTTTTTCGCGCCTGCGGGCACATGCACCGCGCGTCGTTTTTCGCGTCTGCGTTCGCACGTGCCGCGTGCCGGATCGCGATTCGCCGCTCGATCCGAGGCGCATCCGCGTTTGTTCGCCTGCTCTGGTCATATTATAAGGAAACTTACTATATATTCACCAAGAGAGCACAGTTTTCGTAGGCGAACGGTGCATATGGCGGGCAGGGATGGCGAGATGTCTCCGAGGTGGCTGCGCGCGGTTTCGGGGACGGCGATTCCCGAAAAACGACGACTTGTATCGCAGAGGGGGCCGTCCGCGTCGCCTTCCTTCTCTTCGACGGTGGGAAGCCGTCCTGCTTGTCGGCGTTTCACCTGGTCGCGAGCATCGATGCAGCGTGGGCGCGCGCTCATGGCGAGCGCGAGCGGATACATTTCGTCGAAAAGCGGGAATCTGACGGCGTTATATTGCGCGCGGGAACGAAACAGGCCGCCCGGTGGGCGGCCTGCGAAATTCGTGGAGCCAACGAGCGGATTCGAACCGCTGACCTACGCATTACGAGTGCGTTGCTCTACCAGCTGAGCCACGTTGGCAAACGGCTTCTTTAAGAAGCGAGGTCAAATTATAGCCAAGATCAAGTTTCCTGGCAAGCTGACGCTTTCGTCGATATGTGCGTTTTTCGTGGTGGCGGTGTGTGCTCGACGCCGCTCTCGTCTCTTTCGACACGGGTCCGAAGCAGAGGGGGGCGTGCGCGAGGGAGCCGTGTCGTCCGTCCCGCATCGTCCGACGCGCCGCAGCATGGATGGGCGACGGCGGGCGATGCGTCCCTCCTTAGCCGAGGGGCGGGAACCTCACGACAAGATAAACCGCCGCGATGGCGACGCTCATCAGCATAAGGGGGAATCCCACCTTCAGGAACTGGACGAACGTGATCTCGTGGCCGTTCTTCTTGCTGATGTCGGAGAGCACCACGTTGGCGCTCGCTCCGATGATGGATCCGTTGCCGCCGAGGCACGCGCCAAGGGACACCGCCCACCAAAGCGGCATGACGTCCATGCCCGAGGCCTCCATGGAAAGGAGGATGGGAATCATCGTGGCCACGAAGGGGATGTTGTCGAGGAAGCTCGACACGATAGCCGACGCGAACACCAGCACGAGCATGGTGACGAACACGTTGCCTCCGGTCGCGTTCACCAGCGCATGGGCCACCATGTCGATGACGCCCGTTTCCGTCATGGCCCCCACGATGACGAACAGACCGGCGAAAAACGCCAGCGTGGTCCATTCGACCTGGGAAAGCGCATGCTCGATGGAGGTTCCCGATATCAGGAGGATCACGCCCGCCGCGCCCAGCGCGATGATGGAGGATTCCACGCCGAGGGATCCGTGCAGCATGAAGCCGGCGACGACCAGGGCCACCATAACCACCGAGATCTTCAGCAGGCGCCTATCTTTTATATAGTCGGACGGAGAGAGGGCGAGCACCGCATCGATTTCCGCCTGTCCGACGCTCATTTTCCGTCCGTAGAGGAAGCGGAACGCGACGATGAGCGCGATGAGGATGATCACCACGGCAGGGGCGTCGTAGACGATGAAGTCGGCGAAGGTGAAGCCCGCCGCCGAGCCGATCATGATGTTGGGCGGGTCTCCGATGAGGGTGGCCGTGCCGCCGATGTTCGACGCCATGATCTCCGCGATGAAAAAGGGCACGGGGCTTATCTTGAGCAGCGAGCACAGCGTCAGCGTCACCGGGCCGATGAGCAGAACGGTCGTGACGTTATCGAGAAACGCCGATAAGACGGCGGTCAGCAGGATGAACAAGACCATGATCTTCCAGGGATCGCCCTTTGCCAGGTGGGCGCATTTCACGGCGAGGCATTCGAAGACGCCCGAAAGCTTCACCACCGCGACGAACAGCATCATTCCAAGAAGCACGCCGAGCGTGTTGAAGTCGAGGTGCCCCATGGCCACGTCGAAGGGGATGACCTGCAGCGCCATGAGCACCACGGCGCCGACGAGCGCGACCAGCGTGCGGTGGATTTTCTCGGAGACGATGAGGGCGAGTGCGACGACGAATACGACGATGGAAATGATCTGACTTGCGTCCAAAGAGGCTCCTCTCGCAAGCGCCTTTTCGGCAGAATGCGCAAGGGGCGGGCTCTTCAGGGCTCGGTTCGTCGCGTGCGCCGCAGTTCGGCCATGCTCGCGCGACGTTCAATCCGCATGTTGTCGTGACGCGTGTCTGTTTTGAATGTTGAGTGATTATAAACCGTCCCCCGGGCGCAAGGTTATACTAATCGCCGTCTGTACGTTTTCTTCCGTTAGGAGCACGCATGGGTTTGCGTTTCGGTCTTGCCAAGATGATCGGCGCCACGTTGACGTGGGGTTTGAGGAGCGTTTGCCATCGTCCGGCCGCGAACACCCCGGGCAAGATAGCGCTGTACGCCGACCCTGCGCTCATATCGGATCTGGCCCCGCGGTTGCGTCGCGGGTCGGTCGTCGTGGTGGGCACCAACGGAAAGACCACGGTGACGAATCTTCTCGCCGACGTCGTGGAGCGTTCGGGGCAGAGCGTGGTGTGCAATCGAACCGGCGCCAACCTCGACTCGGGCGTCGCGACGGCGCTGCTGCAAAGCAAGGGCGCCGATTGGGGCGTCTTCGAGAGCGACGAGCTGTGGATGGCGAAGATCCTGCCCCATCTGCAATCCAACTACGTGGTGCTTTTGAACCTCTTCCGCGACCAGCTCGACCGCTGCGGCGAGATCGACCGCATCCAGGACAGCATCGTGGCTACGTTGGGGAAATCGCCCAAGACGGTTCTGGTGTACAACGCCGACGACCCGCTTTGCGCGATGATCGCCGAACGCGCCGCTGCGTTACCCGGGCGTGGGACGACGCCCTCCGTTCCTTTCGGCGTGGCCGAGAGCATGGATCTCGCGCAGAACGCGGTCGCCGACGCCACCGTGTGCCAGCGTTGCTCCTCGATGTTCGAGTACGGCTTCCGTCAGTACGGCCAGCTCGGAGAATACCGCTGCCCGAACTGCGGCTTCGCGCGTCCCGAGCTCGAGTTCTCCGCCGAGGACGTCGAACTCGGCGCGCGCGGCCTGAAGTTCGCGGCGGTGGATCGCCGAGCGAGCTCGGACGTGGCCGGAGATGCGGGTGCTGCGTGGTCGTGCGACGTGCGCGCCTCGTTCAGCGGCGCTTACATGGTCTACAACCTGCTGGCGGTGGCGACCGCGGCCAGCCTTCTCGGCTGCGCCCCCGATGACGTCGCGGAGGCTATCGACGCGTTCGACCCGAAGAACGGGCGCTTGCAGGATTACGAGATCGAAGGTCATCGGGTGCTTCTGAACCTGGCGAAGAACCCGACCGGCTTCAACCAGAACCTGAGGATCGTCGCGCAGGACACGGGTCCGAAGGCCGTGGCGTTCTTCGTGAACGACAAGGAGGGCGACGGCCGCGACGTGTCGTGGATCTGGGACATCGATTTCGAAGAGCTTGCCTCCCAGCGTGATTGCATCGTGTTCGTCGGCGGCGAGCGCCGCAATGACCTGCAGGTTCGTCTGAAGTACGCGGGCGTTGACGCGCGGTTGATCGGCGGAGTGGATGAGGTGTTCGCGGCTCTTTCCGCCGGCGTGGGGCTTCCCGCCGACGCCGGCGTGTACGCTATCGCGAACTACACGGCGCTTCCGGTGGTCCACGCGGCGCTGAACGAGGCGGCGAAGCGCGCGGCCGCGGGAGAGGGCGGCTCGCGCGAGGACGCACCCGCCTCCGGCGACCGTGTTGCGGCCTCCGCGCCCGCAGCTGCCGCTCCGACGCCCACGGCTGTCGACGGTGCAACCTCCGCCTCGGCGCCTGCGATCGCTGACGAACAGGATCCGACCCTCGTCATCGCGCACATGTTCCCCGATCTGCTGAACCTCTACGGCGACGGAGGCAACGTTCGCGCGCTTGAGCAACGTTGCCGGTGGCGCGGCATCCCGGTTGAGGTGCGTCGCGTCGAGCACGGCCAGACGATCGATCTGTCCGAGGTCGACCTGGTGTTTCTCGGCGGCGGCCCCGATCGCGAGCAGAAGCTCGCATCCTCGCAGCTCATGCGCATGCGCGACGACATCGTGCGCTTCGTCGAGGAAGACGGCGCGCTTCTCGCCATCTGCGGCGGGTATCAGATCCTCGGCAAGACGTGGCTGCTCGGGGAAGAGGAGGTCGAAGGTCTGGGGGTTCTCGATATCGAGACGCATCGTCCCGGCACATCGGCTGACCGCTTGATCGGCAACGTGGTGCTCGACTCGACGGTGGCGAGCCGTCCTGTGGTGGGGTATGAGAACCATGCGGGTCGAACGTACCTCTCCGCCGGCATGAAGGCGCTCGGCTCGGTGAGGGCGGGCAAGGGCAACAACGGCGAGGATGGGGTCGACGGCGCGCTGCACCGCAACGTGGTGGCGACGTATTTGCACGGCCCGCTTCTTCCCAAGAACCCCGAGGTGGCAGATTACCTTATCCGCGCGGCGCTCAAGCGTCGATCCGCGCGGACGGGCGTGTCGGCTTGCGAGCTCGCGCCGCTCGACGATGCCGTGGAGATCGCCGCGAACGAGTACGTGGTCGCGCGCTTCGCTCCGTCGGCTCGGTAGCGAAACCCCGCGTGTGATCTGCCCCTGTCATGGCGAATTTGTGGATCAACCTCACGCGTCCTATGGCTTTTGTCCGGTTGATTTGCTGTTTTGTTGCCGGATCGTGGTTCTCTATATCAAAATGGAACTTCCTTTAGACTATTCGAAGAGCGTCTGACGACGCTATCTGAGAACAGGAGCCGTTGGCTAAATGGCTAAATCTTACGATAGAGACTCTTACAGCAGCCGCGCGTCGAAGTCTTCGCGCTCGCGTCGTCGCGACTCCGGCTCTGCCCCCCGGGCGGGCGCTAACCCGCGCACCGGTGCGCAACCCGGCGCGTTTCGCAGCGCCGTGGACTCCGCGCCGTCGCATGCTTCCTCGAGCGGCGCCTACTCGCGCAGCTCGTACCGTCCCGATTACAGCAAGCAGCGAAAGCAGCGCAAGCGCCGCAAGATTCTCGTGGTCAGCCTTCTGGTGGTGCTCGTGCTCGTGCTCGGCGGCGCGGGCGCGGCGTTCGCTTACATCAGCGGCATTCAGGCGAACATGCAAGACGAGGTCTCCGACGAGATGCGCGCCATCCTCGCCGACAGGAGCGCGCCGGGCGAGCCGTTCTACATGGTGCTCATGGGCACCGACAAATCCGAATGGCGCGACAGTCAAGCGGAGTTCGAGGGCGATTCGTACCGCACCGACTCCATCATGCTCATGCGCGTCGATCCTCAGAATAAGAAGGTGTCGCTGGTCTCCCTGATGCGCGACACGATGGTCGACATGGGCGTCAACGGCACGCAGAAGCTCAACTCGGCGTATTCGCTCGGCGGTGCCGAGTATACGGTTCAGGTCGTGTCGGAGCTGGCGGGTGTGCCTATCTCTCACTATGCCGAGATCGACTTCGACGGGTTCTGCGACATCGTCGACGCCCTCGGCGGCATCGAGGTGAACGTTCCCGTCGAGATCGACGACCCCGAGGCGGGCGGCTACCTCGCTGCAGGCGAGCAGACCCTCGACGGCGAGCAGGCGCTCATCTTGTGCCGCTCGCGCCACGCCTACGACAACATCGGAACGGGCAAGGGCGATGAGTACCGCGCCGCGAACCAGCGCATGGTCATCGGCGCTATCGCGCAGAAAGTGCTCGCGTCCGATCTTCCCACGATGATGTCGACGGTCGAGGCTCTCTCGAAGCACGTCACCACCGACATGAGCGTGACGGACATCCTCGCTCTGGCGAACAACATGCGCGGTATGGACATGAGCGCCGACTTCTACACCGCGGTCAACCCCACCACCTCGCAGATGATCGACGGCATTTGGTGGGAGGTCATGAACGAGACGGCGTGGCGCACGATGATCAGCCGCATCGACCAGGGGCTTCCTCCCGTTGAAGAGGATAAGGTCGACGAAGAGACAGGCATGGTGATGGCGTCTTCGGGCGGTGGCGCCGCCGAAGCCGCGGCAAGCTCGAGCGGCACGGTGAAGCGCTCGGGTACCGTCTCCGTTCGCAACGGCACCGAGATAACGGGCGCTGCCTCCTCGGCGCAGACGAAGATCGCCGCGCTCGGCTACACGATCGACGTCGGCAACGCCAACAGCACCGACTACGCGCAGACGATCGTCGTCTACAACACGGCCGACCAAGCCGAGCTGGCCGCCGAGATAGCCTCGGCGCTCGGGGTGGGGACGACGGTTCAAAACACCGGCGAGTACCTGTTCGAGTCCGACTACCTGGTGGTCATCGGTTCGGACTGGCAGTAGCCGCACGATGGGGCGCATGCGGCGCGTCGGGTTCGTCCGGCGCGCCGTTTTCGTCTATCGTGCCGGGGTTCCGCTTTGCTTTTGCGAAGCTCGCGGCAGGAAGGGTTGAGAGCGTGAAGATAACCGTTGTGGCGGTCGGCAAGCTGAAGGAGAAGTTCTGGAAGCAGGCGTGCGACGAGTACCTCAAGCGACTCTCGGGGTATGCGAAGGTCGCCGTGAAGGAGGTGGCCGATGTCGACCCGGCGCGTGCGGGCGGCGTGAGCGCTTCACGTGAGAAGGAAGGCGCTGCCATCTTGTCCGCCGTTCCCGCATCGGCGCACGTGATCCTCATGGCCATCGAGGGCAAGCAGCGCTCGAGCGAGCAGTTCTCGCGCAGACTCGACGAGCTGTGTCTTGCGGGGAAAAGCGATATCGCCTTCGTCATCGGAGGCTCCGACGGGGTGGATGCGGCGGTGGCTGCGCGCGCCGATGAGACGTTCTCGTTCGGGCCGATAACGTTGCCCCACAACCTCGCGCGCGTCGTTCTGTTCGAGCAGGTGTATCGCGCCGTCAAGATCTCGCGGGGCGAGCCGTATCATAAATAACGTGCGCGGTTCCGCTTCGGCGCCGTGCCCATCGTCGGCGAGAGGGCGCTTGGTCGCTCGCCTTCGCCATGTTTGAGAAGGAGAATAACCACATGCGTTTGATCTCGTGGAACGTGAACGGGTTGCGTGCTGTCATGAAGAAGGACTTCGCGGGCATCTTCGAGGGGTTCGACGCCGATGTGTTCGCCCTGCAGGAGACGAAGCTGCAGGCGGGGCAGGTCGATCTCGATTTCGCCGGCTACCACCAGTTTTGGAGCTACGCCGAGCGTAAAGGCTATTCGGGAACGGCGGTGTTTTGCAAGGAGCGCCCGCTGCGCGTTCTGCACGGGCTGGGCGATGAGTACCTCGATCAGGAAGGGCGCATCGTCGCCGTCGAGTTCGAGAAGTACTGGTTCGTGGACGTCTACACGCCCAACGCGCAAAATGAGTTGGCGCGCATCGATCATCGCATGCAGTGGGACGATGCGTTCCGCGATTTCTGCAAGGGGCTCGAGGCGGGTGCGCTTCCCGCCGGCGTCCCCGTGGAGCTGCCGGCGGAAGCGGGCGGCGCGGCGGAGTTCGGCCGCGGCCATGCGGACGCGACCCTGCTGCCCCGCACGGCGGCGGGTGAGACGAGCGAGCCGAAGCCCGTGGTGATGTGCGGCGACTTCAACGTCGCCCACAACGAGATCGACCTGAAGAACCCGGGTCCCAACCGCGGAAACGCAGGTTTCTCGGACGAGGAGCGCGGGAAGTTCACCGAGCTGCTCGATGCCGGGTTCACCGACACGTTCCGTACGCTGCACCCCGACTTGACGGGCGCGTACAGCTGGTGGAGCTATCGGTTCAAGGCGCGGCAGAACAACGCGGGATGGCGTATCGACTACTTCCTCGTGAGCGATTCCGTCGCCGCGTGCGTGGAGTCGGCGAGCATTTACAGCGAGGTCATGGGCAGCGATCATTGCCCGGTCGGCATCGAGCTGAGTTTGTAGGAGCGCGGTCGGGGCGGTTGCCGAAGGGGCGTTGCGAGAACGTTTGCCGAAGGCGGCGCGTCGACTATTCAGGGGAAAGATGCCCGCGCTGCGGCCGGGCGTATGCGAGCAAGGAGATCTGCTTACCGTGGATGCGAAAAAGATTGAGGAAGGCGTGCGGCTTATCCTGGAGGGTATTGGGGAAGATCCCGAACGCGAGGGCTTGCTCGAAACGCCCGCGCGCGTGGCGCGTATGTACGAGGAAGTATTCGCCGGCCTCACCGAGGATCCGGCGCGTCACTTCGAGACGACGTTCGACGAGCACCACGAGGAGATGGTGCTCGTGCGCGACATCCCGTTCTACTCGATGTGCGAGCATCATCTCGTGCCGTTTTTCGGGAAGGCGCATGTGGCCTACATTCCGGCAGCGGACGGGCGCGTGTGCGGGCTTTCGAAGCTCGCGCGTCTGGTGGAGGCGTTCGCGCGCCGTCCCCAGGTGCAGGAGCGCCTGACGACGCAGATCGCCGACACGCTGATCGAGCAGCTCGACCCTCAGGGGGTTATCGTGGTGATGGAGGCCGAGCACATGTGCATGAGCATGCGCGGGGTGAAGAAACCCGGCTCCAAGACCATCACCAGCGCGGTGCGCGGTGCGTTCGAGAAAAGCCAGGCCACGCGAGCCGAGGCGCTGTCGCTGATCCTGCGTTCGTAGGATCAGCTCCCTCGCGCCCGCGGGATCTCGCTTCCCCCGTATCCCGTTTCGTCCTCGTCCTCGCCAGCGCGGGGCCTCGACCCCTCGCGCCCTGCTTCGCCCTCGCGCCCGCGGGAACTCGGCCCTCGCCGCCCCGCTTCGCCATGATGCGCGTTTCAGGTTGGGAGAGCGGCGTCAATCGGCTACTATAGGCGAAAGCCTCCTCGAGAAAGGGTTAAGTTCATGAAGTGCGTCATCTCCGTTTTAGGCAAGGATCGCAGCGGCATCGTCGCGGCGGTTGCGACGACGCTCGCCGAATGCGAAGCGAACATCGACGACATCAGCCAGACCATTCTCGGCGAGGGTTCCATCTTCTCGATGACCATGCTGGTGACGCTCGCTCCCGAGGCGTGCGATTTCAACACCGTGCAGGAGAAGCTCGAGGCCGTCGGCGAGGAGCTCGGCGTGCAGGTGATCATCCAGCGCGAGGATGTGTTCCAGTTCATGTACAAGATCTAGCCGTCTTGTCGGCTGCGGCGTCCGGAGTCGGCGGCGTGCTGCCGTCATAACAAGCGAGCTGATGCCGCCGCCTGCGATGAAGCGGAGGCATGCGAGTCGAATTTGCGCCGGCGCGGGGGGAGCTACTCTGCGCTATCTTCGAGTTTCGGATACTTGATTTCGTCGTTCGAGATATCGAACTCCTCCATCTCGAACGTCATGAATTGCTTGAGCGTCTCGGCGATGCCCGCATAGAAACCGCCTCGGGACTTCCACGTAAGATCGTCGCAGAAAGCGTCGACCCACGTTAGCAGGTGGTCCGTCAAGAACGCGCGCTGGACGGCGCGGTTGGACGCCAGGCCCGTTGCGTCGCATGAATCGAGAAGCTCCTGCTCCCGCTTGCACATGAGCGCCATGAACTCGAGCTCGAAGGAGATATGGTCTTCCGGCAGGTTCAGGCACTCGTCAAGCGCGAATCCGTTTGAGGCGAATACAGATTTCACCTGAGTCCAAGACCGTTGCCTCATGATGTGCTCGGGACTGGTGTGGGGGGATTCGTAGGGAATCACGGGGTTGGAGGAGGCGTTCAAGAGCAGTTTCGCGTATTTGACGGCGTTCTCGCTGCGCACGGCTTCAACGTCGGCCCCCTTCAGGGAGGCGAGGTATTCCCCCAGAGCGCCTTCGGTGACAGGGGGATTTTGGGCAACCGCAGCCCAGAACTCCGCCGTCATCTCCCGGATCAGAGCCGAGGAGAGAAAGCGATAGGTAGATTCGCGGCTCTGGGCGACAGAGGGCTCCTGAGCGTTCATCTGGTCGTCAACCATAGTCATCACCTTTCGGGCGCATCGCACGATTCCAAGTTCACGCGTGGGCGCATGGAAACCTCGAACATCGTCATCATACTCAATCGGGCTTGCTCCAAGAGGCGTTTCGCAAGGAAGGCGCGCCGCAAGCGCCGCGCGCCTTCCCGTCTTCAGGCAAAACCCGAGCGCTCTCTTACAGGGGCACCCCAAGAGCGGCGCCGAAGAGCGTGGGGGCGATCATGGCGGCGGTCGCGCCCGCAGCCAGGATCACGTAGCGTAAGGTGAAGCCGCCCACCAGCGCGCAAACCGCGCCGGCGACAGACGTCGTCGGCTTCGCCTCCTTCTTCGAGATGGTGCTCGTGAGGGCTGTGACGAGCGGAGCTCCTAAACCCACGACGATCACCAGCAGCCAGAACGGAACCGCCAAAGCGCCGTTCACGAGTTGGTCGGCGCTGAAGGCGGCGGCCACGTTGGAGCCGGAGCCCGCCATCACCACGAACGTCACCAGCACGACGAGCTCCAACACCACCATGACGCACACGCCCTTCTCGATCCAGGGCATCAGCTCGTGGGCATCCGCCCTATCGGGGCCGACCGCCAAAATGATGACGATCAGGGCCAAGCCCGTGTCGATAGCCGAAACCAGGAACAAGACGGGCAGCAGCATGGTGTTCCACAGAGCCATTGCCGGCGCCGAGAGCAGCAGCACCGCGGCGTACAGCGCAACGCATACGGCGAGCACGGCGCCGACGATGGCAAGCGCCTTCTTGACGCCTTCGCCAACCTTCTCGTCGGCGAGTCGAGGCGTCGTCACCACTGCGTAGACCAGCCATTCTATGAAGGCGGCCAGCAGCAGCCAAGCGCCGATGGTCATCCAAGATCCGAAGTTCACGAAGCTGGTGAACAGGATCATCGCTTGGAGCGGCTTCTCGGTTTCGGCGACCAAGCACAGAAGGCCGACTGCAAGTAACACGACCGCAGCCCAGGCTCCTATGGTGCCGGTTTTCCGGAACCTGCCGGGCTTCCAAAAGCGAAGCACGGCGATGGCGAGGAACGTGCCAGCGCTGAGGCCTGCCAAGAAGAGGTATATCGCCGGAAGCCAGGTCCACACCGTTTGCATCTCAGCCATTGGAAACCTCCCTTACTTGACCAAGTCTTCCTGCGTTAGAACCGGGGTGCGGCTGCTCATCTCGGCAGGAGTTGAGTTGGCGGAAGCCAGAGGCACGCCCAAGATGGCTGCCGCGTTCTGCTCGCTGGCAATCTGGGACAGGTCGCCCAATTCGCCGAATTGCAGAGCCTGGGTGGGGCAAGCCAGAACGCAGTGCGGGGTGTCGCCCGGGGTCACGCCGTTGCCGATGCAGCAGTCGCATTTGTCCATGCCCTCATCGGTGTATTGGGGCACGCCGAAGGGGCAGGCCATGAAGCAGTAGTGGCAGCCGATGCACTTCGACTTGTCCACTACGACGATGCCGTCCTCGGGGCGTTTGGCGATGGCGCCGGCAGGGCAGACGCTCGCGCAGCCAGGGTTGGCGCAGTGCATGCAGGACAGCGAGGTGAACTCGCGTTTCACGTTCGGGAACGTGCCGATCGTGACTTCGTGAACCCTGCGGCGGGAGACGGTTCCGGCGGGAATGCCGTTCCAGGCCTTGCAGGCAACCTCGCAAGCCCAGCACTTGATGCACTTGAAAGAATCTACATGGAAACCGTATTGCTTTGCCATGATCTATCTCCCCTTCTATTCTTCCGTGGAGACCGCGGGCACCCAAGGTGAAGGCGCCTCGGTCTTGCTGATCTTGACCAGGGTCTGCTTAGCCATGGCGGAAGTGAACGGGTCGAACTTCGTCATATCCGTCGCGTACAGCAAGCTGGGGTCGGAGCCGCCGTCCATGCAGCCGTAACCGGGCAGATCGAGCTCCTTGCAGGACTGCCACCAGCCGCGGCGGGCCATCAGCGTCTCGGGCGACAGGCCCTCGAAGAACTCGGCCTTCATGACGCACCAACCGTGCGGCGACTCGATCTTGACCCAGTCGCCCTCGGCGATACCGTACTTCTTGCCGGTTTCGGGGTTCATGCGAACCCATGGATACGGCTGATGCTCGCGCAGGTACGGCACGCTGGAGTAGTAGCTGTGGTTGCACAGACGATAGGCGTGGACGTCGGAGATGATGAGCGGGTACTCGGCGGCGATCTCCGGCGTGTCGGCAAGGCTTTCCACCGGGCCCTGGTAGTAGGGCAGGTAATGCAGCTCGCCCGGGTCGAACTCGGTGCCGGCCCAAACGGAGGGCTTCCCGCCGATGAACTCGTTGTAGCCCTGGAACTTCTTATTCGGCAGGTTCTTGAACGCCTCTTCGAACGAGGGCGCCGGGGGCTTCTCGGCGTTCGGGTCGGCCTTGACGAACAGCTCGCCGTACTCGCGCAGCTGATCCAGGGTGATGCCCGAACCCTCAAGCTGCTCGGCGAGGCAGGCGTCCATGTCGCCGCCCCAGAAATCGTCGCCGTAGCCCATGGCGACGCCGAGGTCGAGGTAGAACTGCCAGTCGGACTTGCATTCGCCCGGCGGGTCTTGGATGGGCTGGGTGATGCCGATGAAGGTGCCGTCGGCGCGGTTCTTCGTGCCGATCTGATGGCTGATCTCGTAGTGGCTCGCGGCGGGGAAGATGACGTCGGCGTAGTCGCAGGAGGTGTTGTAGAACTGGTCCATGACGACGTAGAAGTCGAGCTTCATCAGCGCCTCGGCAACCTTCTTGGGCTGTCGGGTGGCGCCGAAGGGGTTGGAGCACTGGCCGATGATGACGCGCAGCGGGTTCTCGCTCCACAGCGGTGAGGTGATGGCCTTGAAGTATGCGGAGGAGCCGCCGGTCTCCCAGAAGCCGGGCTTGCTGTACCAGCGCGGGAACTCGGGGGAGACCTGGTTGGCTATGCCGGCGTAGTAGCCCCTCTCGATATCCTCCTCGGATGCCGGCATGCGATCGGTGAGGATGTCGATGGCCTTGGTCTTGATGGCGGGTGCGGCGGACGCGCTCGTGTAGAGGTTGCCGGTGACGGCGGCGATGGCCAGGATGGCCTGCAGGCCCGCGGTGCCGTCGTTTTGCTGGTCGCCGACGCCGTTGCCGTCGACGATGCTCATCGGCTTGATGGTGCCCATCATCTGGGCGACCTTCTCGATGGTCGCGACGTCGACGCCGGTCTTCTCGGACGCCCACTCGAGGGAGAATTGCTTCACGTGCTCGGCCAGCTTGTCGAAGCCGTTGATCCACTGCTCGCAGAACTCCTTGTCATGCAGGTCGTTTGAGATGATGTAGTTCAGAATGCCCAGCGCGAGGGCGGCATCGGTGCCGGGGCGGATGGGGACCCAGACGGTGGCCTTGGCGGCGAGCTGGTCCATCATCGGGCGGATGTCGATGACCTGCATTCCGTTTTCGATAGCCCTTACCCGGCTGTACGGATTGCCTTGGTTCTGTGCGGAGTTCTCCGGGTTGGCGCCCCAGTTGACGTAGAGCTTGCACTTGCCCATGGGGCCGGAAGCGGTGGCGTTGCCGATGGTGACGCGCTTGGTCATGGCTCGCTGCATGGCGCAGATGGCGGAGTGCATGTAGTTGGGGGAGTGGAACACGTTCAGGAAGCGACGGCCGACGGTTGCCAGGACGCCGAAGAACTGCGGGGACAGGATGCCGAGATCTTGCGGGCGACCCTCGTCTTGCAGCTTCTTCAAGGCGTCGGTGAACAGCTTCATGCCCTCATCCCACGTGCAGCGCTCGAATTTGCCCTCGCCGCGCTCGCCGACGCGCTTCATGGGGTACATGATGCGCAGCGGGTCGTTGATGGTCTGCATGGCCGCCTGAGCCTTGACGCACAGAGATTTAGAGCCAACGCCCCAGTTGTTGCCTGCGGAGGGGTTGCCCTCCACGTTGACCCAGACGCCGTCTTTCAGGTAGGCGTACTTGGAGCACACGGTTTTGGCGGGGCCGCACATGCTGCACCACACGTGCTTGACCTCGACCTTGCCCGCCTCTACCGAGGCCGCGTTAACCGGGGTGCTCTCCTTCCCGGAGGAGGCGGCGCAACCGGTTAGCGCCGCCATTGCGCCCATTGCGGCAGTACCTGCAAGGAATGCGCGCCTGGTCAGACCTTTCGTCTCGCTCATAAGATTCTCCTCGGAATCAGTCGCAGCCATCCGCTTGTGCCATGCGCGCCTCCACGGCAACGCGCGTGGCGCCAAGATACGAAGAACCCACCAGCTCGGGCTCGACGAATCCTGGGCGAAGGCCGCTGCCTTCTCTCTTCGCCGTTTTTTGCCGCCTCGTGGACAGGCTCCCGCGTAACGCGGGTGTTGCAGAGGAAGCCGAGACGCGATGGCGAAGCATGCGCCCCCCTCCCTTAGGCTCCCTGCTTCACCAGTATAGTGGGTGATCATTCAATCTCCACATTTAATTCGAGCAAGGTTCAAATTGCGACGCCGTGCAGCCGTTTGGATTAAACGTCTGTAAATTGTCTCGTCATGAAGACGCAAGCGGGCGCGAAGCTCGGCTGGGAGGGTGGATGAGAGAGCGAGGAGCGGCGGCGGAGGCACGTCACGCCGAACGTGATCCTCCGGCTCCACCGCGACCTGCACCGTTTCTCGGGTGGTTCTTACGCTGGAAGATGGAAGGATTCCGACAACGTGATCGCCGAGAGCACGGCCGAAGGCGAGCTGGTCTCACGATTCGTTCCCACCTCGGCTGCGGGCACCCCCGCCGCCGTCGAGAGGATATGCTCCGAGTACGCGAATCAGGTGAACGCCGGGGCATACGACCCTTTGCTGGTGTCGCTCGTCTTCGTCTTCGACTTTGTGAGCATTCACCCGTTCAACGACGGGAACGGCCGCATGAGCAGGCTGCTCACGTTGCTGCTCATGTATCGAAGCGGGTACGACGTGGGGAAATACATCTCGATTGAGAAGGAGATAGAGAGAACCAAGGAGACGTATTACGAAGCTCTGGCCGCGAGCTCCTCGGGCTGGCGGGAAGGCGAAAGCGACTACGCCCCTTTCGTCACGTACATGTTGGGCATAGTGCTCGCCTGCTATGGGGAGCTTGATGCCAGGTTATCGATAGCGGCTTCGCCTGTTGGGAACGAGGAGGCCGTGAGGGCGTTCTTCGCCAGGCTGATCGGGACGGCGTCGAAACGCGAGATCTTGGACGCCAATCCTGGCGTGAGCCGGCGCACGTTGGAGCGCGTTCTCGCGAAGCTCCAAGACGAGGGCGTCGTCGAGAAGGTCGGCGCCGCAAGGTCGACGGCGTATCGGAGGAGGGGGTGAGGGCGCTTTGTTGCCCCCCTCAACGCGAAGTTGCGCACGCCGAGCTGTCCTCGCGGCGTGAAAAATGGGAAATGATACAAAAACAGTAGCAATTGAGACGATGATGTGGTAAGCTTCGCTTGTAAGTTCAACACGGCGGACGAGCTCCGGCGCAAGTCGGCGGTCCGGACGGTGTGCGGTTATATCGAAGATGAGGAGCGCGAACATGGCGCAGGCAATGACCACCGAAGCTGTTTCCGAGAAGACGCAGAAGACGACCATCGACGGCGTTCAGATCATCGTCAACTACGCGAACGACGAGGATGCTCGCGTGAGCGAAGACGAGATGCGCGCCTACCTCAAGCGCGGTTACGAGAAGTATCCCCACGGCATGCTCGAGACCTTGACGCTCGACGTCGAGGGCGAGGACGTCGGCATTCACTACGGCTTGGCGCCGGTGAAGTTCGACCG
>CALADF010000051.1 GCA_937890835.1 uncultured bacterium
GCGGCGATCATCCGCGTTAGTTGATACATGTCGTTGAAAAAGCGGAATTGCAACGCAGTAATTCAAGCACGAGCCAACTTCTCTGCTTCGGTGCGCCTACGCGCGCTCTGCCGTCGTGCCTTGCGCGGCGCTGGCTTGCGTTGCGGCAACGCGGCAGCTTTCTAAATTCCCACGGTCATGTGCATGGAGTAGAACACGAACCTGACGGCGAAGCACGCTGCGAGCGCGAGCAGCGCCGCCGCGGCGATCGCGATCAGGCGCGGTGTTTCCGCAAGACGCGGCGAGAGCGTCGCGACGACGATCGCGCCTGCGTTCAATGCGGCGTAGGCGATGATGGACGCGGGGAAGAAGGGCACAAGTTCCACAGCGCTTGCGATGGTGGTGGCGATGCCGCCGAGCTCGCCCCACTCAGCTGCGAGCGCCGCGACGTTGGCGACGGCGGCGACGGCGGCGATGCCGAGCGCTGTGCGCATCTGCAGCCGCGTAGGCTCCTGCTTGGCGAAGAGCAAGCCGAACAGACCGACGAACGGTCCGCTTGAAAGGCCGCAGAGCCACAGCGTCAACGGCGCCGGCGGCAGGTTCCATGTGGGAACCGACGGCACCGAGTACGCCAGCGCGATGAAGGTGACGAACGCGACGCCTGCGACCGATGCGGCGGCGAGCCAAATGCGGCGTACGATCTTGGGCATATCGTCGCGAAACGAGGCGATCCAGTACACCCCGCCTATGGCGAGAAAGGCCACGGCGGCAACCACTTCGTTGGAAAGCGGTGAGCGGCCGATTCCCGAGATCACGTACAGGGCGTTCGCAGGCGTGCCCAGATGAGTCGCCGAGGCGATAAGGCCTGTGATGGCCAAAGCGAGCGGGATGACCAGATGACGGCTGGCGGCGTCGGCGCGGCTTTTGTCCGCGGTGGAGAGGGCGACCCATGCCATCATGATAAACCCGATGACGCCTGCGGGCGCTATGCTGGTGAAAAGCACGAGCGTGATTTCGTTGAGGGCGGTTTCCATGGATCTCCTTGATACGGTGGACGCTTTAGCTGCATGGGATGTTGCATGGTGGAAGCCCGCGACGCCCCGTCGGCTGCGCCGTCTTCTGCGGCGACGACCTGTTGCCGCCCATCGGCGGTGCAGCCGTCTGCCGCCGCGCTGCATTGCGGCAGACGGGCATTCGCTCCCCTATTATGACGAAACAGGGTGCGCCTCGAAAGGTGCGCCCTGTTTCGTTTTGCGGCGCGTCCCCGAAGGAGACGCGCCGTGTTCAGCCTAAGGCGTGACGCGGGGTGACGCTACAGCGCGATTCCCATGTACGTGCCGTAGAAGGCGATGCGGGCAAAGAAGATGCCGACGGCGATGATGACGCAGGCGGCGGCTGCAAGCGCGGGCGACTTCTTCTTGCAAGAGAGCGCCACAAGCGCCGCCGCGGCGATTCCGCATACTGCATACAGTGCGATGATCAGGCCGAATGCGGGAACGAGGTCGGATGCGGGGCCCCAGATGTTGCGGATGGAGCCAAGACCTGCGAATTGCACGGCCAAGCCCGCCACGCCGACGACGACGCCTGCGGACACGATGCCCAGGGCGATTTTCGCGGCGTTCTCGGGCAGCTCGACGCGGGCGAAGCCCAAGATCGTGAAGCCGAGAACTGCGCCGCCCGCGATGGCGTAACCCAGCATCTGAACGATGGAGACGGGCGTGTTCCACGTGGGAATGGTGTCCATCATGTAGGCCAGTCCGCAGAAGACGGCGAACACCAGCGAAAGCACGGCGAGCACGACGAGCAGCGCCTTGCGCGCGCCGCCCGCAGCGGGCAGCTTGCCTGCGAGCGCGAGCGCCCAGTAAACGATAGCGACGGCGCAGAACACGAGCGCGACGACGATCTCGTTAGACAGCGGCGAGGAACCGATGCCGCCGAAGACGCCGAACGCGGCGAACGGGCTTGCGAGGTGCATGAACGAGCCGATGAAGCCTACGAGCATCACGACTGCGGGAATGGCGGTCATCTTGTCGACGCGCTTGGCGGCGTCATCGTCGATCTTTCCCGTCGCGAAAGCATATGCCAGCGCGATGAAGGAAGCTGCTCCCATCGGCGCCAGCGTGGTGAATACCGCCAGAGCGGCATGCTCGAAACCAGAACCCATAAGCTATTTCACCTCCGCGGTATTAGCGACGACGCAATCGGTCGAGCCGCTCGGCTTGGCGTGCTCGCAAGCCTTGATGTACAGATTCGGCGTGGTGTTCGCCGGGTCGGGCAAGGGCGCGAGGGCCGCGCGCTCGCCGAGCTTCGCCATCTCGTCGGCAGGGCCGAATTGGAGGGCTCGCATGGTGCAGGCCTCCACGCAGATGGGCGACTTGCCCTCGGCCAGACGGCTTGCGCAGCCGTCGCATTTGGTGCTGTGGCCTTTTTCGCGGTCGACCTTCGGATTCCCGTAGGGGCAGGCCAGCTCGCAATAGCCGCAACCGATGCATTTCTTGACGTCGACGCTCACGATGCCGTCGTCGCCTTTGTGCATGGCGCCGGTGGGGCAGACGTGCGTGCACGCGGGATTGTCGCAGTGCTGGCACGAGGTGGAGACGTAGTACGTGTAGGAGTCGGTGTTCCAGGTTCCGTCAGACGCCTGGTTCCATCCGCCGCCTTCGATTTCGTAGACATGGCGGAAGGTGAAGTCGAGGCCGAGGTCGTGGTAGTCGCGGCACGCCGCCTCGCAGGTATGGCAACCCGTGCAGCGGGTTGCGTCGAAGTAGAAACCGTATTGGGTCATGGGTTTACTCCTTCACTTTCTCGATGGTGCCGATCACGCTGTGCTGTCCCGTGCCCTTCGAAACGGGGTTGCGCTGGCGGCTGGTCAGCGTGTTGGTGCAACCGCCCTTGTCGGTGCGGTCGCCTTCGGCCGGCGCGTCGTGCCATGCGCCCTGGGGATGCATGATGACGCCGGGCATGACGCGGTTGGTCACCTTCGCCTGCGTGATCATGGAGCCCTGAGCGCTGGTCAGCTTCACGCGGTCGAGGTCGGCGATGCCCATCTTCTCGGCATCGATGGGGTTGATCCACGCCTGGAACGGGGTGATGCGGTTGAGCACCGGGTTGTGGGCGTAGGTGGAGTGCGTGGTGCACTTCGGGTGGAAGTCGAGGATCTGGAAGGGGAACTCGTCGGTGACGTCCTCTGCGCTATCGGGGCCGGGCACGTAGATCGGCAGCGGCGTGATGGCGTTTTTCTCCTCGGCATCGAGCGTCCACGTCTCGGCGAACGCGGCGTACTCGGGCGAGTAGATCTGCGCTTTGCCGGTTTTGGTCTTAAGCGGATTGGCCTCAGGGTCGGCGATGAAGGGGTCGATCTTGTCCGACGGTGCGATGTCGAAGGTGAATGTGCCCATCTCGACGCCTTCGTCGTAGGTCGGCATGTCGTACTTGTCGCCGGCCTTCTCGACCAAGTCGTTGTAGAGCTTGCGGCACCAGTCCTCGCGGGTCATGCCGCCGTTGCTGTATTCATCGTAGACTCCCAGGCGCTTGGCGAGCTCGCCGCACACCTCGTAGATCTCGCGGCGCTCGAACTTGGGCTCGCAGACGGGTTGACCGAAGCGGATGCCCGCCACGTCGTTGCTCTCGCCCGCTGCGGTGAGGCTGTAGGTCTCCTGGGGCGTGAGGTCGGGCAGCACGATGTCGGCCCAGTTGCAGGAGTCGGTCCACGCTACGTCGTATTGCAGGATGAACTCGCACAGGCTCTCGTCGCGCAGGACGTCGGTGGTGGTGTTGATGTCGGCGTTTTGGTTCGCCATCATGTTGTTGCCGTAGTTCACGAGGAACTTGATGCCGGTCTTGAGCGCGTCGGCGCCTTGGATGCCGTCGTGCGTGGCGGTGAGCTTCGCACCGTCGCGGATGGCCTCGGGCCACAGGAACTGCGGTATTTTCGTTTTTACGGGGTTGTCTCCGGTGGGCAGGGATTTCAGGCCGATGCTGCCGTTGCCGATGGTGCCGCCCGACGTGGTGCCGGGACGACCGACCTGGCCGACCATGAGCGCGAGGGCCATGACCGCGCGCGACGCGTTGTCGCCGTTGGCGTGGCGCTGCATGCCGAGACCCTGGCAGATGAAGCAGGGCTTGGCTTGGCCGATCTCCTTCGCCAGCGCGGTGATGCGCTCGGCGGGGATGCGGGTGATGGCGCTTGCCCATGCGGGCGTCTTCTCGACGTGGTCGTAGCCGGTGCCCATGACGTAGTCGTAATACGAGAGGTTCTTGCCGCGCGCGTCCTCGGGCATGGTCTCCTCGTCGAAGCCCACGACGTAAGTGTGCAGGAAGTCGATATCGACCAGGTCGTTCTTAATCAGCTCGTGGGCGAGCGCCGCGACGAGCGCCGTGTCGGTGCCGGGGACGATGGGAATCCACTCGGCGCCGATGTTCGCGCACGTCTCGGTACGACGCGGGTCGATGCTGATGACGCGGACGTTTTTCTTCTCGTGGGCGACCAGCAGATCGTAGCCCGGGCCGTCGCCCGCCATGCGCATGTCGTTGGGAGCGAAGCCGAACATGACCACGAGCTCGTCGTTCTCAAGCGTCTTAAACGAGCGGTTGCCCCACGAGCCGCCGTAGACGTAGGGGTATGCGCCGAAGCTGATGGACGCGCTCGAGTAGCTGCCATAGCGCGTGATCTCGCCGCCGAGAAGGTTGATCAGGCGGAAGAAGGGATTGCTCATCATGATGTTTTGCTCGACGCCGGAGCATTCCTGGATGAACACGGCTTCGTTTCCGTAGGTTTTGATGACGCGATCGAGCTCGCCGGCGATAGTGTCGAGCGCGTCATCCCAGCTGATACGCTCGTACTTGCCGTCGCCGCGCTTGGTGCCCGCGACGCGGCGCATCGGGTAGTTCAGACGCTCCTCGGCGTTCAGCCATTTTCGGATCGAGCGTCCGCGCAGGCAGGCGCGCGCCTGGACGTCGCCGAACTCGGGCGAGCCGGTGGTGTCGGACTCCACGTAGGCGACCTCTCCGTCGTGCACATGACATTGCAGCGGGCACGCCCCACCGCAGTTCACGTGGCAGTGCGTCCAAACGATCTCGTCGGTGCTCGCCGCCTCGTCGGCGAAGGCGACGGGCGTCGTCTGAACGAACGTGGCGCCGCAGGCTCCGCCGGCGACGGCCAGGGCTCCGAGCGCGCCGGACGCCTTGGCGAACGTACGACGGTCGAGCATCATGTTCTCTTTTGACATGCAACCCCCTCCATTCTCGTTGCGTGTTGCTAACGTGTGCCCCCACTATAGGAAACGCTGTGAGGAAACG
The DNA here is from genome assembly GCA_937890835.1 of uncultured bacterium. Classification (GTDB taxonomy): domain Bacteria; phylum Actinomycetota; class Coriobacteriia; order Coriobacteriales; family Eggerthellaceae; genus CALADF01. Next base: position 5,278 of record CALADF010000051.1, read on the forward strand.
TTGTCACCAGAAAGGTGTGATTTTCATGAAACACCAGTTCAGGAGCGTGTTGGTGACATAGCTGCAAGGCGCTCGGGCGAACATGCGCCACGTGAGATGGTAAAATCGCCTCCATTGTGTTCAACGGTCGCTTACGAGGGGAGGGGCGTGCGTGGGATTCGCCTCCGCTTTGAAACCAGACGTTCCGAGCTTCGGCTACGCCACGCTGCTCTCCATCAACGCGGCGTCGATATGGGGCGGGGTGTATCCGTATCTTCCCGAGCTGTATCGATCCGCTGACGTGACGGCGCTGTTCTATCTGGTGCAGATGGTCGCGTTCCTGCTGGTGTTCTGCGCGGCGGGAACGCTGACGTGGAGAAGCTCGCGGTGGGCGCGCAAGGTCCATGTGGCGGCGTTTTCCGCTCCGCTTATGACAGGTCCGCTCATGCTTATCGCGGCCATGTACGTGGAGGAGCTCGCCCTTGCGTTCGTCGTGGCTGCGGCGGTGCTGGTAGGCGTGGGGTCCGCGGGCTTTCTCATCAGCTGGCAGCGGGTGTTCGCCTCCATGGAGGCGGTTGCCGGAACGCTCGCCCTCATCAAGGGCACGGCGGCGTCGGCTCTTTTGTATTTTGCGCTTTGCCTTATTCCCGCGGCGCTTACTTCTTACTTGATCCCCCTGGTGATGGTGCCGCTCGCGGGGCTTTGCTTGTGGATAGCCGCCGGCAAGACCGATGTCGAGCAACCGATGTTCGAGGATGTTCCGTGCGAGCATGTGGTGGTGTACCGCAACGCCTTGCGTGAGAGCCTTCCCGTGGCCATCTCCATCGGCGCGTTCGGCTTCAGCTCGGGAGCCATCCGTTTCATCGCCGTAACGCACCAGGAGCTTTTCGGCATGATCAACATCGCTTCGATGGCTTTCCTCTTGGTGGTCACCGTCATCTTGTTCGCGGTGTGGCGCACGCGTGCGTTCCGCCTCGATCTGGTGACGGTCTTCCGCGCGATGTTCCCCGTGGCGGGTACATGCCTGGTGATCCTTCCCTTTGCGGGCGAGGGATTCGCCGACGTCGGGTTCGCCGTCACGTACGCGTGCTTCGCGTTGACGTGCATGCTCATGATGATGCATTGCGCGCAGATATCGCGCGACAGCGGCATCAGCCCGGTGTTCGTCTACGCGTTTTACGCCGCCGTGGCGTATTTCATGCAGATGTGCGGCTACGTGGTGGGTTACGCGTCGGGAAGCGGTGCGTCGCTCGGTCTCGAGCAGCTCTCCGTGGTGGCGGTCGTCAGTCTGTACGTGATGCTGCTGGTGGCCCTGTTCGGCCGCAGGGTGAGCAAGCTTCATACGTCCCGTCTGGAGTTTCTCATGATGTCGCCGCGGCGGGTGGAGGACGCGGGGAGTTCGGGCGCCGCCGAGGAGGCGGACGATGCCGAGGGAGCGGGCGGCGTCGAAGGCGCGACGGCGCGCGGTGGGGCTGCGCCGGGCGGTATGGGCTCTTCCGTTTCGGACGGGCGCGGGGTGGACCTGGACAGCTCGGCTGCGAGCGGGGCGGGTTCACGCGGCTCGCTCGCTCGCACCGCAGGTTCCCTTGGCGCGGACGCTCGCGGCGCGGAAGACCTCACGGCGGTTCGTTGCGCGCGCGTGCGTGAGCTGTACGGCCTGTCGAGCCGCGAGGCCGAGGTGATGGAGCTCATCGTTCGAGGCAACACCGGCCCCGCCATCGCCGAGATGCTTTTCATATCCGAGAACACCATGCGCACGCACAGCAAGCGTATCTACGCGAAAATGGGCGTTCATAAAAAGCAGGAGCTCGTGGTGCTGGTGGAAGGCATCGATCTTCGCTAGGCGAGCGCTTCCCGCATCATCGAGCAGCGTTTTTGCCGCAAAATCGGTCGTCGCTTAGCTGAAGATGATGAGCAGGCCCAAAAGCATGCCGACGATGACCGCAAAGGCGGGGGCCTTGCTGCGGCACATCAGAACCGACTGCGGAATGATCTCCCCGAAGACGACGTAGAGCATGGCGCCTGAGGCGAATCCCAGGCTTAGGCACAGCCCTATCGGCCCGATATCGCCGAGCCAAAGTCCCAGCCAGGCGCCTAGGAGCGTCGGCAGACCGCATGCCGCGGTAAGCGCCACGGCGCGAACGCGCCCCATGCCGCCCGAGATGAGGGGCACGGCGACCGCCATGCCCTCGGGAATGTTGTGCAGGCCGATGAGAACCGCCATCACCATGCCCGTTCCCAGCATGAGATTATCGGAAACGGCGAAGCTCGCGCCGATGGTCATGCCCTCGGGGACGTTGTGCAGCGCGATGGCGCATGCCATCACCACACCCGCGATCATGAGGGAAGCGCGCGAGTCGTGCTTTCTCTTGTGCTCCGCCCAGTGGTCGGCGTGGATAAGCTCGTCGATGTCGTCGTGGGTGCGGGGGTGATCGGCATCGGCCACGTGCGGAACTTCGCGGCTCGTGTGCCGGTCGATGACGTAGTTGAGCCCGTACACGACGGCGACGCCCGCGATAACCGCTGCGACCACGATCCACACGCCGAGGCCCGACGCTTGCGTCGCCGCCTCGACCGCCTCGGCGAGCAGGTCGAAGCAGACCATGGCGGTCATGACGCCGCCCGCGAAGGCGAGCAGCAGGCTGATGGTGCGGTTCGAGTCGCTCTTGCACAGCGCTCCCACCACGCCGCCGAGCCCGGTTCCGCCCGCTCCCGACAAAAGCGTCACGAGCGTGACGAACCAAAACGGATCGATGTTCTCCATAGTGCGGTTTCCCCCTTGCGTCGGCCGCGTCGCGCACCCGATGGGCATGCGAGCGGTGGCGACGCGCTTACGCGCTCGGCTGCGGCTTTCAGGAGAAAGCGGCGGCGAAGCGTCTTGCGTTTGGACGATAGGCGAAATTATAGACGAAGCGTTGCCGTCCGGCTTGGATATGCGAGAAGCATCGTGCCGCGCCGAAGCCCCGCTGCGACCGATAGGAAGTTCGGCGGCCCTCGGCGCGCGTGTCGCGCTCGCGCGGGGTGTGCGCCGAGGTCCGTTGCCCCGTCCGAGCGCGAGCGCATCGCGCTGCATGACTCGGCCTGGATCTGACGAAAGCTTTACGTAAAGCGTTCATCGTCTTAACACGTTTCTGATTCGGCGTTGACTTCCGTGCGGGAAGATGATGAGCCGCTGGTTGTCGAGCATGCGGCGCTTTGCGCCGCTTCTGAGCAGAGGAGATAAAATGGCGCAACGCGTGCGCCCTGCAGGCTTTGTGAGCAGGAGGGGTTTCTTCAAGATGGTCGTAGTGGGAGCCGGGGCGGCGTGCTTTGCGTCCGGGGCCGAAACCGCGTGGGCGGCGGAGGGCGATGCTTCGGGGTATCCAAGTCAGGTGAAGATCGCCGTCATGTCCGACTTGCACTATTTCTCGCCGACTCTTTGGAGCGACTGCCCCGATTACACCACCGCCGAGAACTCCGACCGCAAGATGTTCAAGGAGAGCGCCGCCATCCTCGACGCCGCGCTCGCGAGCGTCGTCGCGGCACAGCCGGATGTGGTTCTCGTTCCGGGCGACTTGACGAAGGATAGCGAGCTGGTCTGTCATCGGGAGGCTCATGCGAAGATAGCCGCCGCGCGCGAGAAGCTGAAGGCGGCGGGCGTGGAGACGAAGTTCTTCGTCATCAACGGAAACCACGACGTCAACAATTCGAACGGACTCGACTTCTCCTCGGGTTCGGCGGTCGCGGCGCAGCATGCCGACCCTGCGACGTTCAAGCAGATCTGGGCGGATTGCGGCTATGACGACAGCACCGTGCAGTATGCCCCGAACGGCTCGGGCGCGGGAAGCTTGTCCTACGTCGCTCGACCCGCGGAGGGCTTCACGCTCATCGTGGTGGATTCGTGCAAGTACAGCGCGGACCAGACCGACAGCGGAGCCGACGAGCACGAGACCAGCGGCGTGGTGGGCCTCGATTTGCTCAGCTGGGTGGTGAACCAGGCGTCGAAGGCGCGTGCGGCGGGGGATGTGGTCGCGGTCATGCAGCATCACGGCGTCGTCCCCCACTTCGATGACGAGCCTACGCTGCTCGGCGAGTACCTTGTCGACAATTACGAGACCGTCGCCCCCGCTTACGCCGACGCGGGCGTGTCGGTGGTGTTCACCGGTCATATGCATGCCAACGACGTCGCGGCCTACACCTCGCCTGCCGGTTGCGAGCTGTTCGACGTGGAGACGGACTCGCTGGTCACCTATCCTTCGTTCATCAGGACGGGGACCCTTTCCTGGCGGGAGAACGAGGGCGCGCTCGACGCGGTTCTCGCGGTGAACGTGGCCGCTCTCGGTTCGGTCGCATACGGGTCGTACGCCGACAAGATCACGGGAGCGTCGAACATCGCCGACATCACGGAATACGGCAGGTCGCGCACGCTCACGCAGGACGTGGTCGACACGATAGCCAAGGACTATCTTTCCCAGTACATGACCCAGATCTACCAGTCGGGCGGCGTGAAGCCGACGATCGCGGGGCTTCTGGGCGTGGAGCCTGACGGATTGGGCGAAGCCGTCTTCTCCCTGGTCGCGGGGATGCTGCCCCAGACGTTCGAATCCGGCATGCAGATCGCGCTGTCAAGCTTCAACTTCAGCATTTGGTACGATGCATCGACCGCGCGCGTGAAGATCGACCAATATAAGGAAGTGACCGAAGACCTCGCCGTGTTCCGCTTGGAGTCGCCTGCGGCAACTGAGCTTGGCGCGCGTCTTGAGGAACAGGCCGTCTCGACTTACGCCATCGCGGCCGACAAGATCTCCCTGTACGTTGACGCTGCGGGCTTGACCGCCTTCCTCGACGATGTATGCGCGAAGGTGGACGCGAGCATTCTCGCCGACCCCTCGTCAACTCACGCGTTGGTCGACACCTTGGTCGACGCGCTGTTGAATCACGCGGTCGATGAGGCGGGTAACACGGTGATCGGCCTGGTCGATTACGCTTATCAGACCCATCTCAGGGGCTCCGAGTCGTGCGAGGAGTGGGCCGAGACCGCTATCGCCAAGGTGGCGGGCGGCGAAGGCAACGCCGAGGGCTTGCTGATGGAGGTGTTGCGCAGCTCGGTCAACACGGCGCAGCCCGAGCTCGTCTCCTTGCTTGAGAAGGTGAAGCTCGATATCACGCTTCTGGTGATGAAGGGGAATTCCGAGTTCATGACGACGATGGCCCTCAGCCTGCTGAAGACCATGGTGAAAGACGCGGGCGATATCGTCGGTTTGGTGGTCGACGACAACTCCCTCGGGGATGTCATCCCCGACATCCCGGCGCTTTCGGCGTTCGCTCATAGTGCGCTTTACACGCTCAGCCACGATAGCAGCGTGCAGAACGATCACGACTTCTCGTTCACGACGCGCGTAAAGGACGCCGTGTCCGGCGGCGGCTCGGGTGACGGCTCGGGTGACGGCAGCGGTTCCGACGGCGGCTCGACGGGCGGCTCGGGCAACGGATCCGAATCGAACGACAATGGCGCGGCGGCCGCCAAGCGCCCGTCCTCGTTGGCGAAGACCGGCGATTCGACAGGTGCCGTAGCGCTTGGCGCGGCGGCGGTCGCGGGCGTCGGCGTTGTCGCCGCGGGAGCGGCCCTGCGCGGCATGAAAGAGCGCGAGGCCTAAGGAGACGCGCTCCCCGCGCCGTTCGTCGCCCCGCCCCGCGCATCTGCGGAGCGGGGCGACGGCGTCTTATCAAGAAATCGTGCTTTAACTGGGAATTCGTTTGAAAAAACCTCCAAATTCGTTGACTTGCCCTCTCGGCTATCGCTAGAATGTAAAAGTTCGCTTTCAAAAGCCCCGTAACCGCAGATGAGTCGAGGAGCACGGAAGAGGGAGTCCAGGCCCACACCCTGTGCGTCGGCGTAGGAAACCGACACCGAGATGACCTGCACTTTTGAAAACAAACAACTCCGAGGTGGTTCGATGGAAGCCACCCCGTGCGCAAAGCACGAGGCGGATCATCCGTTGAGGCCGCCGAAGAGGCCTGCAACTATTTGGAGGAATAAGAGTGAAGACGTATTATGCGAAGCCCGGCGAGGTCGAGCGCGAGTGGGTCGTCATCGACGCTGAGGACCAGGTCCTCGGTCGTGTGGCAACCAAGGCCGCCCAGATCCTCAAAGGCAAGCACAAGCCGCAGTACACCCCGCATGTCGACACGGGCGATTTCGTCATCATCATCAATGCTGACAAGATCCGCGTGACCGGCACCAAGGCGGCGCAGAAGACTTACTATCGCCACAGCGGTTTCCCCGGCGGACTCAAGTCCGAGACCTTCACCGAGGCCATGACGAAGCACCCCGAGCGCGTTCTCGAGCATGCCATCAAGGGCATGCTGCCGAAGAACACGTTGGGCCGCGCCATGGGCAAGAAGCTCAAGGTTTACGTTGGTCCTGAGCATCCGCATGCTGCACAGCAGCCTCGCAAGATTGAGATGGAGGGTTAATCATCATGGCGAATGAAGCTCTGTACTACGGCACCGGCCGTCGTAAGAACGCGGTTGCCCGCGTGCGTCTGGTTCCCGGCACCGGCAAGGTGACCGTCAACGGCCGCGAAGGCGCCGAGTATTTCGGTCGTGAGGCTCTGCTCAACTATGCGAAGACCCCGTTCAAGGTGACGGACACCGTCGATCACTTCGACGTCATCGCCCGCATCAACGGCGGCGGCATCTCGGGTCAGGCCGGCGCGCTGCGTCACGGCATCTCCCGCGCTCTGCTCGAGGCAGGCGACTATCGCGCCGAGCTGAAGAAGGCCGGCTTCCTCACTCGCGACGCTCGCGTCGTGGAGCGCAAGAAGTACGGTCTGAAGAAGGCTCGCAAGCGCCCGCAGTTCTCGAAGCGCTAGTTTTTCAGATCCATACGCTTTGCAACGAAGCCCCGTCTGCGAATCGCAGGCGGGGCTTTTCTCATGCGCGGGTGATGCGATGATGTCGGGGGCGTCGAGGCCGCCGTGGGGATGCGGCGTGGAGTGTGATGTCGGCGCGCGGGGACGCCGGCGTACGGGACGCAAGCACGGGGGAGGGTGATGCTCCCGGAGGCGCTCGCCCGGGCCTGTTCCGCTGCACGAGCGAGCGCGCGAATGCGCTTCCGTAAAGGACGTTTGCTCCGACTTACTCGGCCTCGAGCGCCTCGAGGTTTGCGCGCCAAGCTTGGTTCGATATGGTGGGGATGCGCACAAGCACCAGGTAGAGCAGGAAGAGCGCGACGGCGCCGAGGATCGCCCAGACGAGGGGCTTCTGCACGAGCATTGCGCTTGCACCCATGACGGTGAATGAGATGACGAGCATGCGAGCCTTCGCTCCCGCCGACATACCGCCCGCTTCTTGGAAGGCGACCACGTACATCGAGTAAACCTTGGTGGTCTTTATCCACGCATGGCAGCGCGGCGATGTCTTCGCGAAGAGAAACGTCGCCAGCAGAAGAAGCGGTGTGGTGGGAAGCACGGGGATGAACACGCCCACGACCCCGATTCCGAGGGCAAGCCACGCTATGCCGAGCAGCGCTATGTTGAGGATCTTTCGCATGGGAACACGATGCCGGAGCAAGTTCGCTTCACGTTGACGGGGCGATGCCGGGGAAGCTCCCATCGGCGAACGGAGTTCAAGATGCGCATTCGCTCTTATCACGGGTGCGCTCATGCCAGCTGAGCAGCGTTTCATGTTCCGTTCGTTACTGCGAGGATGCTAATTATTACACTGTAAACGATAATTTACATATTTATTCCCAGTAGTGAGTAACGTATGTTAATTTGATTTCGTTTTGGCAAAAGCAATTGACGCTTTGGAGAGTGTCAGAGGCGTGTTTCTTCCGTTGTGAAAGAGAACGAGGTGGTGCAGCGTGGACGGTAGAAGGGGTTCGGTAGGCTTCGTCCGGACGAGAGCCGCGCTCGAGAGCGCGATTACCCAAAGCAGGCGCGGGGGGGGGGGGGTTCACGGAATAACGTCTCCTGCGAAGGCGTAAGCAGCGCAAAGGCGCGATCGCCGCAAGCGATTTTCGTGCTTGTCCTTGCGCTGGTCTTAGCGACGAGTTTGTCGTTGCCGGCAACCGCGGTTGCCGATCCTTTGGCTGATCTTTTCGGCTTCGGCTCCGACGCCGCGCCTGCAGCGGCGTTCGATGAGGAGAAGACGGTCGATCCCAGCACCATCGCGACGTGGCAGGGCATCGTCCAAAACGACACCGAGAACATCGGCCGCATCTGGACGGACAAGACGGTCTCGTCCACGAGCGTGCAGCTGCCGGCATCTCCTGATGGCACTGCACCGAGCGTCGACATCGGCAACTCCGATTTCCTCGTGGCGCTTTCCGCTCTTTCTTCGACTTCCAACACTTCGGTCACTTCGAGCAAGCCGCTTGATATCGTGCTGGTGCTCGACGCCTCGGGATCGATGGCCGATGAGCTGACGAGCGAATATCGCTATAACGAAACGTACAATATCAATACGAACGGCCGGACGACCTACTACGCGCAGAATGCCGACGGGTCGTACGCCGAAATCGATCGCATCACCACGGGTTGGCTGCGGCCCAAGTTCGATCATTGGGAGCTCAACGGACAGACGATCAATCCCAAGACGAGTGCTCAAGATTCCGACCCTAACCACATCCAGTTCTATACGTACGATGAGGTGACGACCACCAAGATGGCCGCGCTGCACGATGCGGCCAATGCCTTCATCGAGAACACCGCGACGCAAAATGACGCCATCGACGATGCAGCTAAGCGGCATCGTGTCTCGCTGGTCAAGTTCGCCAGCGATAAGAGCGACATCGTCGGCAACGACACAATGGGTGGGTGGAACGGCTACAATTACAGCCAGATCATGACGAACCTGACGGCGTACACCTCAGACGACGTGGCGTCGGCAACGAACATGGTCGACGGCCTTACGGCTTCGGGCGCCACCTCCGCCGACTACGGCATGCAGCACGCGCAGAACGTGCTCGCCAGTGCGCGCGAAGATGCCCAGAAGGTCGTCATCTTCTTCACCGATGGTGAGCCCAACCATCAAAACGGATTCGACGGCACGGTGGCCAACGACGCCATCAGTGCCGCAGGCGCACTCAAGGACGAAAATACGCTCGTCTACACCATCGGCATGTTCGCCAATGCGGATCCGAGCAACACGAGCACGTCAACGACCAACCAATTCAATGCATACATGCACGCCGTGTCGAGTAACTATCCGAAGGCCACTGCGTGGAATAGCCTGGGCGATCGCGTGTCGCAGGATTCCGCCTACTACAAGGCAGCGACCAACGCTGCCGAGTTGAACCAGATCTTCCAGGAGATCTCCGACGAGATCAACGCGGGCACGGGCTATCCGACGGAAACCACCGAGGGCGCCGAGGGCACCTCTGGCTACATCACCTTCATCGACGAGCTCGGCGCCTATATGGAAGTCGATGGCTTCAAATCGATCGTCTTCGCGGACAAGGTGTTCAGCAACCCGGTGAAGTCGTCGAACGGCCTGACTGATACGTACACGTTCTCAGGCGAAGGCGGCAACGCCCTGTATCCGAACGGCAACCTCAGCCAGATTATCGTGAAGGTCCAGCGCAGCGATGCACTTGAGCAGGGCGATGTCGTGACGGTCCAGGTGCCTGCGGACCTCATCCCCCTGCGCAACTTCACCGTTAAAGATGAAAACGGAACCGCGACGATGGACATCGCCGAAGCATACCCGATCCGTATCTTCTACGGTGTCAGCGTGAAGCAGGGCGTCTGCGATGCGCTGGCGCAAGGCACGGCCGACCAGGCGCTGAAGAACTACATCGCTGCCAACACCGTCGACGGCAAGACCAGCTTCTACTCCAATTACTACGATGGCACGGTGACGACGCCGGACGGGTCGAAGAAGCTCGGCAACACCACGGCATCGTTCGTTCCCGCCGAGGGCAACAGCTTCTACTATTTCACTGAGAACACGACGCTGTATACGGACGAGAGCTGCACGCAGAAAGTGATGGACGAGCCTCATGCGGGCGAAACCTATTACTACAAACGCGTGTATTACGCCAAGGGTGCTCAGAGCGGGGAAGTTGCGAAGAAGGACAGCATCACGCGCTTCGTGGGTGCCAACTTCGAGGCGAGCACGACGTTCTGGGGCAAGGCGAGCGACGGATCGTACTACATCAAGGCGGGCGCACCGCGCCTGACGCGCATCGATGATCTGACGCTTGCCAAAGAGAACAACGCCACGGGCACCTCCACCGAGGTCATCAACCCCAACTGGGATAACATCAACAACCCCGATGTGCTCAACGTTTCGCTGGGCAATAACGGCAAGATTTCCGTGGAGCTGCCGGGTACGCTCGCCATCACGAAGGATGCCGGCGTTGTTCCGAATAAGGGGTTGAGCACCGATGTGCTCAACGGCAAGGAGTTCCAATTCGAGATCACCGTTGACGGTGCGGCCAACAAGACGTATAAGGCTGAGGTCAAACATGAGGACGGCACGGTGACGGGCACTCTGTTCGACCTTGCGTTCGACGGCCAGGGCAAGGCGACCCATTCCATCAAGGACAACGAGACCCTCTACATCTACGGTCTCGATGCGGGCGTCAACTACAGTGTGACCGAGGTTGAGGATAAGCTGCCTTCCGGCTTCACGCAGACGAGCGCCTCGGGCGATACCGGCACCATCCTTGGTAACGCCACGGCGCAGGCGAAGTTCGTGAACACCTACGACGTCGCCCCGGTGACGCTGAGCGCAGTGGATTTCGCTACGTATCAGAAGAACTTCGACAGGTGGGATATCGCGAGCTCGTTCAACATTCTCCTGACGGAGGACAACGCCGCCAATCCGATGCCCGAAGGTTCCGCTGAAGGTGCCGACGGTCTTGAGGAGAAGACGGTCCAGGTGAGCGAAGGCGCGACGAGCGGCAATTTCGGTGACATCACCTTCGATCATACGGGTACGTTTACTTACACCATCACCGAGCCAGGTGCTTCCGGCGTCGCCGGCATGACGTATTCCCAAGCGGCGTACTCCGTGACGGTTACCGTGACCGATAAGGGCGATGGCACGCTTGAGGCAACGAGCGCGATGAAGCGCGTTTCGAATGATGCCGGCGCCGACGTGGACGAGGACGTGGCGAACAAGAATGCTGCGTTCACCAATTCCTTTAGCGCCGCTTCGGTGAACATCGGCTCGCGCGCCGTGAAGATCTACACGAATAACGGCGGCGCCGACAAGAACCTCGTCGATGGAATGTTCGCCTTCAAGGTGACTGCCGTTGGAGACAATGCTGCTGACGCGCCGATGCCTGCGGACGTTCAGGCCGATACGCAGGGCAACCGGTACGTGACGGTGGTCAACGACGGCCCCGAGGTTGCCTTTGGGCAGGCGACATTCGATGAGACCCACGTTGGCTCTACATACACCTATGAGATTCGCGAGGTTCTGCCCGATGGTGCTACCGCCGAAAACGGCTACACCGTGAACGGCATGACTTACGACAACAGCTATTACACGGCGACCTTCACGGTGAGCTCTGAAGAGGTCAACGGCACCCCGACCGTCAAGGTCGAGCGCAGCTACACCAAGGGCGATGATAAGACGTCAGTCGCAAGTGCTCCCTCGTTCACGAACTCCTACGATCCTACCGATGTGACGCTTGAGGGCGCCGCCGCGATCAATGTGTCAAAGACGCTGGTTGGCCGTGACTCCTTGAAAGATGAGAGCTTCGGCTTCACGCTCGTGGCACGCGGCAACATCACTACCGCTGCCCTCGAGAACCACGAGATCGTCTTTGCTGGAGACGAGAATAAGACCGAACTCAAGGCGTCCGTCGATGGTCTTGAGGACGGTAAGGCGAAGACTGCGAACTTCGACTCCGTCACGTTTACCGAGCCTGGTACCTACAGCTTCAACGTGACGGAGAATGCTCCCGCTGCCGATACCAAAGGTATGGTGTACGACCGCAGCACGAAGGTGGTTACCGTGGTGGTGACCGACGATAACGGCACGCTCAAGGCGAGCGTCACCTACCCGGACGGCGCGAGCGCGGCGGCGTTCACCAACACCTATACCGCCAGCCACATCTACGGCACGGGCATGAAGCTCGATGCGGGCAAGACGCTTGACGGTCGCGCTCAGAATGCCGGCGAGTTCGAGTTCACCATCAAGGGCGTCGACAAGATCGGCTCGGTTGCTGCAGCTGACGCCGAGAGCAAGTTGGCCGAGAGCGACAAGAGCTTCAGCACCATCGCTGATGCTCCTGACGGCGTGCAGTCCAAGATGTTCAACCTGCTGAGCGGCGTGAAGTTCACGCAGGACGATGCGGGCAAGACGTTCAGCTACGAGCTCGCCGAAGTCGAGGGAAGCTTGGCCGGCGTGACCTATGACAAGACGGTGTACTCTATCGACATCACACCGGTTGATAATGCCGACGGCACCATGCATGCCGTGACGCATATCGGCAAGACAATGACCGACGGAACGGATGACCTGGGGGAATACAGTAGCGCATCGGGCGTCGGCGCCGTCACGCTTGGCTTCGCCAACGTCTACGAGGCGGCTTCGGTAACGATCGACCCGGCGACGACCCCCATCGATCTTTCCAAGGTGCTGATGGGTCGCGATTGGAAGGCGAGCGACTCCTTCGAGTTCACGCTGACTTCCGAGAATGCCGACGGCCCGAGCTATGACGTTGCGACCAAGATCGTGACGCAGGTCGATGGCACGCCCGCGGGTACGGAGGTTTCGTTCAACTTCGGTTCGGCGACGTTCGACACGCCCGGACAGTATCACTACACCGTGACCGAGACCAACGGTGGCAAGACCATTGATGGCGTGACGTACGACGGCCACACGGCTGACATCTACGTTATCGTGAGCGATCCGGGTGACGGGCAGCTCACGGCGCAGGTCAACGTCTACAATGGTACGTTCACCAACGACTACAAGGCTGAGCTCAACCACAACGATGCCGGCGGCATCGTCGTGACCAAGACCACGAACGGCCATAGCATGGAGCGGGGTCAGTTCCAGTTCCGCGTTGAGGCGCTTGACGGCGACGGTGTCACCGCTGCCGAGACCGCGCAGCGCATTGGCATTACGGATGGCACGACGGGCGACTTCGGCAACATCGAGGGTGCTGATGGCGAGAAGGTGGAGATGCCCTCCGAGCATCCCATCGCGTTCACCCAGGCTGATGTGGGCAAGACCTTCAAACTGAAAATCAGCGAACGCGGTGCCGACGGCATAACGTTCGGTTCAGGCGGCGCGGCAGGCGGCTATACCTATAGCGATGCCGTCTACACGGTGGAGCTTTCCGTTGCCGACAAGGGCGATGGCACGCTCGAGCTCACCACCAAGGTGACCGACAAGGACGGAAAGACCACGGAGCAGACGAGCTCCGCCGCCGATGCGCAGGCGACGTACCTCGATTTCGTGAACGCTTACGAGGCCGTGGTGCCCGCAGGCAGGCCGGTGACCACGGAAAACCTGTTCTCCAAGGTTTTGAACGGCCGCGATTGGAAGGCAAGCGACAGCTTCACCTTTACCATCACGCCGCAGGGCGACGCTCCGGCATCCGAGCGGGCAAACGCAACGTTGACGGGCCTCACCGATGCGGCGGGTTCGCAGGTGAACTTCGGTTTCGGCAAGATCAACTTCACGTTCGACGATGTTAAAGACGTTGCCCCTGCGGCGGACGGTACGCGTACCAAGGACTTCGTCTATAAGGTGACCGAGAACATTCCCGCAGGTGACGACAAGATCGCGGGCATCGACTACGACACACGTGAGGTGACGCTGACCGTCACGCTGACCGACGACGGCAAGGGCAGCCTGGCCGCCTCCTATAACGTGGCGAACGGACCGTTCGTCAATACGTATGCGTCCGGCGCGGTCAACGTTGATGCTGCCGGCGGCGTGCAGGTCGTGAAGACCTTGACGGGTCGTGCGATCGCCGCAGGTGATTTCGCGTTCACTATGACGGCGACCAGCGATGACGCCAAAGTCAAGTTCGGCAAGGCCAAGACGGTTCAAACCGCCGGCGCGGCGCTCGGAACGGGTGCTGATGCCAACATCGCCGTTGAGACCGTGAAGCTGGCGACGGGTTTGACGTTCGGCCTCGAGGACGTGGGCAAGAGCTTTGCCTTCGATGTCGTCGAAACCAGGGGCGGCGGTAACGGTTACGTCAACGACGCGACGGTGCACAAGCTTACGTTCGAGGTTTCCGACGACGGTGCAGGTACGCTCACGGTGACCGCCAAGCTCGACGGCAACCCGGACCCGGCTGCAATCTGGACTAACGCGGTGGCGCGCGCGATGGGCGATGCTGTGAGCATTCCGTTCGTTAACCGCTACGACGCCGGCTTCGTCACGGTCGGCGGCGATGGCGATGTGGCTCTTGCGGGCGTCAAGCAGCTTATCGGCCGCGATATGGTTGCGGGCGAGTTCCACTTCAACGTGACCAACGCTGCCGATGATGCGAAGAGGGTCGTCGCGACCGGCGTGAACGCAGCTGACGGCACGGTGTCCTTCACGGGCATCACCTACACCACCGAGCAGCTCAACAAGGACGTCGCGGCGGGTCTTGCCACGGTTGTCCGCGCTGGCAACGAAGACGTGTACACCTACGATTACAGCGTGAGCGAGGATGCTTCCAAAAACGCCGCCGGCATCACGGTTATCCAGGGAGCCCAGGCTATCAAGGTCAAGGTGACCGACGACCATGAGGGTAAACTGAGCGCCGAGGTGGTTTATCCCGACGGCGGCATGGTATTCAGGAACGCTTACGGTGCCGGTGCGGAAGCCAGGATTTCGCTTGTCGGCGCCAAGGTGCTCGAGGTTGAATCCGGCGATAACGCGCCCGATATCGCAGGCAAATTCACCTTCACGTTGACCGGCTCCGAGGGCGCGCCGATGCCTGTGAAGACCACGACGGTCAACGAGGAATCGGGCAGCGTGTCCTTCGGCGAGCTCGTCTACACGATCGATTGTCTCGAAGGCGCCGAGGTCGCAGCTGACGGCACGCGCTCCAAGACCTTTACCTACACGGTGAACGAGTCGGGCAGTGTTGCAGGCGTTGTCAACGACGCGATTGCCAAGACCATCGAGGTGACGGTTAAGGACAACGGCGACGGCACGTTGTCCGCCATCAAGTCCACCGTTGGCGATACGGCTGATTTCACGTTCGTCAACGTTTACCGCGTCGAGCCGACGGAGAGCTCGCTGACGGGCGAGGGCGGCTTCGATATCACGAAGACGCTGACCGGTCGCGACATGCGCGCGGGTGAGTTCGAGTTCTCTCTTGAGGTTGCCGATGGCACGGTGGTCACCGCGAGCAACGACGCTTCGGGCAAGGTGGTGTTCCCGGTTATGAGGTTCACCGAACCGGGTACCTATAAGTATGCGCTGGCGGAAATCGACGGCGAACTCGGCGGCGTGACTTATGACGACGCAGCGTACGAGGCGGTTGCGAAGGTGATCGATAAGGGCGACGGCACGCTGGGCGTGACGTGGTCGGTGTCCAAGGACGGCGAGCTTCTTGACGGCAAGGATGTCGTGTTCGCCAACACCTACCGGGCCGAACCCGCGAGCATCTCGCTGGGCGCGGCCAAGAAGCTGACCGGGCGCGATATCGTCGAGGGCGAGTTTTCCTTCGAGCTTCGTGATGTTGCGGGCAACGTGCTGCAGACGGTGACGAACGGCACTGCGGAAGACGGCGTTGCACCCGTGGTCTTCGCGCCCATCGTCTACGACGCCCCCGGCGAGTACGACTACCAGATCGTCGAGGTCGTAGGCGATGCGGAGGGCGTCACCTACGACGAGGCCGTGTTCGCCTGCCATGTGTCGGTGACGGACGACGGCGTGGGTCACCTTGAGGCCACGCTCACCCAAGACGATGCCAGCGCGTTTGTTTTCGAGAACGTTTACGTGGCGCCTCCCGCGCCCGAAGACCCCGCGACGCCCGTCGAGCCGCTGAAAACCGTGCCTGCGCTCGTGAAGACGGGCGATGCGGCGCCCGCGTTGATGATGGCGCTCGGTGCGGCAGCGGCTGTTGCGACAGCGGTTGCAGCGGTCGGATTGCGCAGGTTGCGCAGCAGGCGCGGCTAGCGCGGATGCCTTCGCAGGGGGAGGGTTCGGCATCCCTGCGAAACGCCCTATCGGCTTCGATGGGGCGTGCCGGTCGGCGTGGGGCCGAGTGCTGATATGAGGAGGGCTTGCGAACTGTTCCCCGACGGTTCGCAAGCCCCTGCTTTTTGTCCGGACGACGCTGTTCCGCGTGCTTGCCGCTTCGGGGCGGTTTTTCCGTGCTCCGCTTGTAGCGCATCTCCGCCCCGACCCTGCGTTTTGCCTGCGACGTCTCTCCGACCAGCGCCGTGCGTTCCGCCGGCAGCACATCCCCGTCCAACATCCTGTATTTTGCCCGCAGAGCGCAGCAGGTGCACGATCTGCGGGCCGCTGAACCCCTCGACGTCGCGTGACGCTCATCGTTGATAAAAAGGAAAGGGCGCGCTCGGTTTTTCCGCTGGATTGCAGTTCACGCGTGAAGTGCAGGAGACGAAGAGCTTCCAGTACAAGCTTACGCAGCTCGCGCGCAAGCTCACGGGTCAAGGGCGGGGCGTTCTCGTGCTTGTGGACGAGTTGCAGGCGAACTCTCCCGATGTTCGTCAGCTGGTGATCGCCTATCAGGAGCTGGTGGGGGAAGGTCTTGACGTGGCGTTGGTGATGGCAGGGCTGCCGGGTGCGGTCTCCGCGACGCTTAACGACCATGTTCTCACCTTTTTGAACCGTGCGACCAAGGTGGAGCTCGGACCGCTACGACTGGGCGATGTGGACGCGTTTTTCAGTGGAGCGTTTGAGCAACTAGGGGTGAGCGTTTCGGCCGAAGTTCGCAAGCGAGCCGCGCAGGCGACCGAGGGGTCTCCGTATCTGCTGCAGCTCGTGGGGCATTACCTGGCGCTGTACGCCTCTCCCGAAGCTGAAGTCGATGACGAGGTCTTCAACGAGGCTGTTGCGGCGGCGCGAAGCGACTTCATGAACGATGTGTGCCAAACGACGCTCGCGGCGCTCTCCGATCAGGATGCGGCGTTTCTGAATGCCATGGCCGAAGATGAAGGGGTCAGCTCCATTTCAACGGTCGCCGACCGCATGGGCGTGACCTCCGATTATGCGCAGAAATACCGCAGGCGTCTGATCGGTGCCGGCATCGTTAAGGCGGCGGGCCGCGGCAAGGTCGCCTTTGCTGTTCCCCTTTTGCGGGAATACCTGAAAGATCTTCGGTCGCGCGACGAGTAAGGGTTGCATTGGGCGGGAGTCCTTCGTAGCGTGGTTCCTGCTCGCGCGATGCAGCCCGCTTCCGTGCCGCCGGCAGCGCGGCCTCGCCTATGGGTTGCTTGCGGCGTGAACTCGCCCCCCCCGCGACACCCGCCGCCTTCCCATCCCCGCATCGGCGAGCCTCATGGTGCGGGAGCGCTGCCTCTCGCCGTAAATCGACGGTGTCGGCAGCAGGGTGCTGCTGTTCGCTACATGAAACAATACCGAAAATGACATCCACATCGTTTAATCGCAAAAGCGCAGGTGGTGATGCGAAACCTTCTCCTATAATCGCGGTAGCGCGGCGGGTGGCGTCTTCTTCGGGGTATCCGGCGTGGGTTCGTCTTGGTCGTGCGCGCTGTTCGATCAAGAGGAGTGGGATATGGTTGCATGTCAGGATGTTCATTTGACGCCCGCGCAGAGGCGTATCGTGGATTTTTTGCAGGAGCATGCCGACGGCGCATGCTCGAAGGCCCGGTTGGCGCAGGAGGTCGGCTGCAGCGTGAAAACGGTCGATCGCGCGATCGCTCATCTCAGGCATGAGGGCGTCGTCGTGGCGGAGGCTCGTTTTGCGGAAAGCGGCGCGCAGCTCGCCAATGTGTACAGACTTGTCGACTAAACCATCGCATGCAACGTGCATGCCCGCGCTCCCTTCGCGCAGAGCCCTTGCCGACCGTCATGCGTGAAACACGCCCGACAGATTCCTTCTTTTGCGCGAAATGTATCAACGTTGCTGAAGATCTCGGAGGTTGCTCAGCGTTAGGGAGCATATGAACTGGGGTTTTGATGGGATCCGTTCTTGGGCGTCGTTTTGATTCGTCTTCGGGGGACGCGTTTTCCGCCTGAAGCGATACATTTCGTTGAAAAACGGGAATCGGGGGGAGGAAACGGTAGCGTCCCGATTGTTGGTGTAAGAGATTCGCCCGGAGTCCTTAGTCGCGCC
>CALADF010000052.1 GCA_937890835.1 uncultured bacterium
GACAGGCGAAAAGAACTGATGGGGAATCCCGAAACCGGCTATTGACAAAACACAAAACCGCCACGGAGGACCTTCGCGTTGCGCATATCGCCGAATCTTAACCGGAACCGGGCACCGCGAGGGGGAAAGGCTCGCATTGCCCGATCTTGACCGGATGGATGCGGCCGATGCGTTTTCAGCCTTGCAGCTTTGCCCTTGTTTTCTCGCAGAGCTGCTCGATGGGCTTTTCCATGCGCTCTCTGAGCTCTTTCGCGGCTTCAGCTGACTCGGTGTGCTCGAGGTCATTGAACGTCTCCGCAAGTTTCTCGGGGATGGCTTCTGCGTAAACAAGCGTCAGCTCGATGCATCCTTCCGCGGTGATGCCGAGCCTTTCGAGTTCGCATTGGTCTACCAGCTTGCGGAAATCATTTGCCGAAATGCGGCCGATACGGTTTTCGCCTCCGATGGACATCGCGAGCTTCGGTGGCTCTACCGTCCACTTCTTCGCGTCGACGTATGGCGCAATGGACGCGACGTCGTACATCGGCGCGAGCCGGTGCGCGTCGTGTTCGCCAAGCATGATGGAGTGGTTTTTCGCGTGAGCGTCGGTTGCGGCGATGAGGTAGTTGAAGATAAGCATTTGCAGGAAGCTTGCAACGTTCGTCCTTGCGGTTGTCTTGGTGGATGCGAGGAATTCTATGACGTCTGTGCAGGATGGGCCGCCGTCGGCGGTGTATTTGTTCGATGGCGGGCAGTTAAGCGCCTGACAGAGATCTTCCTGATGCAAGCGGATGACGGTTCCTTTCTCAATCTTCCGATCGTATCGCTCGATGATGACGGCGGGCTCCCCCTCGAACTCGTGGTAATCGACTCTTGCCGCCTTGACACCGAGCTTCGATGCCAGGCTCATGCATACATACTCGTTTAGGGCTTGATGCGAGAGCCTTCTTACGCCGCTTTTGAGAATATGGGTGGTCGGCGCCGATCCTTCGCAGGAGTACCAACGATCATCCTGCCGTCTCAGTGCGAACTTGTTCTGCTGTCCGCCGAGGCTCCATCTCTCGTTTTCCGTAGTCCACCCTTTGCGTCCTATGCCGTCTTGAGAAAGTCGGTGCGCAATTTCGGTGTCGCTTATGGGAACGAGTCGCTCTTCGCGAAATGCGTCAGTTTCTCGGCGGCAGAATTGCACCGCTCCGGGGCAGTCCAGCCCGATAGCGCCCAGCAGTGCGAAGGGGTTGTTGGGCGAAATGTCGAAGTCGATCGCGACACCTTTTCTGACAGCGGGGTCTTCAGGTAAAAGCCCCCATAGATAGTTCGCGACCATTTTGCCCCGGTAAGTTTTAGTGGAAAGGGGCATGGTTGATGACAGGGGGGCTCCGCGATAGCTTCTAAGGTATTGAAAAGAGAGCGTTCCGGACTCTTCTTGCGACAAGTTCCCGGCGGGTTTGCCGGCGATGAGCACGCTGAGCCGCTTGCGGGTCATCGTTTGCCCCCCGTTAAAATGGCGAAGGCATCGATGGCGGTATCCGCATCGTCGGTTGCCGTTTCGGCGTCGGGTGACGCGCCGGACGTTGCGAGGGGGAGGGGCTGCGTTCCAGGCGTTACGACGTCGGCGGAGGAGATAGTCAGGTCGAGTCCGAGCGCCCCGAGCACCGCCGTGAGCTTATCGAGCTGCACTCCGGAATTCTGCCCCAGCTCAAGCGACCACAGGCAGCGTTTGGAGATGCCCGCTGCTTCGGCCAGTTGAGCTTGCGTGAGGCCAAGTTCTGCCCTTCGATCCTTTATCGCGTAGCCGATATCGAGCGCATCGATCATTTTGCCGCCTTCCCCGCAATCTGCATTATCGAGCGGTCGGACTCGAATTCGATTTCGCAAAATAATGCAACTATGCTAATTCGCAAAATATTGCGAGTCAAGAGATTCGCAAAATATTGCGAACTATCGACATCCTGCGATGCCGATTTGCTTCGGCCAGCTGCGCCAGCATGAGGCCAAGCTCTGCCCTTCAGCTTAAAAATGCGAACACGGTATCGATTTGAGACGCGGGCGGCCGACCGCCGCTTGCTCACCTGACTGCGCTTGTGGCGTCCGAATCGTCTGCTATAGTGCACGGGAAAGAAAACGAAACAACGCGCTGCGACGCTCTTTGTCGCGGCGCGTTCGCTGCTTAGGGGAGCATGCGGTGGAGCGGAGGTGAGCCGGGTGTCGGCGGTCAATCCAGGGGTTTACAAGGCTATATTGCGCGTGCGTGAGGCGTACGCCTTCGACCTCGGCGGTTTCCTCATGCGCTTTTACGCCTACATGATGAACGTCGGCACCATCACCATGCTCACCCTGTCGGGCTATTCGTTCCTCATCGCCGGCTTGGTCTCGTCCGCCATCGCGCTCGCGACGTTTTTCATCTCCCCGCGCATTTCGAAGCTGGTCGACGAACGCGGCCAGTCGAAGGTCGTCCCCGGTGCGGCCCTCGTCACCATGGTGGGGCTTGCCGTCATGCTCGCGGTAGTCGCTTTCCACGGGCCCGAATGGGCGTTGTTCATCGGCGCCGTTCTGATGGGTTTCATCCCCAGTCCGCAGGCGCTCACGCGTGCGCGCTGGACGTATCTCATCCGCACGGGACGTTTGGGCGCCGCCGCGCCCGATCTGCGCACGATGTTCTCCTACGAGGGCGTGCTCGACGACATCGGGTTCATGTTCAGCCCGTCCATCTCTATCGCGCTCGCCTCCGCCATCACGCCCATCGCGGGCCTTCTGGCGGGCGGCGTTTCGTTCGTCGCGGGCGTGATCGTCTTGTCTCTTTCCCGATCGACCGAGCCCGAGCCCGGCTGGGGTTCTCAAGCCGGGCGCGATGTCGGCGGCGCGCAGGGGAGGGGCAGGAGCGTCATCCGCACCTCACCGGTGGTTCGCGTGCTGTTCGTTCTCATGCTGTTCCTCGGCGCGTTCTACGGCGTGTTCGACACGGCGACGGTCGCCCTCGCCGAGGAGCTCGGCGATCCCAACATCGCCAGCGTCGTGCTTATCGTGGCGGCGTGCATGTCCATGGTGTGCGGGTTCGTGTTCGGCATGATCAACCTGCGCGCGCCTCAGTACCTGCAGCTTGTGGGCTGCGCGATTCTCATCGGGTGCGCGTACGGCACCATGGCCCTCATCGACTCGGCGCTCGCGCTGTTCATCGTGTCGACGGTGGCCGCGCTCTTCTACGCGCCGTTCCTCATCGTGGCCAACGCCACGTGCGAGCGCTCGGTTCCGGGCGACAGGCTCACCGAGGCCATCACTTGGATGAACGCGGGCATAACATGCGGCATGGCCTTCGGCCCGTCGCTCGGCGGCATGATCATCGACGAGTTCGGCTCCCTTGCAAGCTTCGACTTCGGCGCGCTGCTGGCTCTGGCGATTCCCGTGACGGCGCTTCTGTGCTTCCGCCTGCTCAAGCGCAACGTGCGCGGCGAGGCTTTCGAGGAGATGGCGAAGACGAAGCTGAGCTAGGGCTCTCCGCCTGGCGGCGTTGCGCGGCACGTCCGGGTGGGTGGCCGCCGCAGCTTCCGATCCGCCGTGCGCGGCGTGTGATCCCTTGCGTTCGCGAAGGCCGTCGCACGCGGAGTCCCGCGTTCCCGAGGCTGCGTAAGCTGTCGCATGCGCGGACCTGGCGTCCTGCGCGATCGCGTGGGCGCCTACACCGCGATGACGTCGATCTCGAAGGGCGTATCCATGACGCTCGAGATGGCCGTGATGGTTCCGCGGATGGTGACGTGAGCGCCGACTTCGACCGACAGGTTCGGGTTGGTGGTCACCAGGTTGAAGCGCTCGGCCGTGACGCCCTGCGCCCCTCCCAGCGACACGACGATCGGGGAGCTGGTTTTGAGAACGGTGCTTCCCCCGCTTGCCTCGATGACGCCCGAGAGCTCGACGACGTCGCCCGGGTTGCACGTGAGCGTTGCGGGTGCCTCGCTTGTCTTGGACTGCTCGGGTTTGCTCGCCGAAACGATGGTGGTCTGCCAGCCTTTCCCGTCGACCCACGAAACCTTGATGGCGACGGCGCACGTCGTGACGCTCTTCCCGTCTTCGCTTCTTTTCGTCAGCTGCACGTCCGCCGTTCCGCCGGTTTCGGAGAAACTCGCCTTCGTCAGCATGCTCGCCCCCGCGAACGTCGATCCGAGCTCGGCGTCGTAGCTTGCGAGCAAATCGAGCAGGTCGCTCTCGATGCTCGCGACGGCGGGTGCGCGCAGCGGTTTGACGGCGGGTGCGCCGAGGCTTTGCTCGGACAAGCGCCACTCGATGGCCTCCTCGTCGTAGGTGAAGCGCGCGGTGAGCGGGGCGCTGATGGTCAGGTACCCGTTTTCGAAGGTGGCGACCGCCGTGACGTCGCGGTGCGGGGCTTCGCCGTCGACGTCGACGATCTCGCCGATGGAGAGGTTGTCGTAGCGCGGACCGAGGAGGTTGTCGGTGGTGAGATGCGCGTATCCCGATACGTCGGGCGGGGAGAGCCGCTCGGTGTTGAAGCTGGTCAGCACGGTCTGCTCCGACAGCGCGATAGGCGCCTGGTGCTTTTTTCCGAGGGCGTCGTTGAGAAGGCCGAGCGCGCCGAACCCGATCCCGATGCAGAGCGCCGCGCCGACGATGACGCCTACGATGATACCGATGACGCGCTTGGGCGTGGGCCTTTTGCCGCGCTTCGCGGCTATCGCGTCGGTCGTGGAGATGAAGTCGCTCATCGGCTTCCTTTCGCGTTTCGCGGAGCTTCGCTGCATTCTCGCGGATCGAAAACCAGCTATCGGGAACTTGGTAGGAAAAGAATAGCGCAAACGGGTGGACTCGTCTTTCTTTTGTCCGGGGTCTTGCGGATTCGCGGGATTGCCGGCCGGGGCGTGGTAACCCCTGCGCGGCGGACGCCCGGTGCAACGGATGCGCCGGCATAACGGAGGCGCCGCGTAAACGCGGGCGCCCGGGGTTGCCGCCGGCTGCGGCGCTCATTCCTTTATTATGGGACGTGTGTGTGCAATCGAGCTTGCCCGAGCGGGGACAACTATACTTTCGAATGAGAAAGAAGATCCCGGCGTTTAGTTTCGCCGTTGGCGAGAGAAGGGCACGTCAAGCGCATGGTAGATGCATCCCCCGATACGAATTCCCCCGAAGGCCCGCGTCGCGCGCAGCCTCCGAAGGAGGACGTCGCCGTCGGGGCTGCTGCTCCCGTTGCGTCCGCTCCCTCCGCGTCTCCCGCATCCACCACGCCCGATGCTCGTCGCGTGCGTCATCGTAGGTCGGCCCCGTCCGGCGTACCCGCATCCTCTGCCGCCCCCTCCCGGCCCGGTGCTTCGCGCCGAGCCGGGGATCACGAGCGCGCGGCGGTGGGCAAAGGCGGACGCGGGTCGATTGCCGCAGACTCTGCGCGGGGCGCCGCCGCCGACGCTCAACGCCCGGAGGAGCAGGCGCGCTCCGGCGTCACCGGCCGGTTGGAGGCGCTTCGCGGCAAGGGCGTGCGCGCGGCGTTGGGCATCGGCGGGAGCCGTCCGCCCAAGCCTCCCCGCAAGAACAAGAGCAATCCCATCGCGCGCCTGGTCAACCGCTGGTTCGACCGCGTCATGGGCGCGGTGAAAGACGGCGGCCTCTCCAATCAGGAAGAGGAGTACGCCGCCCATAAGACCACGCGCGACTTCGTGTGGAACTCCGTCGGCGTAGGCGCGTGGGGGCTGGTGTTCCCCGCCCTCACCATGGTGTCGACCCAATTGGTCGGCGTCGAGGAGGCGGGCATGGTGTCCATGGCGTTCGTCGTGGGCACGCTGCTCATGTTCATCGCCAACTTCGGCGTGCGCACCTACCAGGTCTCCGACACCCGCGAAGCGCATTCGTTCAACGATTACCAGATCAACCGTTGGATCACCTGCGCCGCCATGATCGTCATCGGCATAGGCTATTGCATGGTGCGTGGCTACGGCGCCGAGATGTTCTCCATCTCGATGGGCGTGTTCGTCTACAAGATGATCGACGGCTTGGCGGACGTTTACGAGGGGCGCCTGCAGCAGATGGACAAGCTCTATCTCGGCGGCATATCGCAGGCCATTCGCTCGATCGCGGCGTTGGCGGTGTTCACGATCGCGCTGGCCATAACACGCGACGCCGCCATCGCGGGCTACGCCATGGCGGCCGCCGCAGCCGTGACGTTCGTCGTGGTGACTTACCCGCTGACGCTGCTCGAGACGCCCCGGTCCGCGCGCGCCTCTCTCTCGAGCATCGGCGTTCTGTTCAAGAACACGGCGCCGCTGTTCGTCGCGCTGTTCATGTTCAACCTCATCGAGAACATGCCGAAGTTCGTCATGGAGGGCATGCTCCCGTATGACAACCAGCTTTACTTCAACGCGCTGTACTTCCCCGCGCAGGGCATTCTCATCACGGCGCAGCTGGTGTACAAGCCGCTCATCGTCCGCATGGCGGGCGTATGGCAGGATCCCTCGAAACGTCGCAAATTCGATCTCATCTTGGTGGGCATGATGCTTCTCGTGGTGGCCATCACGGCGGTGAACGTCGTGGTCATGGCGTGGATCGGCATCCCGATCATGGGCTTTCTGTACGGTATCGACTTCGAGCAGTTCCGCGGGCTGCTCTACACCATGTTGGTCGCCGGCGGCGTCACGGCGGCGATCGACTTCCTCTACCAGGTCGTCACGGTCATGCGCCGGCAGAAGGACGTGACCACCCTGTACGTGGTGACCTTCGGCTTCTCGTTGTTCATCCCGCTTCTGCTGGTTTCGTTCACGGGTCTGCCGGGCGCCATCCTGAGCTACCTCATCGTCATGTCCATCCTGTTCGTGCTCTTGGTGTGGGAGTATCTGCGCATCCGCCGCGACCTCTCATCGGGTAGACGGGCGTCCGCCGGCTACGGAAGGCACGTCGCGCCCCGTGATGCGGTGGAGACGGCGCCGATGGCCGACTATCCCGAGAGCGACTTCGAGCTTGCCCCGCAGGATCCCGAGCCTGCGCGTCCGCGCCCGAGCGAGGTTCGGGCCGAGCGGCTTCGTCGTGAAGAAGTGATGAACCGGAGGGTGACGAATCGTCGCCCGTGATGCGGTCGATGCGTTCGGGCGGGTAGAATGTGCGCTATGAGATGACCGGTTGAACGTGTCGAGCTTTTCGATATTGCGAAGGAGTGTTTGATATGAAGTGCGCTTCCTGCGGAAACGTCGCTCCTGAGGGCGCGTCGTATTGCCCTGAATGCGGTGTGGCTCTTGCCGTCGAGCCTGCGGCGTCCGAGGCTGCAGCGGCTCCCGTGCCGACGGCTGAGCCTGCGGCGACCGAGGCTCCCGTGCCGCAGGCCGAGCTCGCCTCGGCGCCGCAGCCTGTTGAGGCTCCCGCGGCTGCCGCCTCGGCGCCCGAGCCCACTGCGGCCCCCGTTCCGGCGCCCGAGCCCGCGGCGGCCCCCGTGAACCCGTACGCGCAACCTGCGCAGCCGTCGAGTCGGGCTGCCTCGACGAACCAGACGAACCAGAACCCCTACGCGCAGCCGACGCAGAGCGCGACGTCGACGAACGCCTGGGCGGCCTCGCAGCAGGCTGCGAACCCCTATGCTCAACCGCAGCAGCCCTACGGCCGGTCGCAAGGCGCTCCTGTCGGCGGCAACCCCGGCGCGGCTTGCGGTCAGGTGTATTACACCGAAGGCTGCATCTCGGCCGCGCTCGCCGACATTCGCGGCTCGAAGAACTGGTTCGGCAGCGCGCTCGTTCTCGGCCTCATCAACTGCGTGCCCGTTCTGAACTTCTTCTCCCAGGGCTACCTTCTTAACTGGTCGCGCGAGGTTCCCTTCGGCGGCAAGACGCAGATGCCCAAGAAGTACTTCAGCGGGAAGAACTTCGAAATCGGCTTCTACTTCTTCTTGATCTCCCTCGTGTTCGCCTTGGTCGTGGGCATTGCGTCGGCGGTTATCGGTTGGATTCCGCTGATCGGCTGGTTCGCCGCGCTGGCGCTGTCGTTCGGCGCATCCATGTTCGTGCAGGCGTGCTCGATGCGCATGGCCATGATGCAGCAGCTCGGCGACGGGTTCAGCATCGGCAAGGTGTGGCAGATGATCAAGCGCAACTGGACCGGGCTTTTCTGCGCTGCCGTGGTGCCTGGCATCGTCGCCGGCCTCGTCATCTCGGTGATCGCGCTCATCGCCATGTTCCTCGGATTGGGCGCGGTCGTTCCCGTGGCCATGATGGACCCGTACTCGTACGGCAGCAGCGCCGCCGCCGGCATGTTCGGCGCGCTGGGTGTCGTGGGTGTTTTTGCTATGCTGGCGATCATGGTGCTTTGCCTGGTCGTCGAGTTCTTCGCGAGCTTGGTCACGATTCGCGCGGTGGCTCATTGGGTCGGGCGTTACGCCCCCGAGTGGGCGTCCGAGGCAACGTATCGCGCGACCGGTTACGGCGCGGCGCCCCGCTCTTAAGCCGATCTCCTCGGGGCGCTTGGCGCGACGTCCGGCGATGCTGAATCCGTCGTGCTCGCCGATCCTGCCGCAGCCGCAGCTGCAGGGGGGTCGGCGGTGGCTATCGTGCGCGGGTTGCGCTGCTCGGGTCG
>CALADF010000053.1 GCA_937890835.1 uncultured bacterium
TTGTGAACTGGCAAAAGAGTGGATAAACGGACACACTTTTTTGCCTATATCCCTCGATTTGAGAAGCGAGCTCGCGATCGAGCTCGTCGAGTTTGTCGTCGTAGGCGGAGCCGCCTTGCGCGGCATCGTCGGCGTCGAGCATGTGCGCGATGTCGACGAGCGAGAAGCCGAGCGAAGAGAGCGTCTTGATGCGGAGAAGTCGGACGAGGTCGTTCACCGTGTATTCGCAATAGCCGTTTTCCGCTCGCTCGGGCTCGCGCAGCAAGCCGATCTTGCGGTAGTGGCGAAGCGTCCTTACCGTGACGCCCGCAAGATCGGCTATTTCCTTGCTTCGCATGATGCGGGGTTGATGCGGGTCGGTTTAGTAGACCATGCCCATGGCCTCGCGCACCTCGCCAAGGGTTTGATCGGCTATCTCGTTGGCGCGGCGATTGCCGTCGGCGAGCACATCGCGGATGTAGTCCATGTCGCCCTCGAGTTCGGCGCGACGCGCGCGGATGGGGGCGAGGTAGTTGTTCACGGCCTCGGTAACGTACTTCTTCAGCGCGCCGGATCCGTCGTTGCCGATCTCCTCTGCGATCTCAACCTCGGTGCGGCCGGTGCAAAGCGCCGCCGTGGTGAGCAGCGCCGAAACGCCGGGGCGTCCTTCCTTGTCGAAGGTGATGAAGCGTTCGGAGTCGGTCTTGGATTTCTTGATGAGTTTGGCGGTTTCCTCGGCGGTGGCGGACAGCGCGATGGAGTTGCCGTAGCTCTTCGACATCTTGCGTCCGTCGAGCCCGGGGATTTCCACTGCGTCGGTCAGAAGGCCGTGCGGTTCCGGGAACACGTGACCGTAGCGCTCGTTGAAGCGACGTGCGATCTGGCGGGTCTGCTCGATGTGGGGCAGCTGGTCTTTGCCGACCGGCACGATGTTGCCCTTGCAGAACAGGATGTCGCACGCTTGGTGCACGGGGTAGGTGAGAAGCAAGCCTGTGAGCGCATGCCCGGAGGCCTCTTGCTCGGCCTTCACCGTGGGGTTGCGCATGAGCTCCGCTTCGGTGCACAGCGAAAGGAACGGCAGCATCAGCTGGTTGAGCGCGGGCACGGCGGAATGGGTGAAGATGATGGTCTTCTCCGGATCGATGCCGCAGGCCAGGTAGTCGATGACCATGTTGCGCACGTTATCGGCGATGTGCTCGGTGGTGTCGCGGTCGGTGATGACCTGGTAGTCGGCGATGATGATACGCGTGGTGATGCCCGCGTTTTGCAGCTTGACGCGCTCGCGGATGGTGCCGAAGTAGTGACCCATGTGCAGTCGACCCGTGGGGCGGTCGCCCGTGAGCATGGTGTACTTCTCGGGGTGCACGGCGAGGTCGGCTTTGATCTCGTCGCTGATCTTCTTGGACGCGTTGAAGGTGTCGCTCATGGTTTCGGTGCTCATCGCATGCAGCCTTTCCCGATTTCTCTCGAAGCGCGTCAGCGCTTGTGACTCGATTTCTCCATAACCCAACGAGACAGTATATATGAGTACGTCCGATAGCGGGGAAAAGGGACTACAATGTAGCCAAGCGAACATCCCAGCACGTGCTGAGATGAATCTTTCCGAGGAGGGAGAGGCTATGGCTCGCATGCCCAAGGAAGTCCAGGATGTGTTCAACGCGGTCGGCACGGTGACGTTTGCGACGGCCACCCCGGAGGGGCAGCCGAACGCGTGCATTGTCGGCATGAAGAAGATCCTCGACGACGAGACGATCTACTTGTCCGATCAGTTCTTCAAGAAAACGCTCGCGAATGTGCTTGAGAACGCGAAGGTGTCCGTCTTGTTCTTTAACGATGACGGCGCGTATCAGGTGCACGGAACGGCCCGCTATGTCAACGAGGGGCCTGAGTTCGAGGAGAACGCGGCGTGGGTCAACGCGGCGTTTGCCGGCATGGGCCTGCCTATCACGGCGAAAGGCGGCGTGTTCGTCCATGTCGACGAGGTGTATACCTCGAAATCCGGCCCCGGAGCAGGGGACAAAATCGTCTAGACGATGCGGCGCGTGCTGAAGGTGCGCGCCGTTTGCTTTTTTCGGATTCACCCCGACGCGCGACCGCGCCGGGTTCGCCGTCTGAACACTGGGCGGCAGGTAGTGTTCGCACGAAGCGATGGAGGTGTTTGACATGACGCGTTTTCTCGTCGGCGTTGATGGAAGCGATCGCAGCGACCGTGCTTTGGAGTGGGCGGCCCGCCGAGCGAACGAGGTGGGAGCAGGTTTGACGATGCTCTCCGTTGTGGATCCCGATGTTGCGCGCGTCCTCGACTACGAGGTCGATGATATGCGCGAGATAGCCGAGCGTGTTCTGGGGTTGTCGAAGCTGCGCGTCGAGCAGCGCTACCCCGATCTTGATTTGAGCATGCGCGTGGTCGAGGGTTCGATCATCGACGAGATCGTCGAGGCTGCCGAGGGGCATGACATGGTGGTCATGAGCTCTCATCATGGCGCGACGGTCGGCGAAACGCTCGGCGGTGCAAAGGGACTGAAGGTCTCCGTCTCGGTTGACGTTCCCTGCGCTGTCATCCCCGCGGATTGGAGCGAGGACGGCGAGGGCGAGGGCGTCTTGGTGGGTATCGGCCCCGATGGCGCCAGCGAGTGCGCCATCGCGTTCGGCGCCGATGAGGCGTTGCGGGAAGGTTGCGGGCTCGAGCTGGTGTCGTCGTGGGATCGTCCGCCTCTGTTCTCGCATTCCGACGTACGCCGCGACGGCGTTGTCGAGACCTATGGCGATCAGCTCCAGCGCGCGCTTGACGCCCGCGTCGCATCCTTGCAGGTTCAGCACCCCGGCTTAACCGTGGTCGGCGAGGCGATTGAGGCGACGCCGGCGAGCCGTGTGCTCATCGAGCGCAGCGTGGGGAAGAAGGTGCTCGTTATGGGCACGCACTCCCGTAACGCGCTCGGCCGCGCCTTGTTCGGCTCGGTCTGCCACAGCGTTCTTCTCAACTTGAAGGTTCCGACTATTATCGTGCCCCAGGCTCAGGCGTAGTTTCATTTTCTGTAAATTAGGCCTTGCGAACAAAATGGAGTTCCGCTAGTATATTCAAACGCCGTTAGATACGGTACCTAATTGGTCGCTTGGCTCAGCGGGAGAGCATCGCCTTCACACGGCGGGGGTCACAGGTTCAAATCCTGTAGCGACCACCATGATTTATCAAGGCTGGAAACCTTCGTTTCCAGCCTTTTTTCTTTGCAGCGTAGGGTGAACCCACTGCAGGCGAAGCCTGCACGAATAGATGCTGCCGAACCCGCACCCTTCCGGCAACTTGGTGGCATATAGGCAAAAAAGTGTGTCTGCTACCTAGTCGATGGCGTATGGGTACGG
>CALADF010000054.1 GCA_937890835.1 uncultured bacterium
CAGCTCGCCCATGCCGGCGATGATGGTCTGGCCGGTCTCGTGGTTGGTGGACACGCGGAACGTCGGGTCCTCCTCGGCGAGCTTCTGCAGCGCGATGGCCATCTTGTCCTGCTCGGCCTTGGTCTTCGGCTCGACGGCGATGTCGATAACCGGATCGGCGAACTCCATGGACTCCAGGATGACCGGAGCGTTCTCGGCGCAGAGGGTGTCACCGGTGGAGGTGTCCTTCAGGCCGACGACCGCGACGATGTCGCCTGCGGAGCACTTGTCGATGTCGACGCGCTGGTTGGAGTGCATCTGCAGAAGACGGCCGATGCGCTCCTTCTTGCCCTTGACGGCGTTGAGCACGTAGCTGCCGGACTCGAGGGTGCCCGAGTACACGCGCAGGTAGGTGAGCTTGCCGACGTAGGGGTCGGTCATGATCTTGAAGGCGAGCGAGGCGAACGGGGCCTTCGGGTCGGCGGGACGCTCCTCCTCCTCGCCGGTATCCGGGTTGGTGCCCTGGATAGCCGGGATGTCGACCGGGGAAGGCATGTAGTCGACGACAGCGTCGAGCAGCTCCTGAACGCCCTTGTTCTTGTAGGCGGAGCCCACGAACACGGGGTTGATCTTGCAGGAGATGACGCCCTTGCGGATGGCGGCCTTCAGCTCCTCGACGGAGACCTCCTCCTCCATGAGAACCTTCTCCATGAGGTCGTCGTCGCAGTCGGCGGCAGCCTCGAGAAGCTCCTGGCGGTACAGCTCGGCGTCCTCGGCGAACTCGGCCGGGATCTCGTCCATCGGCTCGGGGTAGGTCATGCCCTTCTCGTCAGCCTTGAAGTCCCACGCGGTCATGGTCACGAGGTCGACGATGCCCCAGAAGCGATCCTCGGATCCCATGGGGATCTGAGCGGCGACGGCGTTCGCATCGAGACGGTCGCGCATGGTCTGGATGGCATGGAAGAAGTCCGCGCCGACGCGGTCGTACTTGTTGATGAAGGCGATACGCGGAACGCCGTAACGCTCGGCCTGACGCCAAACGGTCTCGGACTGCGGCTGCACGCCTGCGACGGCGTCGAAGACGGCGACGGTGCCGTCGAGAACGCGCAGAGAGCGCTCGACCTCAGCGGTGAAGTCCACGTGGCCGGGGGTGTCGATGATCTGGAAGCGATATTCCTTGCCGTCGGCCGCGCCACCCGGATACTTCCAGAAGCACGTGGTGGCAGCAGCGGTGATGGTAACGCCGCGCTCCTGTTCCTGGACCATCCAGTCCATGGTAGCGGCGCCGTCATGGACCTCGCCAATCTTGTGAGTCTTGCCAGTGTAGTAAAGGATGCGCTCGGTGGTGGTAGTCTTGCCCGCGTCGATGTGGGCCATGATACCGATGTTGCGCGTATCCCTCAGATCAATCTTTGCCATGTGTTCCACCCGTTCCTAGAAGCGGTAGTGCGAGAACGCACGGTTGGCCTCGGCCATCTTGTACATGTCCTCGCGCTTCTTGACGGAAGCACCGGTGTTCTCGGACGCATCGATGATCTCGTTCGCCAGGCGCTGCACCATGGTGTGCTCCTTGCGCTTACGCGAGAAGTCAACGATCCAGCGGATGGCAAGCGTGGTCGCACGACGGGAATTGACCTCCATCGGGACCTGGTAGGTAGCTCCGCCAACGCGCTTGGGCTTGCACTCGAGCGTGGGGCGGACGTTGTCCATGGCCTTTTTGAAGACGGTCAGCGGATCCTGGCCGGTCTTCTCCTCGACCATCTCGAAAGCACCGTAGACGATGCCCTCGGCGATGGACTTCTTGCCGTCAAGCAGAACCTTGTTGATCAGCTGCGTGACGAGACGATTGTTGTACTTTGCGTCCGGCTGCGTTTCGCGGCGGACTGCTGCTGCACGACGCGGCATGTGAATCTCCTTCATTTCCTGCGCACTTCGAGGTGTCTTTCTCCCACCCATTAGGTTCCGCCGATCCGACCCCTTGCCGGATGACGTCATTCGAACCCGTGCGACTTAGCGGTTACTTATTTGGGGCGCTTGGCGCCGTAGCGGCTGCGCGCCTGCTTGCGGCTGTCCACGGCTGCGCAGTCGAGAGCAGCGCGGATGACCTTGTAGCGAACACCGGGGAGGTCCCTGACACGACCGCCGCGGATGAGCACCATGGAGTGCTCCTGCAGGTTGTGGCCGATGCCCGGAATGTAGGCCGTGACCTCCATGCCGTTCACCAGGCGAACACGGCAGACCTTACGCAGAGCCGAGTTCGGCTTCTTGGGCGTGGTGGTGTACACGCGAGTGCACACGCCGCGCTTTTGCGGGTTGCCCTTGAGAGCCGGCGTCTTCTTCTTGTCAGCCGTCTTCTTGCGGCCCTTGCGGACCAACTGATTAATAGTAGGCAAGACTCTTCCTTTCTTATATCCTGAGCTTACATAAGCACACGAAAATCTACGCCTCCTCGAGGCGCGATCGAGAATATTAATCCCCTTCCCCCAGCTTGTCAAACGCCACGCATCCGGGTGTATCCATATCACGTTTTCTACAAAATCCCAGGTCAGACATTTTTTGCGAACGTGCCCACCCGCATCAAGACGATATCGGGAATTTTTTTCGCTATCGCACTCACGGGGAGCGACGAAACGGCGGGCGCAAGCTGGCCGCGGGGAGCTCGGGCAGAAGAGAGCGCGAGGCGAGCGCAGGGCGAGAGCGCGAGGGACGGGGCTTGAGCGAGGACGAAGACGGGCGCAGGGCGGGCTCACGACGGTGCGCAAGCGCCGCACGCGACGGGCTCACGACGGGCGAGAAGGCGTCGCATGCAGCGCCATGCGCATCCTGCGCGCCCGAGGACACCGGCCAAAGCGCCCGCTCGAACGTCGACGCAGATCGTGGAGCTATGCGCACGCAGAGCGTTCGAGGGAACGACGGGCGTCGAGCCTGCGGTTGCGCACGTAAACCGCCCAGTTCACGCCGATGCACGCCAAGTTGATGAAGTAAACCGCTAACACCCAGTTCAGAGAACCCGACACGAACTTCGCCGCGATACCCGCAACGTAACCGAGCGTGATGAGCAGGATGAACTGCCAGCTTGCGCCCGCCGCCGTGCGCGCCTTGTAGTTCTTGTAAGCGTTCATCGGCCACGACAAACCGAAGCATACGAGCATGACCGCTTCGAGAATCTCCGCCATTGATCTTCTCCTTCTTTCCACGCGGAGGAGGATCCCCTCCCCTGCTTTGATTTCCCATCGAAGCAGAACGTTATTCTAGGAGCATATCCAATAATGTCTAATATATATTGTTGCTATAATTAATAACGTTTCGGTTATCTGTTCGGAAGGGGCCGATCGTGGACATCCTCCAGCTCAAGTACTTCCTCGAGGTTGCGCGCACCGAGCATGTCACGCACAGCGCGCGTAACCTGCGGATCGCCCAGCCCGCTCTCACGCAATCGATAAAAAGACTCGAAACGGAGCTTGGGGTCGAGCTGTTCGCCCGAGCAGGGCGCAACATCCGCCTCACCCCGGCAGGCGCCTATCTGCGCGACCGCATCGCGCCCGCTATGGAGATCCTGGAAACAGCTCCCGAGGACGTGCGAGCCTTCGCGGCGGGCGAGGCGGGCACGGTGAAGGTCGGCATCTTCTCCGCGTCGAACGTCGTCGTCGATGCCATCACGGCGTATCGCGCATCGTTTCCCGCAGTCAACTTCCGCATCACCCAAGACGAGCTCGAATCCGCCTGCGATATCACCGTATCGACCGTGATGCCAAGCTCGTCGAATGCGCGAGGCGAGGGCATCGCGGTCGGCGAGGGCACCCTGTTCCGCGAGCGCATCGGCATAGCGGTGCCGGAAAGCAGCTCGTTCGGCGACGTGGTGTCGCTTGACGAGCTCGCCGACGAGCCGTTCGTGTGCCTTGCGGGTTCGCGCAGGTTGCGCGAGGTGTGCGACGCGTTGTGCGCCGGCCGCGCGTTCCACCCGCGCATCGGATTCGAAAGCGACAACCCCGCCGTGGTGAGAAAGGTCATCGGCCTCGGGCTGGGCGTGGGGTTTTGGCCGACCTGCAGCTGGGAGGCTCTCGGAGACGGAAGCGCTCGCCTGGCACGGCTGGCCGAGGAGGAGTTCGAGCGCACAATAGCCCTGACGCGCGCATCGCACGTGCGCGAAGACGCCGCCGCTTTCGACTTCTACCGGTTTCTCGTCGATTACGTGAGAAACCGCTGGTCGGAAGGGGCGGCGAGACGACCGTGACGCCGTCGTTCCCATCGGCTCGATGCGAACACGCTAACCGAGGATCTTAGCGGCGACCTGCTTTTTGCGGGAGAGGACGCCCGGCATCCACGTGCCGCCCTCCCCCGTGCACTCGATGCCGAACACACGGTTGACGATGCGGCGGTTGCCCTCGCAGATGAACTGGCTTCCCTCGGCCATGATGTCGGTGACGAGAAGCAGTACGAACTCGTAGTCGTGGGCCTTCAGGATGGAGCGCATGTGCTCGCGAATCTCCTGCTCGCGTTCCATGACGGCGGGAAGATCGACCGTCTCGTGCTGAGCGATGAGCACGACCGAATCGCCGAGCTGGAATTCCTTGGAGTCCGCACCGACGAGCTTCTCCACGGGCATGCCGTCCTCGCGGCCGCGGCATTTGAAGACGGACAGCCCGAACTCGATGGGGTCGACGCCCGCGACGGCCGCGAGACGTTCGACCTGCTCACGATCGTAATCGGTGGCGGTGGGCGACTTCAAGATGACCGTGTCGGTCATGATGGCGGACAGAAGCACGCGCGCGATGGCGGGCGGGACGTCGACGTTGAGGCGCTGGTACTCGAGTGCGACGATGGTCGCCGAGGAGCCGACGGGCATGTTGACGAACTTGATCGGATTCGACGTGGTCACGTCCCCTATGCGATGATGGTCGAGGATCTCCATGATCTCGGCTTCCTCGATGCCGTTGACCGCCTGACGCGTCTCGTTGTGGTCGACGAGGATCACGCGGCGCTTAGGCCGCACCGCCACATCGGTGCGCGTCACGATGCCGATGGCGAAGCCCTCGTCGTCGAGGACGACCGCCTCGCGAAGCTCGCTCGCCATGAGGTCCTCGATGGCTTCCTTCAGAAGAACGCCCTTGTCGAGGACGAGGACGTCGGTCTCGATGATGTCGTCGACCTTCTGCCCGAGCGATGCGATGAGGTCGCCCGCAACGGCCATCTCGTTGGCGCCGCCCTCTTCGAGCACGTCGGTCGCGGCGATGTAGCGCTCGGCGATCATGCGCGTGGTGATGAGGCCCCGGTACGTGCCGTCGTCGTTGGTGACCACGAGCGCGCGGATGTTGTGTTGACGAAGCAAACGCCCCGCCTCGAGCAGCGTCGCCTGCGCGCTGATGGAAATGGGATCGGGGGTCATCACGTCCGCGACGCGCGCGTGCACATGCCCGATAACCTGGGGCGTCGGGATGCCGTTCTGCTCGAGGACCCACGCGCTCTCGGGGGGCAGCGGGCCGAGGCGGCAGGGGATGAACTCGAACTTGGGCTCGCCGCCGTTCGCACCGCGTCGGGCGAGCTCGTTTTTCAAGTGCGCGTACCCGACGGCAGCGCAGATGGCATCGTTATCGGGATTCTTGTGTCCTACGATCACAACCGGTGCCGGCATACGAAAAACTCCTTACACGGCGCGGTGCGAGCGAAGGGCGTTCGCGGAACCGGCGCGGTCTCCCCCGCCGACGCGGAACCAAGCCGGCTCGAGCGCCGTCACAATCTGCAACGTACAAGAGGGCAGCACGCGCTCGACGGCTGCCAGTCGCCCAGTATAGCGCGAGGCGCGACGAGCGATGCACACGCAACCGAAGGCATCGCCTAAACTCCCCAATTGCCCAGCGAGAGGCGAGCGGACCGCAGCCCGGGTTCGGAGCACGACCCCGAGGCGCTCGCAGTGGTAGAATGACCGGCACGCGCCCGCTCGGGCGATCGGACGGCCCGGCGAAGAGAGGTCAGCATGAAGACATTAGGCCTGCGCGACATCATCGGACCTGTCATGGTGGGGCCTTCGAGCTCGCACACGGCAGGCGCGCTCGCCATCGCGAAGATGGCGCGAAACCTGTGCGCGCAGCCCCCCGCGCGCGTCACCTTCACGTTATACGGATCGTTCGCGCACACGGGCTCGGGACACGGCACCGACAAGGCGCTTGTCGCCGGCATGCTCGGCTTCGACGCGTGCGACCTTGAGATCCGCGACTCGTTCTCCATCGCACGTGATCGGGGCCTCGACGTCGAGTTCGTCCGCGAAACGCGCCGGGACGCCGATCACCCCAACACCGTCGACATCGTCATGGAAGAACCGGATGCGACGCGACTCGAGGTGCGGGGCGTGAGCGTCGGAGGCGGAGCGGCCGTCATCACCCGCATCGACGGCATCGACGTCGACGTAACCGGCGAGCACACCAGCGTGGTCATCCGCCAGCGCGACGAGCGCGGCGTGCTCGCGCACATCGCCTCGTGCATCGCCGAACGCGGCGTCAACATCGCGACCACGCGCATGTACCGCACGCGGCGCGGGGCGACCGCCTACACCGTCATGGAAACCGACGACGCCATCCCCCCGCAGGTGAGAAGTCTCATCGCCGAGCACGAATCGATTCTCGACGTCCGCGTCATCCCCGCGATGAACCGGATCGCCGCCTCGGCGCCCGCACTTGACGAGGCGAGCGCCGAGAAGAGGTTCGACGCCTTCGATTTCACGTCGGGAGCCGAGCTCATCGCGCTTTGCGCTGCGGAGAAGTGCTCTATCGCGCACGCCTACCGCATGCGCGAAGAGGCGCTGTGCGCCCTCGATGGACGCGGCGCGGGAATCGACGAATACCTCGACCGGGTTCTCTCCATCATGGAGGCGTCGGCGACCGAGCCCGCCGACGCGCCCCTGCGCTCGACAGGCGGACTCATCGGCGGCGAGGCGAAGGCCCTGCGCGATGCGGCCGGCGACGACGGCTCGTCTTCGCTGCTCGACGCGCTCTCCTCCGATGCCGTCGCATTCGCACTCGCCGTGCTTGAGACCAACGCCGCCATGGGACGCATCGTCGCCGCGCCGACCGCAGGATCGGCGGGCGTGGTACCCGCCGTGCTCCTCGCGCTGGCGAAACACCGCGACATCCCACGCGACACGCTACGGGAAGGTCTGCTCACCGCAGCAGCCGCCGGACACCTCATCGCACGCAACGCCAGCGTGTCCGGCGCGGAGGGGGGCTGTCAAGCGGAGGTGGGCTCTGCCGCCGGCATGGCAGCCGCTGCCGCCGTCGCGATGACGGGCGGCACGGCCTCGCAAGCGCTCGACGCCGCCTCGAACGCGTTGACCTGCCTGATGGGGCTGGTGTGCGACCCCGTCGGCGGACTGGTCGAAATACCCTGCCAGAAGAGAAACGCCACCGCGGCGCTCACCGCGCTCGCCAGCGCGCAGATCGCGCTCGCGGGGGTTGCGAACCTCGTCGGCTTCGACGAAACCGTCGCCGCCATGGACGCGGTCGGGCGGACGCTTCCCTTCGAGCTGCGGGAAAGCGCCTTAGGGGGCATCGCCGCCACCCCGAGCGCCTGCGCTTGGTGCGCGGGGCGCGGATAACCCACCGAGAGGCTTACACGCTCGCACGCTCCGACGACGACGGGCGCACGCGTCGAGGCGGTTCAAGCGAAAGCCGCGCTAGCCGATCTTCACGATGGGCGCGTAATCCTTCAGAAGCTTTTTGGTCTGGCCGTTTTTCGCGAACTTGACGTGCAGGGTGTCGCCGTCGACCTTGGTCACCTTACCGCGTCCGAACGTCTTGTGATCGACGGTGTCCCCCACCGCGAAAGTTCCCTGGGATGAAGTCTTTCGCGCAGCCGAGCCCGAGAAGCTACGCGAGCGCATGCCCTCGTTGAGGCTCATGCCGCCGTGCCCGCTGCGCCCCGCGCGCGTGCGGTCGGCGCGCCCCGCCGAGCCGGATGCGCTCGAGCGGCCGAACACGCGCCCCTCGCCCGCTTCGGCACCCGAGCCCGCGATGCCCCGGCGGCTTCCCCGCTTCTCCCATCCGGTGCCCGAAAAGCCTGCGGACCCGACGCCCGAGACGCGGCGAAGCTCCGCCGGGATCTCATTGATGAAGCGCGACGTGGGGTTCGCCGACGTCTGGCCGAAGATCTGACGCTGCTGCGCGCACGTAAGGTAAAGGAGCTTGCGAGCGCGCGTGATGGCGACGTAGGCAAGCCTTCGCTCCTCCTCGACCGCCGCGCCGTCCCCGACCGAGTTCATATGGGGGAACAGCGATTCCTCCATGCCCGCCACGAACACGCAATCGAACTCGAGGCCCTTCGAGGAGTGGACGGTCATGAGCGTGACGGCGTGCCCGTCGTCGGCCATGGTGTCCAAATCGGTGCGCAAACGCACCCACTCGATGAAGTCGGCCAAAGAATCGCCGCGCAAAACGCGCACGGGCTCCCCTTTCGCGCCTTCGCCCGAGGGCGCATCGTACATGGCGTCATCATCGCCATGCGTGTCGGAGAACTCGTCGACGACGCTCAGGAACTCCTTGATGTTCTCCACGCGACCGCGCGCCTCGTCGGTGTTCTCGGCCTGCAACGCGCCGATGAGACCCGAGTCGTCGACGATGGTCTCGATGACGCGGCGAAGCTGCCCCTCGTAGCTGCGCGCCGTCTTGATGAGCGTCACGAACTCGGCGACCGATTTGCGCGTCGCCGCACGCGTGTCCGGATCCACGATCAAAAGCTCGGCCGCCTCGAGGAAGGGCATGTCCATCTCGCGCGCGAACTGCTCGATGCGCTCGACGGAGGTCTTGCCGATGCCGCGGCGCGGTACGTTGATGACGCGCTTGGCGGCGATGTCGTCGGCGGGGTTGACCACCAACGTCAAATACGCCATGACGTCGCGGATCTCGGCGCGGTCGAAGAATCGCGTGCCGCCGACGATGCGGTAGGGCACGCCCGCGCGCAGCAGCATGTCTTCGAGCATGCGCGACTGCGCGTTGGTGCGGTAGAACACCGCCATGTCGTCGTAGGACATGCCCTCACGGCTCTTCTTCTCTATCTCGCCGGCGATCCAGCGCCCCTCGTCGCGCTCGTCGGTGGCCATGTAAACGTTGATTTTCTCCCCGTCGCCCGAAGCCGTGAACAGCTTCTTCTGCTTGCGATGCTGGTTATTGGCGATGACCGCGTTGGCGGCGGCGAGGATGTTGCCCACGCTGCGGTAGTTCTGCTCGAGCTTAACCGTGTGCGCCTCGGGGAAGTCGTTCTCGAACTCGAGGATGTTGCGCAAATCGGCGCCGCGCCACGAGTAGATGGACTGATCGTCGTCGCCAACTACCATGATGTTCTTGTGCCCTGCGGCCAAAAGCATCGTGATCTCGTACTGCGCGTGGTTGGTGTCCTGGTACTCGTCCACCATGATGTAACGGAAGCGATCCTGGTACGCGGCGAGAACCTCGGGGTGGTTCTTCAGCAGCAGATACGCATAAACCAGCAGATCGTCGAAGTCGAACGCGTTCGCCGCGCGCAGGCGCTCCTGCAAACGCTCGTACACGCGCGCCGCCACCTTGCCGACCGGATCGGTGGCCTGAACGGAGAAATCGCGCGGGACGATCAGCTCGTTTTTCGCCTGGGAGATGCGGTTCATGAGCGAGTTGACCGGATAGCGCTTCGGATCGATGTCGAGCTCGGCCATGATCTCTTTGTACAGGCGCTTGAGATCGTCGGTGTCGTAGATGGTGAAGCTCTGCGTGAACCCGAGCTTGTCCGCGTCGGCGCGCAGCATGCGCACGCACATGCTGTGGAAGGTGGACACCCACATGCCGCGCGAGCTTCCGCCGACCAGGCCCGCGAGACGCTCGCGCATCTCGGCCGCCGCCTTGTTGGTGAAGGTGATGGCGAGGATCTGCCAAGGGTAGACGCCCTGCTCGATCAGACGGGCGATGCGAAACGTCAGCACACGCGTCTTTCCCGACCCCGCGCCTGCAAGCACCAGAAGAGGTCCCTCGGTGGTCAGAACCGCCTCACGCTGGGGATCGTTCAACGTATCGAGATCGATGGACATGTATCGCCGCTCCTTCGGACTTCGCGGACGACATGGCGTGAAGCCTGCGCCGCAACCTGTGAAAACCGCCGCGCCCGCGAAGGGACGACGGCGCGCAAGCGCACCCCCTTCAGGCGCGAAGGAGCATTGTACCCCACGCGCGTGGCCGCATCGTGCGCAGCGCGGTTAACACGCAGCATCTGCGGAAGTCGGAGGGAAACGGCGCGCAACGCCACCCGAGTTCGCGAAGCGAACGCGCCGCCGCACAGTCCTCGAACGCTAGGCCCCCGGATAGTACGGGCACTTCTCGCGCAGGCATTCTCGGTTGCCGCCCGAGAAGGCGCACGTCACCTTCTCGGGGACCTCCATGGAAACGCCGCTCTGCTCGCGCACGAAGCTGACGGTCTCGAGAATCGCGGTGAAGCCCGTTCGCTTGCAGCAGCGCGGCCCGCCCAGATCCGCCAGCTTCCCGAGAACGCGCGACGTGAGCCGCTGGCACTGAGCCCACGGGTCGCGGGTCATCGGCGTCGAGCCCGACGCGATCGACCAGAACTGGCCCGCGCTCGTCGCCGCGCCGCACACGCCCCAAAACCCGCACGTACCGCCCGGCACCTGCATCGATCGACGGCGCATCTCCGCCAAGCCGCGTTCAAGGTCGATCTCTCCGCCCGCGTTGCGATACGCCGCCATGAGCGCCATGCCGATAAGGGAGTGGTGCTCCGGCCCGTTAGGGTACACCGCCTTGTCCGCCATGATCTGCTGCGCGATCCAAACGGGATCCTTCGAATCCGTGCTCAGGCAGAACTCCGTCGCGACGTCGACGCCGCCCGCACGGTGGCATGCATCGCACACGTAATGCCCGGCCGTGCAGATGCTGCGCCCCGTCTCCTTCTTACCGCAAACGCAGCACACGACCTCCTGCGCCTCCTCGAAGTACGCAAGCGGCTCGCCGCACTCCAGGCAAATCCCTTTCCCGTGAGACATCATGTCCTCCTTCCACCGCAGCGGGCGAATCCATCGCACGCGCCGAATCATATCACCGTAAGCGAACGGGCCAAGCGCCGACACGCCGGCGCTACTCGCTCCACTTGACCGTCTTGCGGATAAGCGCATCCACCAAGACGTCGAGCACCGTGACGACGATGCCGACCACGATGATGCCCGCGACCACGTTCGCGTAATTGGCGTAATTGGTGTAGTTGATGACGAAGTACCCCAGTCCGCTCGTGGCGCCGTACATCTCCGCCATAACCAGCATGAGCATCGCCGCGGGCAGCTGCGTCTTCAGCCCCGTGACGACCGCAGGATACAAGTACGGCAGCAAAACCCTGAAGATCATCTCGGGCGTGGACAGCCCCAGCATCTTCGCCGAATCGAGAATGTGGCGGTCCATCGACTCGACGCGCAAGATCGTCCCCAGAAGCGTCGGCCAGAAGATGCCGAGGAAAATCACCGCCACCGCCGCAGCCTTGAAGGACGGCAGGAGCATCACCAGATACGGTGCGAACACGATGGCGGGAACGGGCGCGAGCACATGCGCGATCGGGTACACCGCCTCGCGAACTTTCGGCATCCACCCGACGAACAATCCGACTATCGTCGCGCAGGCAAGCGATGTGACGAAGCCCTCGGCGAGCAGCGTCATCGACGAGACCACGTTGAGCAGCAGCTCCTCCCACCGAGCGGGGAACACCGCGAACACGTTCTCGGGCGTCGGGATGAGCACGGGATGCGCTATGCGCAGATCAGTCGAAGCAAGCTCCCAGACAACGAGAACCAGCAACACCGCCGATACGATATGACAGGTCGAGCTCTTTCTGCCCCCGGCGAAGTACCGCCAGAGAAACAAGCCCTCGATGATGAGCACCGCGACGACGAAAGGAACGCTCGTCCGGGGCGTCGCCTTGCCGGGAACCGCTATGGCGACGAGCAGAACGATCAGCGCAATTGAGGCGACGGCAAAAGGAGCCCATCGCGAGACAACCCTTCCGAACGGGGATCTTTCACTGTTTTTCGTGCAATTCACTCCTCATCGCCCCCTTCGGAGGCGGACGCTTCGAACAAGGCGAGGACTTCGCTTTTTATCTGCCGCATGCGCGGATCATCGCGCCATTCATCGACATCGCGCGAGCGGTCGCAGGGAAGCGCGAACTCCCGCACGATGCGCCGCGGTTCCATGAACACAATGCGGTCCGCAAGCGTGAGCGCTTCGTCGATGTCGTGAGTGACGAACACCGCCGTTTTGCAGCATCCCGCACCCCATAAGTCGATCAGCAGCCGCTGAAGCTTACGCCTGATGAGCGGGTCAAGCGCGCCGAACGGCTCGTCGAGCAGCATGACGGGTGCGTCGACGGCGAGGGCGCGCGCGATGGCGACGCGCTGTCTCATGCCGCCCGAAAGCTGAAACGGATAACGCGTGGCGGCTTCGGCGATGCCGACCTGATCGAGAAGCGCCATCGCACGCTCGCGAGCCTCGAGCTTGCCCATCTCACGATGAGTGCGACGCAAGGCGAACGAAACGTTGCCGAGGGCGGTTTGCCAGGGAAACAGCGAGTAGCTTTGAAAGACGATGGAACGATCGGGTCCCGGTCCGCCGACGCGTTCGCCGTCGATGAGCACCTCCCCCGCAGTTGGTTGCGCAAGTCCCGCTATCAAGTTGAGCATGGTCGACTTACCGCAGCCCGAGTGCCCCACGAGGCAGACGAACTCGCCATCGTTCACTTCGAGATCGACTCCCTCAAGCGCACGGTAGGCCCCATCG
Source organism: uncultured bacterium (assembly GCA_937890835.1). GTDB lineage: Bacteria > Actinomycetota > Coriobacteriia > Coriobacteriales > Eggerthellaceae > CALADF01. Next base: position 12,765 of record CALADF010000054.1, read on the forward strand.
GCGACGACGTAATCGTAATAGACGTTGTTGAATTCGATAGTTGGCATAGCATCCTTCCGCATCCACTCGATGACCGGCGTAGTCGACCGAATGCGCTCTTTCAGACAACACGACGTGAAGCGACCAACAGAGCCGCTTCACGTCAAGAAAGGGGAACTGCGAAAGCTACAGACCCAAGGTGTTGTGCGTAGCGTAGGTCTCGAGAAGCGTCGTGTAGATATCGGCGTTCTCACCGCGGCGCACCACCTCGTCAAGGGCCGCCTTGTAAATGGTCGAATCGAGATGCGCGTCGATAAGATCCTTGTTCGTATCTTCAATATCTCCGTTGTCGACCATATCGGCGTAAAACTCCTTGACCGCATCGGTATAAGGATCCATCTCGAACTCCATCGCGGCGACGTACCCGTCCGTGCCGTAGATCACGTTCTCGACGTATTCCTCAGGTTGACCGGAGTACGCGACCAACGACGCGATGGTCTTGTCATGGTCGTTGACGATATCGGCGTATGCGCGCAAGTTCGCGATCTCGAACTTGATAAGCGCCGAGCGCTTCTCCTCGAACGCCTTGCGGTTGGTGCTCTGACGGCAGCACGGGAACTCACGGCCGATGAGCTCGTCGGGGCGAAACGCCACATCGCATTTGCCGCCCTGCTTCGCCACGTACCCGTACCCGCTGTTCACAAAGCACATGTCAAGCTCGCCGTTCTCGACAGCGGCCACTTCCGCGGCAGAGCTTTCGAGCAAGACGAACTCAACGTCCTTACCGTCTTCGATACCGTTTTCACGCAGCCAGCTTTTGGTCACCATATGACCGGTCTCCATGCGGAAGCAACCGATCCTCTTCCCACGGAAATCCTCCGGGGTCTTGTACTTATCCTTGTTCTCAACAAGGGTCACGCATTCCGAGCCGTTCGCGACCGTGCCGCCGAAGATGACGAGGTCATCGCCTTGCCCGATATAGGTGCACGTGGGGATGGAGCCGAAGGGAAGCACATCTGCCGTGCCCTGGGAAAGAGCGGGCATGGCCTCGGGGAAGCCGCCCGAGACCGTCTGCTTCACGACGTTGAGCTTCTCTTGCTCGTAGTAGCCGTTCTCAAGCGCCATGATAATGCAGGCGATCTTGATGTCCTTGCCCAGAACAACCAGATTGAGATCTTCCACCTCGTCGCTAACGGTGTTGTCGACGGATGCGGACTGAGTGGACGCGCCTTCAGAAGCGTCCCCCTCGCCGCTCGCGCAACCGGCCAGCGATCCCATACCCGCGAGAACGCCCATCGCACCTGCAGCCTTCACAAACGTCCGACGCGACATAGCCCCTTCGTTTTCCATTTCGGTCCCCTTTCCCGTATTACTAACATATATCTTACGATATACCTAGTCGTATATTGTATCTAGTCTTATATTAGATAACGTTTAATGTTCTACGAGGGAGACCTAACGATCCATCTTCCCCTTCGGGCGATATTCGCGCGTGAGCGGTGAAGCGAATCGCTCGAGGAGCGGCGTGCGGCACCCACGCGCCGCGCCGCCTGCGTCTCCGTCTTTCGCACGTCGCCGCCCGCCGTGTTTGAAGGCGGGTCACTCGCCCTTGCACTACAATGGGAGCTCATCGCACGATTTTCAACCATGCAAGAAAGAGATGTGACGCCTTGTACCGCTATGTGCTTTTCGACCTCGACGGAACGCTCACCGATCCCTGGGAGGGCATCACCCGCTGCGTCCAGTTCGCGCTTGCCCGCTTCGGCATACAGGAGGCCCAGGAAAACCTGACGACGTTCATCGGGCCACCGCTGCGTGAGTCGTTCGCAACGCGCTACAGCATGAGCGACGAGCAAGCGGAAGCCGCCGTGGAAGCCTACCGCGAACGATTCTCCGTCACAGGCCTTTACGAGAACCGCGTGTTCGACGGCGTCGAAGCCTTGCTCGGAAAGCTCCGCGACGCGGGCGCGGTCATCGCGCTGGCAACCTCGAAGCCCGAGGAGTTCGCCCGCATCATCCTCGACCATTTCGAGTTAACGCCCTACTTCGACGTCATCGCCGGCGCCAGCATGAGCGCCGATCGCATGAGAAAAGACCAGGTGATCGAAGAGGCGCTGCGCAGACTCGGCAACCCCGGCGTCGACGACGTGGTCATGGTGGGCGATCGCGTCCACGATATCGAGGGCGCGCGTGTCTTCGGCATCGACGCCATCGCCGTCAGCTGGGGGTACGCGCCCGACGGGGAGCTTGCGGCGGCGAAGCCCGCCCGCATCGTCGACGCCCTCGACGAGCTCGAGGAGCTATTGCTCGCCTGAAACGACGCCAAAACCGCAGCACGGAGGCGGACGCTCGGCGAGAAGGAGCAACCGCACGCGATCGCGGCGAGGAGAACGCGATGCGCGTCCGAAGACGAAACGCGAACCGACCTAAGCGAGACCCCATGAACCCCACGAAATCGAAGAAATCGCTGACCCGACGGACCCTTCACTATTACCGGCTCGTCACGCGTCGCCACCTCGGCTTGTTCGCCGCGCTGATGGCGTCAACCTTTCTGTTCGTCGCGCTTCTCTCGTACGGCAACCCCTACGTGATGAGCCTCATCGTCGATCGCGTCAGCGCCGATCCTGTGCCCGCCGACCGGGTTCTCACCGTGTTCGGTCCCTACATCGCCGCGCTCATCGGCATCAACGTGGCCGGCCAGGCGGCCAGCAAGCTGCAGGACTACACCATGTACAAGCTTGAGATAGCCGCCGCGTACGATCTGGCTACCATGAGCTTCGATGCGCTGTGCAACCAATCCATGTCGTTCCATTCGAACCGATTCGGCGGTACGCTCGTCAGCCAGACGACCAAGTTCATGAGCGCCTACCAGCTGCTGCTCGAAACCATCACGTTCCCGTTCCTCCCGGTGCTGTGCTCGGTGATATTCACCTGCGCCATCTTGGCGCCGCGCGTACCCGTCTACGTCGTCATCCTCATGATTCTGCTTGCAGTGTACGCCTGTGTTTCCTATTACATGTACAAGCGCATCCTGCACCTGAACGAACAAGCGGCCGGCGCGCAGAACCAGCTGTCGGGCGAGCTTTCCGATTCGGTGGCGAACATCCTCGCGGTGAAGACCTACGGGCGCGAGGACTACGAGCGCGGTTTGTTCGACGACGCGAACCGCGAGGTGGTTGCGCGCGACTCGAAGCGCATGTGGGCATCGCTCGCACGCGGCGTTATCACCGCCTGCATCACCATCGTCATCATGTCGGTGGTCACCGTGTTCATCGCCGGCGGCAACGCCTGGTACGGCATCACGCCCGGCACGCTCGTGGTCATGTTCACCTACACCTACACCATCACCAACCAGTTCAACTTCATCAACAACGGCCTGCAGCGCATGAACCGCGCCTTCGGCGATGCGAGCGGCATGACCGCCATCCTCGATGAGCCGCGACTGGTGGCCGACGCGCCCGACGCGCCCGATTTGAAGGTGACCGAAGGAGCCATCGATTTCTCGGGAATCGACTTCTTCTACACCGACGGGAACGTCAAAACCCAGGTGTTCGACAAATTCGACCTGCACATCCCCGCCGGCCAACGCGTGGGTCTGGTGGGCATGAGCGGAGCGGGGAAAACGACGCTTACCAAGCTCTTGCTGCGCCTGTCCGACATCCAGGAAGGACGCATACTCATCGACGGGCAGAACATCGCCGAATGCACGCAGCAATCCCTGCGCCGGCAGATCGCCTACGTGCCGCAGGAGGCGCTGCTGTTTCACCGCACCATCGCCGAGAACATTGCCTACGGCCGCCCCGACGCCACCATCGAGGAGATCCGCGAGGCCGCGCGACGCGCCAACGCGCTCAAGTTCATCGAGAAGCTCCCGCAGGGCTTCGACACCATCACCGGCGAACGCGGCGTGAAGCTGTCGGGCGGACAACGCCAGCGCATCGCCATCGCCCGCGCGCTTTTAGCCGACTGCCCGGTGCTCGTTCTCGACGAGGCGACGAGCGCGCTCGACTCCGAAAGCGAGCACTTGGTGCAAGACGCGCTTTCCACCCTCATGCGCGGCCGCACGTGCATCGTGGTGGCGCACCGCCTCTCGACCGTGGCAAGCCTCGACCGCATCGTGGTGCTCGATGACGGGCGCGTGGCCGAAGACGGACCGCACGAGGAGCTGATCGCGCAAGGCGGCGCCTACGCGCATCTGTGGGAGCGTCAGACGGGCGCGTACCTGGAATAGACCCACGGCAGACGAGGAGACGGGGCCCAACGCGCTGCCCGCACGGAGACGACCCGCCCCTTCTCCGTTTCCGCAGCTTCGCGTCAAGCGCTTTCCTCGCCTCAAGCGCCTTTCGCAGTCGCGACGCTCCTACGCGTTGAACACGAAGCGATCGAGCCGATCGAGCGCTTCCTCCACGCGCACCCGCGGCAACGCCACGTTCATGCGCAGATGCGTCGGCCCGCCGAACATGCGCCCGTCTTGCACCGCCACGCCCACATCCCATGCGGCACGCTCCACATCCTCGATGGATTTGCCGCGTTCCGCGCACCATCGCGCGCAGTCGAGGAACAGCATGTAGGTGCCCTGCGGAAGCGCCGCCGAGACGCCCTTGAAACGCGAGCCTAACGCGTCCATGACCGCGTCCACGTTTCCGGCAATCACCTGGCGCAGCTCGTCGGTCCAACGAGCGCCCTCTTCCGAATACGCGCCGATGAGCGCGTGCATGGACAGCACGTTCATCTCGTTGTAACGGCTCTTCGCCGCCTGCGCGCGCACGCGGTCGCGCAGGTATCCATCGTAGATGACGTGGTAGCTGCCCACCAAACCCGCCAGGCTGAACGTCTTGCTGGGCGCGTAAAGCGCCACGGTGCGGCATCGCGCGTCCTCGCTCACCGACTGGGTGGGAACGTGCGTGAACCCGGGGCGAATGATGTCGGACCATATCTCGTCGGAGACGACCACGCAATCATGAGCGGCGTAGACATCCATGGCACGCTCGATTTCCGCGCGCTCCCACACGCGCCCGCACGGGTTGTGCGGCGAGCAGAAGATGGCCGCGTGAATGCGATGCTCATCCAGCTTGCGCTCCATGTCCTCGAAATCCATGCGCCACACGCCGCGCTCGTCGAGGCGAAGCGGGCTGTGGACGATGGGAAAGCCGTTCGCCTGCAGGCTCTTGGTGAACCCGATGTAAGTGGGGCTGTGCACGAGCACCGGATCGCCCTGCGCGGCGAAGGCGCGCAACGCCGACACGACGCCGCCGAGCACGCCGTTTTCGTACCCGATGTGCACGGGCTGCATGCCGGTCACGCCGTTACGCAGACGATGCCAGTCGATGATGGCGCGAAAGTACTCCTCGCGCGGCTCGAAATAGCCGAACGCCGGGTGCTCGATGCGCGTGGACAACGCGCGCATGATAGACGGGCATGCGGGGAAGTTCATATCGGCCACCCACATGGGAATGACGTCGAAGCCCGCACGCGGAGCCGCGGGAGCGAAACCGCCCGGGCTCCCGATGGCGTCAAGCGCCAAAGCGTCA
>CALADF010000055.1 GCA_937890835.1 uncultured bacterium
TCCGAAAGCCATATCGCTTGAAGGCGATAAGGCCGTATTCGGAGCACGTGGGGACAAAACGGCAACAAGCCGGAAACAGCGGAGATATCGCAGCGCGATAGAACATGATCAAACCGATGGCAATCCATGTTGGAATTTGTTTGATCACATTCATCGTCTTAAACATCAGCACGTCCTTCGCTTCTCAGCGAAGACTTGTCGAGCGTTCTGTCGCACGCGCTAAGCACTTTACTATAAGAAGCTCCCGTGATGGATGACTTCGCGAGAAATATTACGTCATACCCGTCCCAGGGACCTCCAAGGTCGCGACAGAGGGCACGCATCCGTCTTTTTGCACGATTACGCCAAACGGCGTTTCCGTTCTTTTTCCCCGCAATAAAAGCAACACGACCCTCACGGTCGTGTTGCTTCATCCCCACGTTGTTCTCTGTTCTCCCCCGACTTCCCACGATGAGCGTAAGATACGGAGTCTTCAGGCGCTTGCCTGCGGAGAACAGGTTGGAAATGTCGGCGCTGGATTTGATAGTCTCCAACGTGAATTCCCATTACACGCAGAGACGCTTGCGTCCCTTTGCGCGGCGAGCACGAAGCACGGCACGACCACCCTTGGTGGACATGCGAGCACGAAAGCCATGGCACTTCGCGCGCTTGCGGTTGTTCGGTTGGTAGGTGCGTTTCATCTTCCATTCCCTTTCATTATCAAAGAGTAACCTCGAAAGTATATATCACTTAAAAGCCCATATCAACACCGCATTTTCAGAGATTCACGCGAAATCGAGGAAATGACCACGATTGTCTATTCTGAGAAATTGCGAGATAGTCCTCTCATTTGTTCTCCTTGGATCCTGATCTGCTTCCTAATATCTCATCATTGAGAAGGATAGTCGGTAACGGGATCGGGTGAGAGTCCGATTCTCGCCCGATCCTCTGCAGCGGAGCCTGGCTGAGTCCTTTCCGATGGAGTCCTTTAATATATTAATCTAAGGTAATAGTAACAATAAGGTTGGTGGAAACGCTCATAACTCGAGTTTCCCCAGTTCACGGATGTATTCGAGAACACAATTCATCGTGAAGGAAATGTACCCGTTATCCACGACGCCGATTGGAGGACCAGAGGTTGTCGACTGACGTTGTGGACTTATCGCCTGGTTGTTCTCCGCCTTTCCCCGGTTATCCGCCGTTGTTTCCACCGCCTAAAGCTCGCGAATGATTTGCTTGAGCGTCTCGATTTCCTCCTGAACCTCCCTGCTTCCCCTCATCATCTCCTCGACCGTCGCAACTGAATGCATGGCCGTGCTGTGATCTCGGTTAAATTTCTTGCCGATGTCGTTGAAGGGAAGATCGAGCAACTGTCGGCAAAGATAGATGGCGATTTGCCTCGGGTAGACGATGTTTCTGGCTCTCTTCGGACCGATGAGGTCGCTGTGCTTGACCTTGAAGAAGGTTTCAACCTCCTTCTGAATGTCCTCGACGGTCAGGTTTCTCGATGTACCGCCTGAGAAGTGGTTCTCAAGCAGCGTGCGTACATCGGAGATGGTGAGGTCGGGTTGGTTGAAGAAGGTCATTTGGTAGATGACCTTCGTAACAGCGCTCTTCAGTTCTCTGATGTTCGAACTCGAGTTCTCGGCGATGTACATCTGAATATCCTCGGGGATGACGAAGTGCTCCCCTCCCTCGGTGTTCCGATACTCGTTGATGAAGCTCTTGACGATACCGAGCTTCGTTTCGATCTCCGGAGGCTGGATATCGATGGTTCCACCCTGATTGAACCGGGAATGGTATCTCTCGTCGATGTCGATGTTCTTCGGCGCTCGGTCTGCGGAGAGAACTATCTGCTTTCCCTGGCTGGTGAGCTTGTTGAATATCTGAAAGACGATATCGAGGGTTTGCTTCTTGCCCTGGAGGTACTGGATGTCGTCGATGAGCAGGACATCGGCTTCCTCGTAGTGGGTCTTGAAGTTTTTGTAGCTCGACTTCTCCTTGTCATGAGCCGCGCTCGCCTCCATGTAGTCCGAGAGGAGCTCGGCCGAGTCGACGTAGACCGTCTTGAGGTGTGGCTGAGTTTCGCAAATGTAATTTTGGATGGCTCTCATGAGGTGAGTTTTCCCCAGACCGCTTTTCCCGTAGATAAAAAGAGGGTTGAGCGGCGTTTTGCCGGGCATTTCCGCAACGTCGACGGCCATGGAGTAAGCCATGCGGTTAGAGTCGCCGATGACGAAATTCTCGAATGTGAGCGTCGATGTGGGATGATCGCCCGATCCTGCGGCAGGTGTGCTCTGCGGGCTCTTGACGGACGGCTCCGCTTTCGCCGCGCTCCTGTCGATGTAGTGGTCGAAGGACGGATCGCTCATGCTGTAGGGATGTTCGAACCCCGAGTTTCCCTCCGCGCTGCTTTCGAAAGCGCGCGGTTGGTTCATCTGGCCTGCGTCGGTCGATGGGTCGGGGGCTGCGGGCGAGCCTGGGAGAGGGCTCCCCCCGAAATCGAAGCCCGACGAGCCTGCGTTTACATGGGGCGCGGAATCTTGCAGCTGTTCGGGAGAGCGGCCGTTGAAATCGGATTGTGCGGTGATCTGCTGCGCGGGCGCGTAGCGAGCCGGGGGCCGGCTGTCGCTTTCCCGTTGCGTCCAGGTTTGCGCGTCCTGGGACGGGGCATGCGGGTAGGGGTCCTGCTGGTACGGCGCTCCCTGTTGCTGACTTGCCTGCGGTATCGTAGCTTGAGGGGTGGAGGCGCCCGAGGGGGATCCCTGCTGGTAGTAAGGGTTCGCGGAAGCCGCCTCGTAGGGTTGCCTGAATTGTCCGGGGTCTTGAGTCCCCGCTGGGATTTGAGCTGCGGCGTACTGCCCGGCCTGGCTGACGGGTGCGGCCTGAACGGCTGGCATCGGCGCGCGCGGCGTCATGTCGACTTCGATGATAACAGTGAAGGGTAGCCCGTACATGTCCTCGAGCGCGCGTTTGATGACCTCGACGTAATGTCGCTCGATCCAGGTTTTTATGAAGTCGTTATCGGCGGTGAGCATCAAGAACCCCTCGCTCATGGCCTGGGGTTCGAGGCGTGAGAAAAACGCGTTGATCTGGGAGGCGTCGATTCCCTCGTACGTTTTCACTTTGTTGCAGACTGCCGTCCAGTTTTCGGTGAGTGCGCCGCTGTCCATGTTCGATTCCTTCTTTTACGCGGGGTCACCGCCTTGTTCGGGCGGTGAAATTCTTAGACTGGGGTGGATGATGCGCCGGGTGCCTTTACAGGCAGCTCGCCACATCGCGTCCGAGTTGCGTGAGCAGGCGCTTTTGACCCGCCGTGGTTTCGACTAGGCCCGCTTCCTCGAGTTTTCTCAGTGCGACGTACGTGCTCGACGTCGGCGCGTCGGTTAACTTCGAGAGCTCGGTCACGCCGAGAGCTCCTTCGTGAAGGAGGATGGGGAGGAAATCGCGCTCCCTTTGTGAGAGAGCTGCGATGGAGGTTTGAACCCGCGCCGCCTCGTAGCCGTCGTACGCGCCCGAGCCGTAGGCCCCGGCGCCGTATGCGGGCTGAGCGTAGGCGGGGTTTACGCCGGCTTGCGGCAGGGGGGTGGTTGGGTATCCCCGGGGAACGCTCTGGAAGCCGTTCATTGCAGAGTTTTGCCGGGGTATGACCGCTCCCGGGTAAGCCCCCATCGGCGCGCCGACGAAGCCCGCCTGCGCATAAGGCGCCGCAGGCTGCGCGATGGCGGGTAAGGGTCCGCCCTGGGGTATGGTCGTCGGGTAGGCACCCGCACCCGCAGCGCCCCCGAAACGCGGATCGTCCCAGGCGGCGGTCTGTGACCCGGCCGCCTCGACCGCCAGGGATCGCTGATACTCGATCTCGGCGGCCTTCTCGTCGAACGGGGGAAGCTCGTCTTCCTCGGCTTTGACTCGACCCGGATCGACGCTGATAGTGACGACCGATCCGGACCCCATGTTGTCCTCTATGCTGATGGTTCCATGCGAGAACTCAAGGTACTCCTTGACGATGGGCAGCCCCGACCCGACGCCGCGAATGTAGCTCTTCATCGGCTCGATCGCCGAAGAGAAGCCAGGGAGCTGCGCCTTGTCCTTGAAGCTGATACCGGGGCCTTGGTCGGCGAATCGAATGGTGTTGCCGTGATCGAGGATGGAGACGATGATTTCCTTGAACCGAGCGTGGATGAAGTTCTCCGAGACTTCCCTCACGACGGTGTAGGGGATGGTCCCGCCTGACTGCCGAGCCTGCTCGTAAACTTGCGCTGCGAGGCCGTCGATGTAAGCGCCGGTCTCGGCGGGCTGGATCTCGGTGACGCGCGGGGCGCTGCGCAGATCGTCGTAGAGGGCTATGCGGGCAACAGCCGTAACGAAGGAGTAGTCGGCGGATACGCTTTCCGTCGAGGGTCCTTCGCTGCAGTCGTCTGCCACGGGATTAATTTGGTCCACGGTCGTCTCCATCATGTTGCTGCGTTTAAGGGATTCAGGATTATTCACCGACATTTTAACTATTTTCACGGCCTTAAATCCACACAGAGCGGGTTTTATCAACGTAAGACAATAGTTTTCAACAACTTTCAACAAAATGTGAATACTGAAAGGAAAGTGACGTGGGTTTTTCAGAGTTATCAACAATTTATTCATCGAAAGTGGAAAAAGGTGAACAGATTTGAATATCGAAAGTGGAAAGCGACGGAGAAATGTTGAGAATTCAAGCGCTTTCCTGTTGACTTTCGGCGCTAAGTGGGTTTTCGCAGGTTGTTTGCGTGTGCCAATCTGTCGCATCGCCCATGTAAGAGAAAGGTAGGCTCTCATCGGCTCCATGAGGTTCTTAAAGTTATCAACAATTAAGAAATACCAGGTGAGAGTTGAAAAATTAGTAAAATCAACAATATCAGGGAAAAGTAATCAACCATGAGGGACATCACTGTCGGCGTGCGTTTTGCAGGTGTTTTTCAGGCTAAATGCGCAAATTGATGAAAACAGGGAAATGTTTTCCACAGTTTCCGCAAAGCGAAGGGAGAACTTGGTGGAAAACCTGATGTTGAAATGAATTCATCTTCAACCTAATTCACCTTGATTCACGTGAATTCACTTTTAAATTAGCTTTTCCCCTGCGGTGAAAAATCCCTGAGGGTTCAAGGTGGTGTGATCCAAGGCGGTATAATGAGGCTTCGACACCCTTTTTCATCCGCAACCCGTTTAGACCTTTGGGGGCCCTATGAAATTCAGCATCAATAAAAGCGAACTGCAAAACGCCATCTCGATTGTCCTGAAGGGTGTTTCCACGCGCTCGACGCTCCCCGTGCTCTCGGGTATCCTCATCGAAGCCGCCGGCGATAAAATCATTCTCCAAGCGACGGATCTCGAACTGTCTATCCAGTATTCCGCCGCCGCCCTCGTCGAGGAAGACGGCAAGGCCGTTTTGCCGGGAAAGCTCTTCTCCGACATTGTGAAGAACCTTCCCGACGCCTCGGTTCACGTCGAGGCTCAGGACGAGCGCGCGTTCATCACGTGCGATACCTCGTCTTTTTCCCTGAAGGCTTTGAACTACGAGGATTTCCCGGGATTCCCCTCCGTCGACGTTCATCAGCGTATCGAAATCCCCTTCACGCAGTTCGCCGCCATGGTAAAACGTGTTTCGCGCGTGGTCTCGAAGGATGCGAGCCGCGCCATCCTCACCGGCGTTCTCGTGACGTTGGAGGCGGGTCAGCTGCGCATGGTCGCCACCGACTCGTACCGCCTCGCGGTTACCGAAGCGCCGATGCCCGATGCGACGGCTGATGAATTCCAGGCCGTCATCGCGGGTTCTTTCCTTTCCGAGATAGCCTCGCTCCCGAAGACGGAGTCGCCCGTCACCATTGCGCTTGCGGATAACCAGATTCTCGTGACCTGCGAGGATACGGTGTTCATCAACCGGAGGATCGAGGGGAACTTTCCGAATTACAAGCAGCTCATCCCGGAGAGCTATGTGACTCGCGCTCTCATCGACGTCGATCGCATTGTCGCAGGCGTGAAGCGCGCATCGCTGCTCGGTTCGTCGACCTCGCCGGTGAAGCTTGATCTGAACATGGCGTCGCAGACGGTCCAGATCTCCGCCGCGTCGCAGGATGTCGGCTCGGCGCAAGAGACGCTTCCTTGCGAGATCGAGGGCGAAGACGTAGAGATAGCCTTCAACTACTCATACGTGCTCGAGGGGCTTTCCTCGGTCGCCGGCGACAAGGTGTATCTCGAGGTGCAGTCTTCCCTTAAGCCCGGCATTTTCCGAGCCGTCGCCCCCGAGAACTATCTGTACTTGGTCATGCCCGTTCGCGTTTCCTAGGTGTTCATGCGTCGTGAACTCGTGAATCGGTGTGATGGGCGGACTCGATGACGTTGCGGTTAACGCGCCTGAGCCTGAGAGATTTCAGGTCGTATGATTCGTTCGAACTTCCCGATATCGGAGGCTTGACGGTTCTTGTCGGTCCAAACGCCGTCGGGAAAACCAACGTCATCGAGGCCGTGCAGCTCATGACGGCGTTGACCTCCTTTCGTCATGCAACCATCGAGCAGATGATCCGACGCGGCGCGTCGCGTTCTTTGATCGAAGCGACGGTGGAAGACGATCGAAGGTTGCTCGAGTTCGCCCTGACCATGGAAGACCATGCGCGGCGCTACAAGCTGAACGGAAAGGCGAAACGGCCGGTCGACTTGCGCGGCATGGTGCCATCCATCGTGTTCACGCCCGACGATCTGGATCTGGTGAAGGGCTCGGCGGGCAACCGCCGTCGTGCGGTTGACGCGCTCGGGTCGCAGGTGAACGCGAACTACGACGTGATACTCCGCGATTACGAACGCGTGCTGCGGCATAAGAACCGGCTTCTCAAAGACGAGGCGTCTGACGCGCTGGTCGATAGTATTGACGAGATGCTCGTGACCTGCGGCGCCCAATTGACATGCTATCGCCACGCGCTCCTCGATAGGCTTACGCCGCATATGATCGCGTCGTATGAAGGGATTTCGGGCAATAGGGAAAGCCTGACCTGCGTGTTCACGCCTTCGTGGGAGGCGAAGACCCCATCCGGATCCGGTCCTCGCGTGGAAGTTGCGTATACGCGCGATTCGGTGCGCGAGGCTCTGTCCCGTGCGTTGGGGGAGCGTCGCGCCGATGAGCGGGCGCGCAAGCGCGCGCTCGTCGGCCCCCACGCCGATGGAATATCTTTCATGCTCGACGACATGGACGCGAGCTGCTTCGGCAGCCAGGGTCAGCAGAGATCCATCGTGCTGTCTTGCAAGATCGCCGAGGCGCGAATCGTGGAGGAAGTCCTTGATGTGAAGCCGCTCTTGTTGCTTGACGACGTGATGAGCGAGCTTGACGGCGCCCGCAGGGAAGCCCTCGTCGCATTCATCGCGGAGGACGTTCAGACGATCGTTACCACGGCTAATCTCGCCTATTTCGATGCGGGTATGCTCGCTCGCGCCGATATCGTCGAGCTTTCTCGGCTCTGAGATAGCTTCTGATGCGTCATATGGTTCAAAATTTTCATCGACGCATCTAGAAACTACAAAAATAGCTAAACCATACCTTAGAACGGCTTATATGAGCCAATTTAAGGCGCGTTGGGTAATTGACTTCGTAAGGGATGTTATAATAAAGCGCTATGCGTTCCACCGGGAGCGCTTCTTTCGTGTTTTGAGGAAGAAGGAGTGTAAGTGGCAACAGAAAACTCAAGCCATTACAACGAGGGTGACATTCGCGTACTCGAAGGACTCGAGGCCGTTCGTCTTCGCCCTGGTATGTACATCGGCTCAACCGGTCCTCGCGGCTTACATCATCTCGTGTACGAGGTCGTCGACAACGCCGTCGACGAGGCTCTTGCAGGATATTGCACGGCGATCGATGTCACCATCCATAAAGACAACGCCATCACGGTTATCGACAACGGTCGCGGTATTCCCGTCGGCATGCATCCTAAGGAGAAGATTCCGACGGTTGAGGTGGTTTTAACCAAGCTTCATGCCGGCGGCAAGTTCGACGGCGAGGGTTATAAGGTATCCGGCGGTCTTCACGGCGTCGGCGTTTCCTGCGTCAACGCACTCTCGACGCGTTTGGAGGTTGTTACCAAACGTGATGGCGGCGCTTACAAGATCGCGTTCGAACGCGGTTTGACGGTGGAGAAGCTGGAACGCATCGGCGACTCCGACGAAACGGGAACGACCGTTAGCTTCTGGCCCGACGCTGATATCTTCACCGACACCACGGTTTACGACTACGACACCCTTGCCAACCGCTTCCGCGAGATGGCGTTCCTCAACAAGGGGCTGAAGATCTCCCTCCATGACGAGCGCATCGTCGAGGCGGACGGCGCTCCCCGAACGGAGGTGTTCCAGGCCAACGGCGGCATCGTCGACTTCGTCAAGTACCTCAACGAGGGCAAGGAGACGCTGAACAAACCTGTTTATTTCGAGGCGGAAAGCGAAGACGGCACGGTTGAGGTGGCCCTTCAATGGTCGACCTCTTATTCGACCAACTCGGTCATGGCGTTCGCCAACAACATCAACACCCATGAGGGGGGCACGCATCTCGACGGCTTCAAGCAGGCCATCACGCGCACAATCAACGAATATGCCCGAAGCAAAGGTCTTCTGAAGGATAAAGAGCCGAACCTCTCGGGCGAGGACGCTCGCGAGGGCTTGGCCGCCATCATCTCCGTGAAGCTGCATGATCCGCAGTTCGAGGGTCAGACGAAGACGAAACTCGGCAACACCGAGATTCGCCCGCTTGTCCAAAACGCGGTAACGCATGGCCTTGCCGAGTACCTCGAGGAGAACCCGACGCCCGCGAAGCGCATCGTATCGAAAGCGACCCAGGCGTTGAAAGCGCGCGAAGCAGCCCGCAAGGCGCGTGAGATGACGCGTCGCAAGAACGTGCTCGACTCGTTCGCACTGCCGGGCAAGCTCGCCGACTGCTCATCCAAAGACGCTTCCGAATCCGAGATCTTCATCGTCGAGGGCGACTCCGCAGGTGGCTCGGCGAAGCAGGCGCGCGATCGTAAGACGCAGGCTATCTTGCCCCTTCGCGGCAAGATCCTCAACGTCGAGCGCGCGGGTCTGCACCGCTCGCTGTCTTCGGAGACCATCTCGTCGCTCATCACGGCCATCGGCACCAACATCGGCGACGACTTCGACGCCGACAAGGCGCGCTACCACCGTATCGTCATCATGACCGACGCCGACGTCGACGGCGCGCACATCCGCATTCTTCTACTGACGTTTTTCTATCGGTACATGCCCGAGCTCATCAACCGCGGCTACGTGTACATCGCGCAGCCTCCCATCTTCGGCGTGAAGAAGAAAAACTCGCGTAACGCCAAGATCGAGCGCTACATCTACGACGAGAGCTCGTTGTCCCAGGTGCTTGAGGAGATGGGCGGGTCGGAGAAATACGACGTCCAGCGTTACAAGGGCCTCGGCGAGATGGACCCCGAGCAGCTGTGGGAGACCACCATGGAGCCGGCGACCCGCACGCTCTTGCAGGTGAACATCGACGATGCCGCCGAAGCCGAGCGCGTGGTGAGCGAGCTCATGGGCGATCAGGTTGAGCCGCGCAAGCAGTTCATTCAAAAGCACGCGCGAGACGTTCGATTCCTGGATATCTAACGATTCCGCACGGATTTCAACCATCGTTCGCCCGTTAATTCGAAGGGAATTATATGACTGAAGAAAACGAGGGCTTCATTTCAGAGGAAGAGCGCGCTAAGTCGATGATCGTCGACATGCCCAGTCCTCATGGAGCCATCATCGAAGATGCCAACGGCGGTGAGGGCACCATCGTGCGCTCGGCTTATCTTGGCAAGGAGATGCAGACGTCGTTCCTCGAGTACGCCATGAGCGTTATCGTCTCCCGAGCGCTGCCCGATGTCCGTGACGGTCTGAAGCCCGTTCATCGCCGCATACTCTACGCTATGAACGAGTCCGGCTACCTGCCCACCAAGCCCCATATGAAATCCGCCCGTACGGTCGGCGACGTCATCGGCAAGTACCACCCGCACGGCGACTCGGCCGTTTACGACACGATGGTTCGCCTCGCCCAGCCGTTCTCCATGCGTCTTCCGCTGATCGACGGTCACGGAAACTTCGGCTCGATCGACGGCGACTCGGCTGCCGCCATGCGCTACACCGAGGCGCGCCTCGACAAGCCCGCGATGGAGCTGCTGCGCGATCTCGACAAGGAGACCGTCGACTTCCAGCCCAACTACGACGAAAGCCTGCAAGAACCCCAGGTTCTTCCCGCGCGCTTCCCAAACCTGCTGGTCAACGGCTCGAACGGCATCGCGGTCGGCATGGCCACCAACATACCGCCGCACAACCTCGGCGAAACCATCGACGCGACATGCCTCATGCTCGACAACCCCGAGGTCAGCACGCAGGAGCTGATGCAGGTTCTTCCCGGTCCAGATTTCCCCACCGGCGGCATCATCATGGGTCGCAAGGGCATCCTCGATGCGTACGAGACGGGGCATGGCAACCTCACCGTCCGTGCTAAGTGCGAGATCGAGGAGAAGAAGAGCGGACGCTACTCCATCGTCGTGAAGGAGATCCCCTATCAGGTGAATCGCAAGCGCCTGCTTGAGAAGCTCGGCGAGCTCGTGCGCGACAAGAAATTGCCCGAGATCAGCAACATTCATGACGCTGCCGACCGTCGCGGTATCGACATCATCATCGACTTGAAATCCAACGCCATCCCGCAGGTTGTGCTGAACAAGCTTTTCAAGCATACCCAACTTCAGGTTGGCTTCGGGTGCAATATGCTGGCGCTCGTCGACGGCGCCCCCCGCGTTCTCTCCCTCAAAGAGATCCTCTATTACTATATCGAGCACCAGAAGGACGTCATCGTTCGCCGCACGCGCTACGAGCTTGCCAAAGCGGAAGAGCGCGCTCATATTCTCGAAGGCTACATCATCGCCCTCGACAACATCGACGAAGTCATTCAGATCATTCGCTCTTCCCAGACCGACAAGGAAGCCGGCGCGCGCCTGACCGAGCGCTTCGGTTTGACGAAGAAGCAGACGGACGCCATTCTCGAGATGCGCCTGCGCCGCCTCACCGGACTCGAGCGCAGCAAGATCGAGGAGGAGTTGAAAGAGCTTCGCGAGAAGATCGCGTACTACAAGCGCGTCCTGAGCGATGAGTCGCTGGTGCGCGAGATCATCAAAGAGGAGCTTCTCGAGATCAAGCGCAAGTTCGGCACGCCGCGTAAGACCCAGATTTCCGGCGAGGCGAAAGACATCGAGGTCGAGGACCTCATCGCCGACGAAGCGATGGTCGTCACCATGACGAAGGCCGGGTACATCAAGCGCCTGCCCGTGAGCACGTATCGTCAGCAAAAGCGCGGCGGCAAGGGCATGCAGGGCGTAAACCTGAAGGATTCCGACTTCGTCGAACACCTCTTCGTGGCGTCGACGCTTTCCTACATGCTGTTCTTCTCCACCGCCGGCAAGGTGTACCGCCTGAAGGTGTACGAGATTCCCGAAGCATCACGTCATGCACGCGGCACTGCCATCGTGAACCTTCTTCCGCTCGCCAAGGATGAGACCATCTCGGCGGTTATCTCGACGAAGGAGTTCCCCGAGGACGAGTACCTCATGTTCGCCACGGCCCAGGGCATGGTGAAGAAGACCTCGATGAACCTGTACGACCGCACGCGCCGCGACGGGTTGATCGCCATCAACTTGAAGGACGAGGATGAGCTTATCGCGGTTCGCCGTGTCGCCGAGGGCGAGAAGGTCATCATGGTCTCGAGTGCCGGTAAGGCGATTCTCTGGGATGAGGGCGAGGTGCGCTCGATGGGCCGCGACACCATGGGTGTTCGCGGTATGAACGTCCCCGCTGACGCGCATGTGCTCGGCATGGAGGTAGCGCGTCCCGAAACCGACCTGTTCGTCATCACCGAGAAGGGCTTCGGCAAGCGTACCCCGATCACCGAGTATCCCGAGCACCATCGCGGCGGTCAGGGAGTTTACACCATCACCATGACGCAGAAGAAGGGTCTGCTTTCGGTCATGAAGATCGTCGGGCACGATGACGAGATCATGATCATCTCCGAAGAGGGTGTCGTCGTGCGTACCCCCGTGGAGGGCATCTCCGAGCTGGGGCGTTCCACGCAGGGGGTGTGCGTGATGAAGATTCAGGATAAGGATCGCGTCACCGCCGTGGCCATTTCCTCGACGGGGAAGAAGAAGGCGAAGGCGCAAGGTGACGATTCGCCCCAGGTGGAGTCTCTCGCCGGCAACGAACCGTTGACTGAGGGCGATCTCGACGACATGGACGATGACGAGTAGTTCTCGTTTCAATATTTACCTTTGAAAAGAGAGGGGCTCAGACGAGCCTCTCTCTTTTCGGGTATTTGGTTTGCGCTGCGCATTGAAGGCGCGGTTGAGAACCCTCTCGGGACCGGTTGTTCCGATTCGATCAGATTCGCTGCGCTCTCGGCGACGAGATTTTGCTACGCTTCGAAGTCCTCGGGGGTGAGGTCCTCCAGAAACGTCTTGAATTCCGCCATCTCCTCCTCGGGGTTGAGGTGCGGCTTGAAAAGGTGGGGGAAGGACGCCTTCTCCAGGACTTCCTCGTCGGCGTAAAACGGAGCACCTTGCCTTATAGCCAAAGCGAGCGCGTCCGAGGGTCGTGCGTCGAGTTCGATAAGTCGTCCTCCCTGGGTGAGAAAAAGGTGTGCGTAAAACGTTTGCTTCCTCACTTCGTGAATGACGACGTGATCGACTCGGGCGTCGAGATTGGTTATCGTATCGAGAAAGAGGTCGTGGGTGAGGGGGCGCGCCGGGTGCACGTTCTCTATGGCCAAGCTGATTTGAGCCGCTTCGTTCGGCCCGATCCATATGGGAATGACGCGCGTCTTTCCCTCTGGCGACTCCTCGATCGCTTCGAGGACGAGCACTGAAGGCTGGTTTGGTCTTGCGACGATAAGCGTTAGCACGCGAAGTGGGATCATGCATGGCTCCAATCTGCGATGATTCCATTTTAATAGTTGCGCGCGGTTGAGGGATCGTTCTCGGGATATAGGCAAAAAAGTGTGTCCGTTTATCCACTCTTTTGCCAGTTCACAATA
>CALADF010000056.1 GCA_937890835.1 uncultured bacterium
CCCTCGTTCTTCACGCTGTCGGTGAACCACGCGAACGTGAGGCCCAGGAGCAGCGCGACGGAGGCCACGGCGAGCGCGACGCTCGCGGCCAGCTTCCTGCTGTTTGACTTCTGCATCCCTTCGTTTCCTTTCCCTCGGTCAAGCGCCGGAACCCGGCGCTGCGTTCATACCCACTTAAGGCAAGCGTAAAATCCGCTGGAGCGGCGAGTCCAAGACTCAACGCCCCAGCGGATGCCGACAAGAACGATTCAGCCCTGTCGGCAGCCGCCTTCACCGGCAGTCCGGTGGATCAGGCTCGCAATCTACGCCTGCCCGGTGAAGCGCTTGTACGCCTCGGCGCCGCTGATAGTCTTGCTGACAGAATTGCCGCAAATATAAATGCCGCCCGTGCTGCCGTCCATCTGGTCGGCAGAATTGACGAACGTGTTGTTGCCGCCGAAATCGATGCCGTTGATGTTGACGTAGTAGATGCCGATCATGTCATCCTTCATGTTGGCGTTATCGCCGAAGTTGCAATTGGCGATGCTCACCTTGACGGCGGCGTTCGAGTTCGGATCGGCCTCGATGTGGATGAAGCGGCTCTTGTTGCCCGAGGGCACGGGAGACTGAAGCTCAAAGGAACAGCCGTCGATGACGACTTCCGCACCGGCAACGGGAGTGATCTGAATAGCATCCCACTGCGGATTGGTGAAAGTGCACCCCTTCAGCACGAGCTTGCCCTGGAGGCCGTTCGCGTACACACTCGACGCGTTGTTGGACGCGTTGGTGGGATCTGCGAAGTTAACCTCGTTGAAGGTCACGTTCGCCGTGGCGGCAACCGACACCGGCTTGTTGGTGATAAGCGTGCTGCCGTTGCCGTCGATCGTGATGCTCTTGGCAATGTTGAGATCCGACGCGAGGGCTATATCGCCGGTCAGCGAAACAGTGTCGCCGTCTTGAGCCTGAGCAACCGCGTCGGCCAGCTCGTCAGCCGTCGTCACAGGGTAGGTGGCACCGGCATCGTAGTCGGTGTTGCCGAAGCCGTCGGCCTCCACGGTGTCCTGGGTCGCGAGGATGGTGACGTCCGCCTCGAAGGACTTGCCCTGGTACTCGTTGCCGGCGGACTCGTCCATGCCGTAGAGGAGCATGAACTGGACCGACCCGCCCGCGGCGACCGGGACCTCGACGCCCGCGGCGAGCGTCGCGAGCTCGCTCATCGGGCGCTTGGCGAACTGGCCGGCGACCTGGCCGTCCTTCACCATGACGAAGTCGACCCACAGCGCGTCCTGCAGGCCCGCGTCCTTGACGTCGAACTGCAGCTTCACCTTGGCGGCGAGGCTGCCGCCGTTGGAGACGGTCAGGAGCTTGGCGTTGGACTGGCCGGGCTCCCAGTTGCCCTCCGAGATGATCGGGGCCGACTCGTCGACGTCGACGGCCTGGCCGAATCCGAACTCGTCGCCGCCGTTGACGCCGGCGATGGTGAAGCCCGTCCCCGCTCCGTCCGCCGCAGCGACGGTCGCCGCGATCCCGAGCGTGCCCGCCTGGATCCTGTTGCCCTCGTTCTTCACGCTGTCGGTGAACCACGCGAACGTGAGCCCGAGCAAGAGCGCGACGGAGGCCACGGCGAGCGCGACGCTCGCGGCAAGCTTCCTGCTGTTTGCCTTCTGCATCTTATCTTCCTTTCCCTTGGTCAAGCGCCGGAACCCAGCGCTGCGTTCACATCCATCGCGAATCGTCCGATCCGCCGACTTCCCTTCAAGCCTTTCGGCTGCGGCGGAGCATCTTACCCGTTGGGGGGGATGCCCCGCAGCAGCCGCCCCGGATAATCCGGGGCGGCTTTTTCGGCAAATATCTCCGCTACTCGGGCACCACGGTGTACCACGTCGCGCCGTCGCGCACCTCGCTCACAACCTTGTAGCCCTCCGCCACGAAGTTGGCGCCGCCGGGCTCAGCGGTGCTCGCTGCGGGGTTGAAGTTCATGAACGTGCCGCCTTTGACCGTGATCTTGGCCGTGCCGTTCTGGTAGTTCTTGTCGTAGCAGTTCAACGTCTCGCGATAGCGCTCCTCACCGGTGCCCGACTTCAGCTGCTGAATGGAGAACGTGCCGCCCTCGATGATCAGCTCGCCCTCCTCCACGTAAATCGCCGAGAGGTTGCCCACGTACGTTCCGTCCTTGATGGTGAGCTTTCCTCCATCGCAAACGTCCACAGCGTAGCAATCGTTCGCCTTCGCATGAACGATGCCGTTGCCCTGAAGCGTCAGGTTGGAGCCCGCGCGCGCGGAGAAGATCGACCAATTCGCTTTATCGGTCCAGACGTCGTCGACATTGGCGACGGTCTTTCCGGCAAAGTCGATCGTCACGTCGGCGTTGCCAACCGCAAACGGCTCGGCCTTATCGGCGCCGTCCGCAGCCTCAAGCGTGAGATCGGATCCCAGCGCGAAGATGCCGCCTGCCGCGATGGCGTTTCGCAAGCCGACCACATCGGTAACCGGCACGGTCGCAGCCGCGTCGTACTGGTCGCTGCCGAAACCGTCCTTCTCGGCGGTTGCCTGCGTGGCGACGAACGCAAGATCGAACGTGACCTCGGCGCCCTGGTAGCTGTTGCCCGCGCCCTCGGGCATCGAAATCACCAGCTGTCCGATCTCGGCAACGGCGTCGGCCCGGTCCTTTGCGCCGACCCGCCCCTGCGCGATCGCCGTATTGTTTGCGACCATGTCGGAAAGCGTGCCGAGCGAGGTCCCGCCGAGGGAAACCTCGAGCACCTTATCGATATCCTGCGTGGCGCTCACGTTGGAGAAGCGGAGCTCGTACTTCGCCGCCAGATCGCCGGTGTTCACCGCCTGCAGGTTCACCGCAACGCTCTTGCCGGGTTCGAACGCCAGGTCGTTGAACACGGGCTCCGACTCGGTGACGTCGCTCCACGCGACCGCGCCGCCGTCGTCGACGGCGTCCTTCTGCAACTCCACCTGCAATGTGCCGGTTTCGATGACGTTGCCCGTGTTGGTCACCGTATCGGTGAACCATGCGAACGTGAGGCCCGCCAACAAGACGAGCGACGCCGCAAGCAGCATCACACTGGCAACCAGCCTATCTGTTACGCGCGTACGGTTCATCCGCGCCCTCGCTTTCCCTATCTCCACCACGCTGACCGAGCGTTGGTCCGCGCGTTTTATCTCTCGAGCCTTTCGGCTGCGGCGGGGCATCGCGCCTGGAGGGGATGCCCCGCCGCAGCCGCCCCGGATGGCCCGGGGCGGCGCAAACTACGCTTGCAAACTCAGCGACGATCGCATTTCGGCGCCGCCATGTCGTTGCTAGGCGATCTCGGTGATGATGTAGTTATCGCCGTCGAGTACCGCCTGGTTGGTCGAAGGGATCTTCGAACCGTTGATGCGGGTGCTTTCGTACACGCTCTTAGCGACGATGATCTTGCCGCCGTTCACCGCCTTGAAGGCATTGCTTCCGGCACCCGATGCCGAGAAATAGGATCCCTCGGCGATGACGACCGTGCCGCCGTCGGCGAGAACCGCGCAGCCGCTTGCCCCGGACGTGCCGTAGTAGCCGCCGTTGAGGTTAAGAACGCCGCCGTCCTTCGCAACGAATCCGGCGCCCTGATAGCCGCTCTGGCCCGTGCTGTGAATGCTGTTGAGGGTGACGGTGCTGCCGGAGCCTGTGACCGTCAGGGGTCCGAGGACGGCCAGGTCGCTCACGCTGCCGCCGGAAACCCACTCGCCGTTGACGACCAGGGTACCGCCGTCCGAGACCGTCAAACCACTGATATAGACGTCTGCGTCGAAGCTGCCGCCGTTGCCCAGGTCGGGGATGTTGATAGTCGCGTTGCCCTTGATGTCCATCTTCGGAAGCCTATTAGTCAGCTCGCCCACGGACTCCGTGACGTTGAGCTCCACCGTGGCATTCGGGTCCTCGAGAGCCGCAGCGATATCATCCAGGGACATACCGCTCGAGTCGATCGTCACAGGGTAGGTGGCGCCGGAATCATAACCGGTGTTGCCGAAGCCGTCGGCCTCCACGGTGTCCTGGGTGGCCAGCACCGTGGCGTCCGCCTCGAAGGACTTGCCCTGGTACTCGTTGCCGGCGGACTCGTCCATGCCGTAGACCAGGATGAACTGGATCGACTCGCCAGCGGCCAGCTTGACCTCGAGGTTCTCGGCGACGGTGGCGAGCTGGCCCATCGGGCGCTCGGTGAACTGACCGGCGACCTGCCCGTCCTTCACCTGGATGAAGTCGAACCACAGCGCGTCCTGCAGGCCCGCGTCCCGGACGTCGAACTGCAGCTTCACCTTGGTCGCCAGCGTGCCGTCGTTGGAGACGGTGAGCAGCTTCGCGTCGGACTGGCCGGGCTCCCAGTTGTCCTCGGCGATGACCTGGACGCCCTCGGCCTCGAGATCCCGAGCGTCGGCGGAGAACCCGAACGCGTTGCCACCGTTGACGCCGGCGACGGTGAAGTCGGCCTTGCCGGCCTCCACGTCGGCCACCGTGGCGGCGATCCCGAGCGTGCCCGCCTGGATCCTGTTACCCTCGTTCTTCACGCTGTCGGTGAACCACGCGAACGTGAGGCCCAGGAGCAGCGCGACGGAGGCCACGGCGAGCGCGACGCTCGCGGCCAGCTTCCTGCTGTTTGCCTTCTGCATCTTACCTTCCCTTCCCGCTACGAACGCACGTCCCCCGCACGTCCCCCCGCGAAACCGCGCTCCCGCGACAGCTTTGCGAGCTTCCTTCGCTATCACAGGGGATTCCCTGTGCTGTTGCCATCACCCCGCCCGCGCCCCGACTGCTGTCGAACCGTCGAGCCGCCGCGCACTCTACAAACCGTCAGATGTCGAAGCTCTTGCGACCTGACTGTCGTGAGCGGCGGAATCCCGTCCCGCGCTCTCGGCTACCGACCCCGCGCCCGAAGCGTCACCCGAGTCGGCGCCATCCGCAGACGACCCGCCGTCGGAGCCTTCGGCATCGATCGAGGCCGAAGATCCGGAAGGCGCATCGCCCGGCTTCTGCGAGCCCGCGTCCTGCGCGTCCGGCGCGGACGCCGGTTGCGACTCCGACGCACCCGAAGCTTCCACGACGGAAATCTTGTTTCCGCTGTTCAACGTCGATTGCGTGAACCACGAATGAGAAACGCCCACGAACAGGGCGCAGGAGGCTGCTAGCGCGATCAAGCACACGAGCAAAACCATGCGGTTTCGCCACGTTGCGTCGTCCAAGCGACGATCGGCATGCGCGGCGCAGGCCACCTTCCCGCGAAGCTTGAAATCATGGGAGATACCATTGCGAACGAGATGCTTCATCAGAACTCACCGCCCGCGTTGTTCTTCGCCTGAACGGCATCGACCTTCACGTCGAACGTGACGTCCGCGTCCTGGTACACGTTGCCCGCCGACTCGCTCATGTGAACCTGAACCGTGAACGTCGCCGACTGCCCGGGGGCGAGCGATCGAGATCCCTGCGCATACGCCATGCCAGCGTCCAAATCGACCGCCGAGCCGCGGTACACCTGCACCCCGGCGTCATCGATGACGGTAACGTCAAGCGCATCGGCCAGCGGCCCCTGGAGATTCTCGAAGCTCATACGCCAATAGGCGTCGGAGCCGCCCTTGTTGGTGACGGTGAAGTCCTCGATCACCGTGTGGCCAGGCTCGATGTTGGCTTCGTCGAAACTGCCCTCAAGCGCGATCGACACCGTGCCGGTGACGAAGCGGTTCTCGGGCAAGCGTTCGTGCGCCCAGAACATGGCGATGGCCACACCCGCCGCCGCCAAAACCAAGGCAAGAGCCGCAAGCGCCGAGACGGCTATCCTCTTCTTCGTCTGAGAATCTAGAGGCTGACGCCCGTCGGATGCCTCCCCGCCGAAGCCCCCCGCCGAAGAGGCGACATGCGCACCATGGGAAGCCTCCGCGAGCTTCCTTCTCGACTGGGCGTAGGCGACCGCCGCTAACACGGCGATAAGCGCAACGACCACCAGAAGCGTCAGCCATATCGTCGTATCGCCCGTCGGAGCCAGCGGGGACAAATTACCCGCTGCGTCTTCACCCACGAACCAATGAAGATCGACGACGCAGGACGTGTCCTGATACTCGTTGCCTATCTGCGTGGGAAGGGAGGCCTCCACCGTCCAGGAAAGACGCGACACCCCCTGCCCTTCGACAGGGATGGAAACCGGCTTGCCGACGAGCTCGGACGCCGAGCCCTCGAGAACGATCGTTCCCGTTGCGCGATCGACGACGCGCAGATGCAGCACGTCGGACAACCGGGCCGCATCGCCCGCGCGGTTCTCGACGCGCTCGACTTCGAACTGGACGTCGACCGCGGCCTTGTGGCTGACGTCGACCTCGACACCTTGAATTTCGACATCGCCCGGCAGCATGCCCGAGACGGAGAAGGGAACGTTCGCAGATTCAACGCCCTGTGCGAGGGTGATGTCGGTCTGCAGCTCATCGGCTGCAAGAGCCTGCTGGGGAAGCGCAAGAGATACGGCGATGAAAATGCTGAGGATGAATGCAGCCGCTGCGAGAATCCAAGCATGCGCAAAGGAGCGTCCGCAAGTCTGAGCGCAGACGCACCCACCCCGCGCGTTTGCGCAAGCAGCTTCCCCCGTCGCGAACACGGGGGAACCGAGCTTCTCGCGGGAAGCTTCACGATGAGCTATCCGGGTCAACTTCGAGTCCTTTTCTGGTGCGTTAATCCATTGTTCCCAAATAGGGCAAGTATGCCGACAGTATATACGCTTTTTCAACAGATAAGATTCATTTTATCTCGCAGGTAACAAACAGCGTTCGTACCGGAACGAACGACGCTAACGCACGTTGAAAAGCCGGCGAGAAGCGCCGCTTGCGGCTGAAAGCGAGACGCGGATCCGCGTCTCGGGAGGGGCGAGACCCGAGCCGGCGGCACCGACTCCGCCGTCCCGAGGCGGGATCGGGCGTGCGGCTGAGAGGGGAGCGAAACCCAGCCGGCGTTCAACGCCCCGAGGCGAAGCTTGCGCCGGCGCCTCGGAGGCCGGGCCCGCAGCTAGGGGCAGAGCTTGCGCCGGCGCAAATCGTCGTTGAGCTTCAAAATCGCGTTCGCGAACTGGACGCGTTCCTCGTCGGTGAGCGCCGAAAAAGTCTCCTCCGCGAAATCGCGCTGCATGCGACGACCGTCTTCCGCGCGATCGCGCCCTAAGTCGGTGAGCGAGAGGAGGATCGTGCGCCGGTCATCGTCGCTCGGCTCGCGCACGATGAGACCCTCGTCGACCAGCTGCACCAGCACAGGTCCCACCGATTGAGGCCTGATGCCGATAGACGAGGCGAGATCCGCCTGGGACAGACGCCTCTTCGCGAACCCGTCGGCCATGGCCTCCTCGTGCATCGCAAGCCTCACGAGGATCTGCATGGTGCGGTTCGTCCCGTCGAGCGGCCTCACCGTGCGGCGAATCACCGAGGCCAGATGCCCCAGCTCGCGCAATATCGTGTCGGGGCTCATATCCTCGGCGGTCATTCGCGCGGCAGGAGCCGCGGCGGCGGGCGCGGCATCCGAAAGCCTCTCGATGGCGCACCCGATGCGATCGTTTTCGCAGTCGGTCCGACCCCCCGCGTCGCTCGCAGGAGGCTCGCCGCTCACCTGCGCCGTGTTCTTCACTTTCACATTCCCCACCTATCACGCGGAAGCGACCGCAGGTTCAGAATCACGAAGACGACCGAGCTTGCGAACCTCGCGGAACACGAATATCGACGTCACGCAAACCGAGAGCGCATCGGACACCGGCACCGCCACGATGACCATGGCAAGCGGCGACATGCCGAAGACGCCCGCAAAATGCGGCATGATGAGATACAGCGGTATCAGGAAGATCACCTGACGCGTCAGCTCAAGCACCGCCGCCTTCATGGGCTGGCCGCTCGACTGGAAGTAACTCGACCCGATGATCTGGAAGCCGACCAGGGGATACAGGATGGTGTAGATCTGCAGCGCCTGCACGGCGAATCGCTCGAGGTCGCCGGTCACGCCGAACAGGTTGACGAGTTGATAGGGGATAAGGTGAGACAGCAGCAAAAACACCGTGCCGAATCCGATTCCCCAGATCTCCGCCCACTTGAGCGCCTTCAAGACGCGACCCCAATTGCGCGCGCCGTAGTTGTAGCCGATGAGCGGTTGCGCACCCATCACCAGGCCGACCATCGGGGTGATGGCGAACATGGTGGCTTTCTGCGCGACGCCGATGGCCGCAAGGGCGCCTGCTGCGCCGAGCGGATCCATCGCGCCGTACTTCGTCACCACCTGGTTGAACACCACCGACACCACCGTCGATGCCACCTGCATGACAAAAGACGCGATGCCGAGTGTCATGATGTTGAGCATCAAGCGGAAGTCGGGCCTGCAACAAGACAGCTTCAAACGGAACGGAGCGCTTTTCACGAAGACGAAATACCACATCACGGGAACCATGCCGCACGCTTGACCTGCGACGGTGGCCCACGCGCTGCCCGCGACGCCCCATCCGAGCACTGCGACGAACAGCAGGTTGAACACGACGCACATAATCGTGCCGAGCATCATGGTGACCAGCGCAAGCGTGGGCTTGCCCGCCGTGCGCAGGAAGTTGTTCATGCCCATGCCAAGCGACTGGAAGCCGAAGAAAACGCAAATGATCTGGATGAACTGCTTCGTCGGCTCATAGAGATCGGGCGTGGTGCCGATGAGCGCGAGCACCGGGTCGATGAACACGAAAGCGGCAAGGGCGACGACGGCGGACATGACGAACAAGAGCACAGCCGAGTTTCCCATGGTCTTCTCAACCAGCCTGACCTTGCCTTCGCCGAGCTGGATGGCGGCGAGGGCGTTGCCGCCTTGACCCGCGAGCATGGAGAAGCCCATGAGAATGGTCATAACGGGCAGTGCGAGCGTGGTGACCGCGACGCCCACCTCGCCGACGAACCAGCCGAGCACCGCCGTATCCACCACGTTATAGAGTGTGTTGAACACCATCGAGATGATGGCGGGGACGGAGAACTCGAGCAGCAGCTTGCCGATCCGCTCGGTCCCCATGCGATCGGGGCTCGCCTTCCCCGGGCGGGAGGAACGAGGCTGCCGGGACTGCGGATCCTGGGGCAGCGATGCCGGTTGCCGATGCCCCTGCGACTCCTGAAGCTGCGATTCTTGCGAATTCAGGTGCTGCGTCGCACGAGACGACTCGGGACCTTCGACGGACAAGGTTGTTTCTTTCTTCAAACTAACACCAACGCTTTCAAGTGCTTGCTTTTCCTTTCCAAAAAAGCTTAGCACTCGAGCACATTAGTTAGTAAGTTTTCTTATTATATATTCACCAAAGATCGACGATCGCGCCGACGGCAGATGCCTGATCGCACAGACGGGACGGGGCGCTTCGCAAAGATCGACGAGCGCGTCGGCTGCGGCTTGCGCAGCCGAGAAGGCCGCTCGAAGCCCACGCGTCGCAACCCGATCCTTGCGATCGCCGTTTATCGTGCGTCCGTCTAGCGCAGCGCGTCGGCAACCTTGCGCGCGGCGGCGGTGATGGACAGGTCGTTCACGTCGACCGTGATGTCGGCGTACTTCTCATAGAGAGGCTTGCGCTCGTCGAAGAGGTCGCGCAGGCTCATGCCGATGCCGCCCTTCATGACCACGCCGCGCTCGGAGAGGTCGGATAGACGTCCTTTCAGCTCCTCGTAGTCGATCTGCAGATACACCACACGGCCGATCGAGGCGAGGTGCGCCATGGCCTCCTCGGAGTAGATGGCGGAACCGCCCGTCGCGACGATGGTGCGCTCGTACTCGATCTGGGTGAGGACCTGGTTCTCCACCTGGATGAAGCCCTCCGGCCCAAGGGCGTCGATGATGCGCTCGAGCGTCTTGTCGCTTTGCTGCTGAATGAGCAAGTCGGCGTCCACGAAGTCGTAGTTCATGATCTTGGCGAGGACGATGCCCAGCGTCGACTTCCCCGCACCGGGCATGCCGATGAGGATGATGTTATCGCGTCCCGGCTCGTCGCATTTTTCCTTCATCTTCCACTCCTGACGACGGTCTGTCCTTGAACACGCGAGAGATTACTGCAACGGACGCGGACGTGCAAGCAACTTGCCGCAAACGGATACGGCATCCGCCGACCTTTCGACGCGAACTACGCCGACGCTTTTCCAACGCCGGCAGGGTCGGGATCGGGTTCGGCGACGTGCAGCCCGTCTTCGCCGGCGACGCTTTTCCCCTTCCCCTTCCGCTTCAAGGGGAACGTCTCGCTTATCACGATGGCGGCGAAGATGAGGGCGAAGCCGAGCAGCAGTCTTCCGGTCACCACCTCGCCGTACAGCAGAACCGAGAACACCACGCCGAAAACCGACTCAAGGGAGAGAAGTAACGCACCCTGAGCAGGGGGGATGTAGGCCAGCGCGACGTTTTGGATGCCGAACGCGATGACGGAGGCGAACACCGCCAAGAAGACCATGCTCGCGACGATGGACGGCGTGATGGCCGACAGGGCGGGCAGGGTCTCGGTCGCCGCGCCGAAAACGCAGCCGAGCGTTCCCTCGGTGAAGAATTGGATCACCGTGAGGACCAGCACGTCGTTTTTGCGCGAGAACTTCGACACGTAAACCATGTGCAGGCCGAACAGCAGAGCGCACAGAAGCGTCATGGTTTCGCCGTAGCCCATGGAAAGCGAGTTATCCGAGGACGTCACCGACACCAGCCAGATGCCGATCACCGCCAGCACCGCAGCGCCGATGTTGAAAACCGTGGGACGCTTACGCGCGATGATCCACCACAGAAAGGGAACGATCACGCAGTACGTCGCGGTCAGAAACGCGTTGATGCCGGGCGTCGTATGCTGGAGGCCGACCGTCTGGCTCCAGAACGCGGCGAAGTCGAGGGCGCCGAGGACGATGCCCGCCGCAAGCGCATCGCGCGTGAACATGCGCCGCACGTGCTTCCAAAGAACGGCGAGCAGAATGGCCCCCGCCATGAGGAAGCGAATGCCGAGAAGCCACGCGGGAGGCAGCACCTCCACGATGTCCTTCATGACGACGAAGCTGAAGCCCCAGATGATGGTGGCGACCACGATGAGAAACTTGTAAACGAATGTCGGTATGTTGTCGAGTTTAACCACGGCGCGACATTATAACCGACAATCCGGCTCGCTTAACCGCGGGCGCGCCTCATCTTCCGCGAGAAGCGCCCGGCTCCGCTCAACCTGGCGTTCGCCTCGGATATCGACGTGCGAGCGGACGACAGCGTCTGCGCCATCGTCGCCGAAAGAGCCGCGCAAGCGGTGGGATCGAGCGCCGCCGCCTCGGCGGCCTCATGTTCCGTTGCCGCAGAGGACTCTTCTCGCGCGAACCATGCGGCGAGAGAATCAGGCTTCGACGAACCATCGACGAGCAAGCGCTCGGCCGCGGTCTCGATATCCTCCCGAGAGACGCCGAACAGATATGCATATAAAAGCAGAGCCGCGCCCTCGTCGTCGGTGGCTGCGCAGGCATCGGCGCCCGCGCAGCCTTCGCCAGATCGCATGGCGACATCAGCCCGCGGAGCCGCAGCGACCCGCGCGCGGGAGAGCGCGCCGTCGCCCGCGTGCGCTGCGGAAGGCTCATCGCCGGCCGAAGCAGGCTCCCCGCCGAACGCCGCCAGATCACGAACGTAGTTGCGCGCGGCTTTACACCGCGCCGCCACCTCGTTGCCCGCGACGGTGCGGCGCGGCATGGCGTTGCCCATCACGACCAACACCGCAGCTGTCACGGCGAAGGCGACCGTGCTGACAAGGCCCCCCGACGTGAGGAAATTCGCCGCTGCGGCGATCGCGAGCACGAGAGCCACGACGAACACCGCCGTGCGAAGCTTCATGCTGCGCCTATCGAAGAAGTCCCGCCTGGCGACCTCCTCGGTGAGACGATGCTGCCAGCGTCCCATCGCGGCGACGAAAGACGACGGCTCGTCTTCGCCGAATTTGCGGATCGCGGCAAACCAAAGCGCGCCGGTCCCCTTCGCGAACTCGTCGAAGAGCACCTCCATCGTCACCTGATCGATGGGATCGGAAAGCTCCGCAGCCTTCGCGTCGTCACGCGTCAGGCGAAAATCGTCCATCGGCGCGCCCGCTCCATCGGGATACGAACCACGCGCCAGCTTCACCGCGCCCTGGCGGGCGAGGTTCATGACCGAAACCGTGAAATCGTCGCCCGATTCCCTGTTCCAACGCCAAAGCCTTCCAACGAGAGCGGGATGCAGGTCGCGGGCGGGGTCGCGACGCAGATACGCGCCGGTGAAGCGAGGCTTGTGCTCTCGGCCAAAGCACAGATACAAGATCACCACAGCGACGAGAACGAGCGCGCACACGGCGATCGAGCCGGCAGCAAGGGCGTAGTCGATGACGCGGCGGTTGCTATCATGATCGGTCCAACTGGCCTCTTCGCTGAAAATCGTCCCGAGCTGCGTGGTCCCCTGATTCGCGAGCCGGACCTTCCTGTCGAGATTCGTGAGCCACCCCACGGGAAAAGCCACGTGCGCTTCCGCATACCGACCCGCTTCGACCAGGGCGACATGGTAGACGACGGTTCCATCCTCCTGAACCAACGCCTCGCCATCGGCAGGTCCATGGCCCCATGCATAGACGTTCTCGCCGGGCACGACCTGCGTCGCCGAAGGTACGGGAAGCTCGATGGTCAGCGTGACGCTCTCGGATGCGATCGCCCAGCCCTCGGGAACGTAACGCCAGTATATTTCCGCGACATCATCGTAGGGCGTCACGCCGTCAGCGACGACGTAATCCATTTCGAGCACCACTCGATCTCCCATATCCTCGAGGAACACATACACCATGCTCTCCAAGCGATCGAGTGACCATGCGCTGTGATCGGGGCCGCCCGACTCACGCCAGCTTGTTTGGAAAGGGGCCCGGGAAAGGTTCTCCCATTCTCCGACGACATTGCCCTCCTCGTCGACGGCGGCGGCGCGCATGGAGGATATCTCGGCCTCGGACCCCGCCGACACGCCGGCGAAGCTCCACTTCAACCGTACGGAGCTGTCGTCGGTCGTGAATACGCGCTGCTCCGTCACGTGGAG
Source organism: uncultured bacterium (assembly GCA_937890835.1). GTDB lineage: Bacteria > Actinomycetota > Coriobacteriia > Coriobacteriales > Eggerthellaceae > CALADF01. The sequence continues at coordinate 13,040 of CALADF010000056.1, forward strand.
AGAGCCGTCCGTTTGCGCCTGCGCCACGATGTCCGTCTGCGGGCACAAGACCTCGGCGGCAAGCGCCGGGTTCGGGAAAACGGCGATGGCGAAAGCGAGGGTGATGAGCGCGAGGGCGGCGCGGAGGACCGGCATCGCAAAGCGCGACGGGGTCCGGACGGGTGCGCCATCCGGGCGCACGAACGCGGCTGCGGCGGCGTTTTCTGACGCGCGCGGCGACGAGAACCTTCCGAAGCCCGCCCGCACGTCGGCGTCCGCTGCGGCGCCTTCAGCCTCCCGCAATGCTTCGGACCCTTCAAGACCGTTCCTGTGCGCGTCGGCGCCCGTTGCGAGCATGCGCGTCTCCCTCGCTAGTCGCTCCAACCACTTCTCGCGCAGTGGCCGCGCTCTCCCGTTTCTCCAGTGAAAAACTTCGCAACATTATAAAGCACCATGCCGAGCTAGCCGCGCTGTTCGCCGCGCGTAGTCGAGGCACCCGCTGCGCGCCGTCCTCGCTGCGCGCAGCTTTTGCCACGCGCCCTGAACAGACCACCCCGCCACCCGGCGCAGACGCGCCTCGCCGTTCCGCCTCGCGCCATCGCCGACATGCGCCGCAGGCAGGCCTCGCGAAGCGATGACGTGTTGACCTGATGAATTCTCGTTGACAGGCCCGAGTCAAGTCGGGTAAGATTCATTCTTGCTGACGGAGAAGTGACCGAGAGGCCGAAGGTGCTCGCCTGCTAAGTGAGTATGCCCCAAAAGGGCATCCAGGGTTCGAATCCCTGCTTCTCCGCCACCTGACTACACAGACCCCCTGCGCTATCGAACGCAGGGGGTCTTTTCATTTCAGGAGAAGCTGGGATACAGGATACGCGCCTGCTCCGAGGGGCTATAGGGCGAAATGCGGGGCTATAGGTCAGAATGTGCCCGCTCCGATTATTCACTGCCGGCATTCGGTTGGCATATGGAAGCCGGGCCTCTGGCCAGACCCACTTTTTGAGGCCTAAGCTACCTCCACGATGCAAGCATGCATGAAATCGGGTTTCGGGATTCCCTTAAATCAACGACTTGTATCAGCGTAACGCAGAATCCCGCCCGCTGCCCTCCAAAGCCGGTGCAGCGCGGGCGAATTCCCCTGCGTTTTCCCAGTTCACAGCTTCTCGGCAGAACCGACCTTAGCCCTCGGAGAGCTCACGTTGATACAAATCGTGCAAAAACGGGAATCTCGACGGCTGGAAGAGCGCGCAAGCATCATCGCGCGCTCTGACGAGGGCGTGGAAGCTGCATATGAGGAAGCAGAAGCGAGGGCAAACGCATCTGGGCTGCCGCCACGTCGGCGTGCGCAACCTAGCGCCGATGCGACGGCAGCCCAGATGATGGTTGCAAGCGAAAGAGCATAAGCGCAGGGACGCCCGAAAGAGAGCCCTGCGCCGCTACCCCTTCTTCCAGGGGAAACGGCGGATCACCCGCGCGGCCTGGCGCTTATCGCGATAATGAGGATTGTGCTTGAGGAACACATGGTTGCACCAGCGCGTGATGCCCAGGCAGACAAGTCCGACGATCGCGAAGCTGAGCGCAAGATCGAGCACGCCGACATGGCTCTCGAACAGCGCGTAAAGCGACGCCAATCCGAAAAACGCGATGATAACGACGTTGAGCCAGGTGAAGACCTTGATGAGAACCTCTTTAGCCCGCGTCGGAGAATGGCGGTACGTGACCACAAGATAGATGACGATCGCAACGACCGCCATGATCAGCAAAAGCGGCACGATACGACTCAAACGTGCGAGCAAACCCATTTCGGCCTCCTCTCGCAATTTGCCAGGCGAATGCGCGAATCAAAGTGCGTTGCGGCGGCTCCGCCGCGAACACGCGCCCAATATTACCACGAGGTCGCTCGTCCCGACCTCGCTTCGCACAATGGGCGCAACCGAGAGCAAGGCCGGCAAGCACGCTGCGACAAGCTTGCGCACCGCAAGGTCTTAGCGAGCGCGCTGCGGCGAAGGCGAAGCGGGTGCGGGACAGCGGGATCGACGCCGCCGCGGGGCAGTGCGGATCGAGCGCCGCGATATCTAGCGGCGAGGCACCGCCGCGGCGCGCAGCGACGAGAACGTGCACGCGCGAGCCCACCACCCGCGCGATTGCGCAGATGCGGCGATGTCGCACGCCGTGCTGAAGCTGTCCGTCACGGCGAAGGTGGTCGCGCCGCTTCCGCACAGCAGCACCTTCTCCGGCGCGACGCCTGTTTGCGCGGCGAGCCATTCACGAACCTCGACCAAAACCGGCTCAAGACCCTCGGCGGCGGGGGCGAGATTGTTGAACAGCGGCACATCCTCGGCGCAGGCGGCGCAAGAAGCGGCAGCCAGTACATCGGCGGGCACCGGCACGGGCGCCTCGTCGAAGGCGCGGTATGCAGCAGGCGTGGAGACGCCGACGAAGGGCTTCACCAGCACAATCGGGAGCTTCATGGGTTCGAGAGAGCGGACGAAGCATTCTCCCGCACCGCCGAAGAGAGCGCATCCGCCCTCCAAGAAGAACGCCACGTCGCTGCCGAGCGTGCAGGCGACCTCCGCCACACGAGAATCGCGCGCGTCAAGCTGCCAACGCGACGCGAGCGCGGTTAGCACCGCCGCCGCATCCGACGATCCCCCGCCAAGTCCTCCCTGATGGGGAATGTTCTTCTCGATGCGAATGAGCACGCGCTCGAACCCGGCGCGCCCGAGCGAGCAAGCGAGCCCGTCAACCGCCCTGCACACGATGTTGTCGCGCGCGGGCACGTTGAGCGCGTGATCGGCGTCGAGCGCCGTCTTATCCGAGCAGTCGACGCTTACGAGGATGTTGTCCTCCGGGCCGACGACCGCGAGATGATCGGGCAGGTCGAGCGTTCCGTCTTCAGTTCGATACGCATCGAGCGGGGACGCGGCAAGGGGTTCGGTCCTGACGTAGAGAACGTCATGGAGCGACACCGCGTGCATCACGTTCGCCACTTCATGGAACCCATCGTCTCGGCGATCGCCAACGCCCAAGACCAGGTTCACCTTCGCAGGCGCCACGACCTTCGTCGCGCCGGGTCCCAAAAACGTATCCGCTGACCACTGCGCCTCGCGCGCTGCCGCCAGCATGTCGACCTTGCGGGTCTTCCCTTCGCTCATTTATTCCTCGCTATCGTTTGACTCCGCGCCCTTCGACGCGGCCTTGCTTTTTCTACGGGCGGCGAAGAAGCTCTTCAAAAGCCCCGCGCACTCCTCCTCGAGCACGCCCGGCACAACCTCGAAACGGTGGTTGAGCCGCTCGTCGGCGTGCACCGCGTACAACGTACCGAGAGCGCCCGCCTTTTTGTCGCGCGCGCCGTACACGCAGCGCGTGACGCGCGCCTGGTGCATAAGTCCCGCGCACATGATGCACGGCTCGAGCGTGACGTAGACGGTGCAGTCGGTCAGGCGCCAGGCGTCAAGAACCTCGGCGGCCTTCTTCATCGCTATGAACTCGGCGTGACCCGCGGGGTCCCTGTCGACCTCGCGGCGATTGCACGCCTGCGCGATGACGCGCGGTTCGGCGGTCGGGCGACGCGTGGCGCGATCGATGGGCGCGTACACCACCACCGCCCCGATGGGGACCTCGCCGACCTCCGCCGCAGCGCGCGCCTGCTCGATGGCGAGGCGCATGTACCGTTCGTCCTCCGGCGAGGGCGACGATGCGCGCGTCGATCTCTCCGCAATGCGCGCCGGCACGGTCGCGGCCGACAGTCCCGCACCACCCGACGACGATGCCGCAGCGTGCGCCTGTCGCGCAGAGCACGGCGCAACGCCCGAAACACGCTGCTCGATGTTCTCCGAATTGTCCATAGAATGCATTATATCGAGGGGGGCAATCGCCCGGCGACGGCAAGAGGCTCTGCGCACGCGTCCCCTTATTATGTTCACGATATCGCTATCGAAGAAATATGATATTCTGCATGGTGCTTACGGAGGAATGGCCGAGTGGTTGAAGGCGGCAGTCTTGAAAACTGTTGAGCCGCAAGGTTCCGTGGGTTCGAATCCTACTTCCTCCGCCAGGTTACCCCAAGCCCCAGCGATGGGGCTTTTTTCATGCCCGGCAGAACCCGGGCGAAGGGGAAGGAGGATTCGAACCGGGAGGTCATGCGCCGCCCGGGGAACCCTCATTGCGGACACGCGAAGGCCCCCTCGTCGGGGGCCTTCGCTTCCTCGTCGCATTATTCGACTTTAACGCGGGTGAGCGCGGAGTCCGTGCCGCGCGGGCACGCGTTCGCCGCTCGGCAGCCTCGCCGGACGAGATGGGCGCTTCGCCCTACTCGACCCCGTCGCGCTGCTTGCGCAGCTGATCGCGCCTGTTCATGCAGATCGACACCACGCCACCTGCTGGGTTGAGATACATGCTCTTGTACCCGCAGTTTCCATAACCGCTGCAAGACCGGCATTTCAGCTCCTCGATGGTGAATCCGTCGAGAACTTCGTCGTTGAGCGTGCGAAGGCCGCGCGCCGCCTTCGGCATATGATTTGCTTCCGTCATACATACCCCCTGAATACATCCCATATTCGCAGCTATTATAACGCAGCCTAAATCGGCGTTCGCCCCGATTGGACAGGGGTCGAAGGCCGATGCGGCGACGGACGGCGCACGGGCAGGGGCGAACGAGCCTCGAGCCGTCGATTTCCTGAATATTCAAAACGCGAACGTCCGTTTAACAAACGGTTTACGGCGCTTTGCTAGAATCGCGCCCGCCGTGTTGAAAGCGGCCCGTGTGAAAACCCCGAGGAAAGGAGCGCCGACACCCATGTCGCGCAGGCACTGGATTGCTTTGATCGGACTCGCGTTCTCCGCGTTCATCATGAACACGTCCGAGTTCATGCCCATCGGATTGCTCGTGGACATAGCCGCTGGCTTCTCCATGACCGAGGCCGAGGCGGGCTACATCGTCTCCGTTTACGCCTGGGCGGTAGCGCTTCTCTCCGTTCCCCTCATGGTCCTCGCTTCGCGGTTCAGGCTGAAGACCATGCTCGTCGGCTGCATCGCCCTGTTCGCCGCAGGACAGACCGCCTCGGCGCTCGCTCCGTCGTTCGCCCTGCTCATCGGCGCACGCATCATGGTCGCCGCCGCGCACGCCGTCTTCTGGTCGATAGCCACGCCGCTTGCCGTACGCGTGGTAGGGCAGCGCTACAGCGACGTGGCCGTGGGGGTCATCGTCACGGGCTCATCGGTCGCCATGGTATGCGGGCTTCCCCTCGGACGCGCGATCGGGCTCGTGCTCGGCTGGCGCATGACCTTCTTCTGCGTGGCGCTTACCGCGCTTGCGACGCTTGCCTATCTGCTCGTCGCCGTTCCCCGCCTCGAAGCGGGGAAGCCCTTCTCGGCGCGAGACCTCCCTTCGCTGTTCGCCACGCCCGCGTTGCGCGACATCTACCTGGTCACCGCGCTGTTCGCCACCGCTCACTTCACCTGTTACAGCTACATCGAGCCGTTTTTGCAGCAAGTCGCGGGCTTCTCCGACAACCTCATCACGTTCACGCTCGTGCTCTACGGCGCGGCGGGCGTCGTGGGAAGCACGCTGTTCTCGCGCGCGTACACGCGCCTGCGGTTTTCGCTCATGCGCATGGCGGTGATCGGCGTGGCGTCGGCCACGGGCGTCCTCCTTCTCGCGTCGCTCAACTTCGTTGCCGCCGGCGCGGTGTGCGCGCTGTGGGGCGCGTTCTACACCGCCTACAACGTGGTGTTTCAGTCCGAGGTTCTCGCGAACTCGTCGGAGGAAAGCTCCGCCGTCGCCATGTCGGCGTATTCAGGGATTTTCAACCTTGGCATCGGATCGGGCACGTGGGTCGGCGGCATGGTGGTCTCGACGGCCGGCATCGCCGACGTCGGCATCGCAGGTGCCATCATCGGCGCGGGATCGTTCGCCGTATGCTCCATGCGCCTCATAAGCTCCATCAAGCGAGCGGAGGCCGCGTCCGCAGGCGCAACGGTCTAACGGCTCAGCGCGAGCGAACGCAGGCGCGTGTACGTGCCCGCGAACAGCGCCTGCAGCTATCAGCGCTCCTCGATCGACTTGTACGCACGGCTTCCCGAGTAGGTGTTCTTGTACGCAGGACGGATGATGCGCTTTCCGGCACCGATCTCCTCGAAACGGTGCGCCGCCCATCCCGCCATGCGGGCGCAGGCGAACAGCGGCGTGTAGAGATCCGAGGGGATTCCCATCATCGAGTAGACGAAGCCCGAGTACATATCCACGTTCGCGCACATATCCTTCTTCGCGCCCTTCTCGCGCAAGATGACCTCGGGCGCAAGCCGCTCGATGGACTCGAGCAGGCGATACTCCGCCTCGAACTCGGTCCCGACGGCGAGCTTCTCGGCGAAGCGCTTGCAGATGACCGCACGCGGGTCGGAAAGCGTGTACACCGCATGACCCATGCCGTACACCAGGCCCGTCTTGTCGTAGGCCTGCTTGTTCACGATCTTCGCAAGGTAGGCCGCAACCTCGTCATCGTCATCCCAATGCTCGACGTTCCGCTTGATCTCAGCCTGCATATCGCGCACCTGGCGGTTCGCGCCGCCGTGGCGGTACCCCTTGAGCGAGCCGACGGCGGCGGAATACGCCGAATACGGATCGGTGTCGGAGGACGAGAGAACACGCGTCGTGAACGTCGAGTTGTTGCCGCCGCCGTGCTCGGCGTGCAGGCACAGCATGATGTCGAGCATACGCGCTTCCTCGGACGTAAACCGTCTGTCGGGGCGCAGCATCGACAGGATGGTCTCGGCAGTCGACTGGCCGGGAATAAACCGGTGCATAATCATCGATCCGTGCTCGAAACGCGCCTTCTTCGAGTAATACGTGAGCACCATGATGCGAGGGAGCCGGCTGATGAGCGATAGAGCCGTGTGAACTTCATGCTGAGGCGTGCGATCCTCGGCATGCTCGTCATACGAGTAGAGCAGGAGAATGGAGCGCGCCAGCACGTTCATGATATCCGGCGGAACATCGCGCATGATCATGGATGCCGTGAACCCATCGGGCAGCTCGCGCTGCGAGTCGATCACCTCGACGAAATGATCGAGCTGCGATTGCGTGGGCAGCTCGCCCATGAGGAGCAGGTAGCATATCTCCTCGTAACGGTAACGGCGATCGCCCGAAGCGTCGCCGAGAAGATCGTACAAGTCGTAACCGCGAAGGCGCAGAAGACCGTCATCGGCGAACTTCTCCCCGTCGGAGACGACGTAGCCGTGCACGTTGGAGATGTTCGTCATCCCCGCCAGCACGCCCGTGCCGTCCGCATTGCGCAGCCCGCGCTTCACGTCATAGCGCTCGTAAAAACGCGGATCGATGGAGTTGACCTCGCGAAAATCCCGGTAAAGGCGAACCTTGAGCTCTTCTTCCTCGCTGATCTCGATGGAACCCTCCTCGTCGACGAGGGCGGGGTTCAAGCCCCTCATAAGGGCTTCGTCGATTTCCATGGGCATGAGCTGCACCTTCCTCTTCGTTTCGCCCATTTTACCGAAGGACGACGACGGGACGGGCGCAGGTGCCTTTCGAGAGGGAAAATTACGCTAAACGTAACACGCCTGCGGCATCGAAGCCGGGTGATGAAACCCGGTCTCCCCCAGTATTTTTCAAAAAATTGAAATTTCCCGTTGACAGCGCTTTGCCTAGATGATTAAATAGTCGTTGCTGCTTCGGAAGTGCGCCGTTACCTCAGCTGGATAGAGGGACTGACTACGAATCAGTACGTCGGGGGTTCGAATCCCTCACGGCGCACCACTTTTAGCATCTTGAATCCGCAACGACTGTCTTACAGCACGTGCGGTTTTTTTATTGTCTCAGGGAAAGGAACGTACTTGAAGGTTCGAAAACCGAAGCCTCACAGTATGTAACCTTCCGACTCCCTTCTCTTATGTCGGCAGTCGGAAGACGACTGCGGCGCAAATTCCTCGTCAATCGCCTCAGGGTCGCCTTGCGACCTTTCCTGCGTTCAACACGGCAACTGGACGCGAAACGGGTTGAACGCGAGGCGTTTGCAGGAAAACGTAAGGGATCGCCTATGCTCTACCTCTCTCAAATGATGGGGAAACCCGTCGTCGATGCGAGCGGCGAGAAAATCGGAACCATCTCCGATCTCGCCATCTCCACCGGCGAGGTGTTCCCGCGCATCACCAGCCTCGCATTCCAGGGACCGGGGAAGGTCCCCTTCATGATCTCGTGGCGCAAGTACGTCGACCAGTTCGACGAAGACGGCATCACGCTGTCCGTCGACGCCATCGACATCCGCTTCAGCTATCTTCAGCCCGAGGAAGTTCTACTCGCGCGCGACCTCATGAACCGGCAGATCGTCGATACGCAGGGCATGAAGGTCGTCCGCGTAAACGACCTCAAGCTCTCCCAGTCAGGAACCCAGCTTCGCCTTCTCGGCGCGGAAGTGGGGGCGCGCGGCATCTTGCGCGGCCTTCACCCCCTCATCGAGAGGGCCGCGGTGGCGGTGGCGAAAGTGTTCAAGAAGCGCATCGACGAGCAGATCATCGCCTGGAACTACATGGATCTGCTCGACCGCGACCTCTCGAAGGTGCAGCTGTCGGTCACTCACCGGCGCCTCGACGAACTTCACCCCGCCGACGTCGCGGACATTCTCGAGCAACTCGACCCCCAGCAACGCGCCGCCGTGTTCGAGCACCTCGACGACGCACGCGCAACCGAGGCCATCTCGGAAATGGAAGACGAGCTGCAGGCCGAGTTCATCGACGACCTCGACGACGCACGCGCCGCACGCCTCATCGGCGACATGGAGCCCGACGACGCAGCCGACATCGTCCGCGACCTCCCCTACGAGAAAGCGGAAACGCTGCTGCGCCTCATGGGCGTCGAGGACGCAACGGAGATCAGGCGCCTGCTCGGTTACAAGGACGGCACCGCAGGCGGCATGATGACCACGCAGTACGTTGCCGTTCCCAAGGAAACCACCGTACGCGAGACCATCGAGGTGCTGCGCGACCTCGACGAAGACCACCCCACCGTCCACTACGTCTACGTCACCGACGATTACGGCAAGCTCATCGGCGTCCTCTCGCTGCGCACCCTGGTTCTAACCGACGACGACAAGCAACTTGGCGACATCATGTACGACGAGATCATCTCGGTGAATCCGGGCGAGACAGAAGAGGACGTCGCCGCGGACATCTTCAAGTACGACCTGCCTGCAATGCCGGTCGTCGACGAGCGCGGCGCGCTGCTCGGCATCGTCACCACCGAGGACGCGTGGGACGCCATCGAAGACGACGTCTCGGGCGACAGGACCAAGACCACGGTGCTCAAGGCGCTCGGCATCACGGTCGCGTCCATTCTGTTCTTGGCGCTCTACACCCTGGTCCTGATCCAAGTCATACAGTCCCCGAGCTTTAACGGGTTCTGAGGGTGATGTCCGTGCTGAAGAAAAAGACCGAAACGGCAACGGCCATCGAGACCGTGGAGAACGAGGAGCAGGAAAAGCTCACCTTCAAGGGAAAGCTTCTGCTCGTTCTCGCGGCCATGGGGCCGGGCATCGTCACCGCCATGGCGGGAAACGACGCCGGCGGCATTTCCACCTACTCCACCGCAGGCGCGAACTTCGGCTTCGCGACGCTGTGGGTTGTTCCCATCATGTGCGTGCTGCTCATCATCGTCGAAACCTGCGCGGGACGCATGGGCGCGGTCACGGGCAAGGGGTTCGCCGCGCTCATTCGCGAGCGCTTCGGCATCCGGCTTACCGCGCTCGCCATGCTCGCGCTGCTCATCGGCAACGTCGCGACCACGTTCTCGGAATTTGCGGGCATCGCGTCGGGCATGGAGATGTTCGGCGTGTCCAAGTACATCTCGGTGCCCGTGGCCGCTTTCACCGTCTGGCTTCTCATCGTCGGCGGGTCCTACAAGCGCGTGCAGCGCGTCTTCCTCGCGCTTTCGCTCGTCTTCATCACCTACATCGTGGCCGCGTTCCTCGCGGACCCCGACTGGGAGAGCGCTCTGACCTCCACCGTCATCCCCCACGTGGTGGGTGAGTCGAGCTTCATCTCCCTGGTCATCGCGATGGTCGGCACCACCATCGCCCCGTGGATGATGTTCTTCACGCAGTCTAACGTCGTGGAGAAAGGCCTCACGGTGAAGGATCTGTTCTCGCAACGCGTCGACGCGGTGTCCGGCACCATCGCCGCATGCTTGGTGGCGTGGTTCATCATCGTAACCACCGGCGCCGTCCTGTTCCCCGCGGGCATCACCATCGACTCGGCGGCGGATGCGGCGCGGGCGCTTGCTCCTTTCGCGGGGCAGTACGCCGAGGCCCTGTTCGCCATCGGTTTGGTCGCGGCGTCGTTTCTCGCCGCGTGCGTCCTGCCGCTGACCACCGCCTTCGTTATCTGCGAGGCATTCGGCTGGGAAGCGGGCGTGTCGTTCAAGTGGAAAGAAGCGCCGGCGTTCAAGAGCATCTTCACCTTCGTGATCGCGTTCTCCGCCGTCGTGGTTCTCATCCCGAACATCAATCTGCTGTCGGTCATGCTGACCGCCCAGTTCGTCAACGGCGTCATCCTGCCCATCCTGCTTGCGTTCATGGCCATCATCTCCGCCGACAAGCGCATCATGGGCGAACACCGCACGGGTCGCGTGCTGCGCGCAATCATTTGGGCGACCGTAGGCGTCGTGGCGCTGCTGACCCTGGCGTTGTTCGTCATGCAGCTGCTCGGCATCGACTAGGGTGAGACGACCCCGAGGCCGTCTCACCCATCCGAACGCGGCGCGCAGCCGTAAACGCGCAGCCGACTCTTGCGCACAACCGGCCCCCGAGCGCAGCCGAGTCTTGAATCTCGCTTACGCCTCGGCTTTGCCCTGCTCGCGAGCGAGTTCCTGCTCGAGCTCGAGCTCGTGTTCGTATTCGCGGTCGTTCGCGCCTTTACCCGAAGGCTTCTCGATTTCGAAGGGAACGCTCGGCGTGAAAAGACTCACGACGGGAACGACGACCAGCGAGAGAATCATGCACAGCGCGCCGCAGTTGATAGGCGAGGCGATGAGCGGCGTGCCGACGAAGCCGAGCGTCATGTTGACGACGGTCAGGCCGACGCCGATGACGAACGAGCACCACACCGCGGCTTTGGAAATACGCCCCGAGTACAGACCCCACAGGAAGGGCCCGAGGAAGGCGCCGGCGAGCGCACCCCATGAGTACGACATCAGCTGCGCGATGAACACGATGCTCGAGTGATACTGCAGAAGCGCGATGACCATCGAAATGAGGATGAACGCCACCAGAAGAACGCGCATGGTGAGAAGCTGCTTCTTCTCCGACATATCGCGCACTATGTTGCCCTTGATGAGATCGAGCGTCAGCGTCGAGGACGAGGTGAGGACGAGCGAGGACAACGTCGACATGGACGCCGACAGCACCAGGACGATGACCAGGCCGATCAGCACGTCGGGAAGCGTCGAGAGCATGGTGGGGATGATGGAATCGTACACCGGCGTCCCTGCGGCGGTGTATTCGATCTGATCGGAGTACAGGCGCCCGAACCCGCCGAGGAAGTACGACCCGCCCGCGACGACGAACGCGAAGAGCGTCGAGATGATGGCGCCCTGCTTGACCGCCGGGCCGCTCTTGATGGCGTAGAACTTCTGCACCATCTGCGGCAAGCCCCACGTGCCCAAGCTCGTGAGAACGACCACGCCGAGCAGGTTGAGCAAATCGGGTCCGAAGAAGCTGACGAACGGCCCGTTCATCGCCGACCCTTCAGCGGGGATGAGGGAGAGCTGCGTGATGGCCTCGGAGAAGCCGCCGTTGTTCAGTATGACCGCGACGATGACCGCGACGATGCCGACCAGCATGACGATGCCCTGGATGAAGTCGTTCATGACCGTCGCCATGTATCCGCCGACGACCACGTATATGCAGGTCACCACCGCCATGCCGATAACGCACACATCATAGGGCAGGCCGAACGCCATGCCGAACAAACGCGACAGGCCGTTGTAAACGCTCGCGGTGTAGGGAATGAGGAACACGAAGATGATAGCTGCCGAGGCGATGCGCAGCGCCTTCGACCGGTAACGGCTCCCGAAGAACTCGGGCATGGTCTGAGCTCCAAGGCGATGCGTCATCTCACGCGTACGCGGCCCGAGCACCCACCACGCAAGCAGGGAGCCGAGGATGGCGTTGCCGATGCCCGCCCACGTTGCGGCAAGACCGTATTTGAAGCCGAACTGACCCGCGTAGCCGACGAACACCACCGCCGAGAAATAGCTGGTGCCGTAGGCGAACGCGCTCATCCACGGCCCGACGTTGCGACCGCCGAGCACGAACCCGTCGACGGTGGAGGTGGATTTACGGCAGTACACGCCCACGCCGACCGCGACGGCGATGAACACGACCACCAGCAATATCTTGATTTCCATTTCTTCCCCTTCTTCAACCGAGTCCGCCCGCTCTCTCGTGCAGGCGACCCTCGCCAAAACGAACCTCTCCGATACGGCGCGCCCTTTCGCGCCGAATCCGTTCGACGAAACCAAGCGACCGAGACGGGGCATACCCGATCCAAGCCGCGCAGGTGCGGCGACGGGTGTTCGATCACGCACACGAAACGAGGGACCGAGCGCAAAAAAATAGCACCCGGCGTTCAATTCCGTGTGCTAAAGGTATCGGTAGTAGAAATGATCGGGAAGGGACGAGACGATGGCGGCGTCGGAGACGACCCCCGCCGCGCTCGCGCAGAAAGATTGACACTGCATGGCGAAAACCTCGCTCATGACCGCATTGGCAGCCGTATCGGTGTGCGCGATATGTCCCTTGGTGAAAATCATGGTCGCAACTCTACCACAGTAGTCCAAACGAGCAAGCATGAATTAACCGGTCGGAAACGTATTCTCGGAATCAGGCGGCGAAAGAGCCCGGGGCGCGAGATCGCGACGAGCGCGCATGCGCGGGCGACGGAGGGCGGAGGCGCTCCAGCCGCCCGCGAGCAGGCGATCGCCGTCGCGCGCTAGTAACGACTGTCGAAAATGCGCTTGGTCTTCTTCTCCGAACGAGGCAGCTCGCCCATGGGCACGCCCTTCGCATCGGGCGTGCAGCCCAGCTTCGCCTTGAAGATCGTGGCGAGCTCCTCCTCGCAGCGCGCCTTCTCCTCACCCTCGAGAGGCGTCTCGAACAAGACCGTGAGAATATCCTTGCCGCTGATGTTCTCGATCATCACCTGGTACTCCGAGCTCGTGCCGCTCGTGATCTTGATGACTTCCTCCACCTGGGCGGGGAACATGTTGCAGCCCTTGACCTTGAACATGTCGTCCGTGCGTCCGACCAGCGTGTCGATGCGCGGATGACGGCAACCGCACGCGCAGTCGCCGGGGATGATGCGCGTGAGATCGTGCGTGCGATAGCGGATCAGCGGCGCCCCCTCCTTGCGGAGCGTGGTGAGAACCAGCTCGCCGACCTCGCCGTCGGGAACGGGAGCGCCCGTATCGGGATCGACCACCTCGATGTAGATATAGTCCGCCCACACGTGCATGCCCGCGTGCTCGTCGCACGAGATGCCGATACCCGGACCGTAGATCTCGGTCAAGCCGTAAATATCGTAGATTTCGATGCCGAGCTCGTTTTGAATGCGGTTGCGCATCTTCTCGCCCCACCGCTCCGAGCCGATGACGCCCTTCTTCAGATAAAGGCGGTCGCGGATGCCACGCTGCTCGATCTCCTCGGCGAGCAGCAGAGCATACGAACTCGTCGCCGCGAGAGCCGTCGACTTCAAGTCCTCCATCATCTTCAGCTGCTTCTCGGTGTTACCCGGCCCCATCGGGATGGCCATAGCCCCCAGGCGCTCCGCGCCGAGCTGAAAACCGATGCCCGCCGTCCACAGGCCATAGCCGGGCGTGATGTGAATGCGATCCTTGGCGGTGATGCCCGCAAGCTCGTAGCAACGCGCGAACTGGATGGCCCAATCCTCGACGTCCTTGCGGGTGTAGGGGATGATGACGGGCGTGCCCGTCGTGCCCGACGAGCTGTGGATGCGCACGATCTCCTCATCGGGAACCGCCTGCAATCCCAACGGGTACGCGGCGCGCAGATCGTCTTTTTCAGAGAAGGGAAGCTTCTCGAAATCGGCTTGACTGGAAACATCGGCGATGTCGATGCCTTCGAACTTCTTCGCGTAGAAAGCGGAGCGGTCCTTAAGCGTACGGAACTGGTTTTTGATGAGATCGATCTGCTCGTCGGTCATCTGCATGGTGTTCTCTTTTCTCGATGGCGCTCGCGAAGGCGAGCAAGGAAAACGTCGGAAATCGGCGCGCGGTAAACGAAGGATGCGCGCACGCAGAGGCGCTTCAAACCCAAGGGGCTTGAAGCTAAAGCCATCGACCTGCCGAAACCACGGCTGCGAAAAACGAGATGCCAGTCAACGAGAACATGGGCATCATTGTAGGCGAAAGAAACGAGCGGTCAACCGCTGTAGGCGGGGTTTTCGCCCGACGATCGCGAACGGCAGCGGACGCGACGGGCGAATCGCGCGTGAAAGCAAAGCCGGAGCATGGCGAACAAGACGAGCGAAGCATGCACGGCAATCGAAACGGCATGGTCGAGCACAGCGAACGGGACGGCGGGGCGCTCGGCGGCGTCCGCCCCGCCGTCGACCTTCATCAGGAAAGAGCGCCCGAGACCACATCGATCGCAGAGAGGTTCATATCGACGAAACGCGGTTTCACGCATTCCCCGACGGCAGCCTTCAAGTCGTCGAGAGACAGGGGAACGCGCCCCTCGACGAGAGCCGCCGTCAGGAGCACGGTGTTGAGCGCCTTGCGGTTCCCGCCGATAAGGTCGATGAGCCTCGCGTCATCGACCACCGAAAGGGAGCGATCCCCCGAGCCCTCAGCGAACGCCTTCTCTATCCCGGCAAGCACGTCGGCGGCGCGATACGGTTCGCGCGACAGCGACGCCGTAACCGGCTGCAAAGGCGTCGAAGCCGTGACGAGCAACCCGTTCGGGGCCAAGTACGGAAGCACACGCGCCGCCTCGCCCGGCTCGAACGCGATGACGAGATCGGCGCTGCCCCGCATGACGAGCGGCGCGTGCACGCGCTCGCCCTCCGACCCGATGCGCACGTAGGAGATGACGCTGCCCCCGCGCTGAGCCATGCCGATGGTCTCGGCGGTGCGAACTTTCCAGCCTTTGCTCTGAGCGGCCTGCGCGAGAATCTTCGAAGCGAGAACGGTCCCTTGACCGCCCACCCCCGTCAACAGCACGTCGATCATCGCGCCGCTCCTTCCTCATCGTCCTCATGACTTCGGCACGTGATAGCGCCGAAGGGGCACACATCGGCGCATAAGCCGCAACCCGTGCACAGGCTCGCATCGACGAACGCCTGACCGCGCGAACCCGAGCGGGGGCCGGCGGCGTCGACGTCGAAGCCGATGCCAGGACAGCCTATCTCGGCGATGCACTTCTTGCAGCCCGTGCATTTCCCCGCATCGATGAGCGCGGGGGCGTCGGGGCGGGATAACTGCACGCACGGAGAGCGGAAGATGACCGCGGAGGGGCCGTTGAAGTCGATCGCCGCGCGCGCGGCCGCGATGGTCGCGTCAAGCTTCCCAAGATCGTCGCGCACGATGCAGGTGACGCCGAGCGCGCGCAAAACACCCTCGATGTCGATAGGCTCGCGAACCTCCCCCATCAAGGTCACGCCGGTGCCCGGATGCGGCTGCGACCCGGTCATGGCCGTGGTCGCGTTGTCGAGCACGCACACGGTGATGTCGTGCCCGTTGTAAACCGCGTTCGCGATGCCCGTCAAACCGCTTGCGAAAAACGTCGAGTCGCCGACGAACGCAACGTGCTTCTTCCCCGGTTCGACGACGGAGAGGCCTTGCGCCATCGTGATGCCGGCGCCCATGCAAAGACACGTGTCGACGGCGTCGAGAGGCGCCGCATTGCCCAACGTGTAGCAGCCGATGTCGCCGCACAGCACGGCATCGCGCCCCGAAAGGGCGCGCTTCACCGCGTAGAAGCTCTGCCTGTGCGGGCACCCCGCGCACAGCACGGGAGGACGGGCGGGCAGAGCCTCGGAGTAGCTCAATCCGTCAACGGGGAGAAGTCCCTCCGTATCGACCTGTCCGAATTCGCCGAAGAACCACGCGAGCATGCGCATCGCATCCTCGGTACCGTTCTCCCCGCGGTCGCGCACGTTCGGATGCGTGCGATCGACGACCCTGCACGGAATGCCGGCACGCCCGGCAACGCGGCACAGCTCATCCCCTAAAACATGGTCGAGCTCCTCGTAAACGCACACGGCGTCGAGGCCGGTCATGAACCGGGAAGCGAGCGCCTCGGGGAAAGGGTACGGCGTTCCCACCTGCAGGAAACGATACGCGGGAAGCTGCACGCCAGCCCGGCGTGCGCGGTCCGCGAGCGCATCGAGAGCCTCGCGCGCGTAAGCCGACGACACACCGCCCGCGATGACGCCGATGCGAGGCCCGCCTTCAGCAGAAGCACGATCGGAGGCGAGATACGACGCGGCGTCAACTTCCTCGCACTCGTCGTACGCAGCGCCAGCGGGCACCTCGGCCAGCGTGTTGAAACACGACAGAGGACCGCGCGCCGACTCCTCCGCAATTACGGGAAGGCGATCGTTGATCTCACCATGCGCCTCGAACGCGCGCTTCGGGAAAATGACCCAGCGGGAATCCTTCTCGAACCCCTTCGCGGGAACAGGGCGGGCGTCGGTCGCGTCGACGACGTCGAAAAACGTCGAAGCGTGGCAGATGCGCGTCGTCGGGCGCACGATGACCGGCGTTCCGTAACGCTCGGACAGGTCGAGCGCAGCCTTCATCATGGCGAAGCATTCCTCCGGAGTGGACGGATCGAGCACCGGCACCTTCGCGAAAGCTCCGAACCTGCGTGTGTCCTGCTCGGTTTGAGACGAGATAGGACCGGGATCGTCCGCCACGAACAGAACCAGCCCGCCGCGAACGCCCACGTAGTTCAGGCTCATGAGCGCATCGCTCGCCACGTTGAGCCCGACCTGCTTGCAGGTGAAAAGGCATCGCGCGCCCGCCATCGACGCACCGGCGAGAAGCTCGAGCGCCGCCTTCTCGTTCGTCGACCACTCGACGTGCACGCCGCGGGCGATGCCTTCAGCGTGCAGCCGCGCAACCGTCTCGATCAGCTCGGACGAAGGCGTGCCGGGATACCCCGCGACCACCGCAACGCCCGCCTCGAGAGCGGCATGGGCGAAAGCCTCGTTGCCCATGAGCAGTTTCTGTGTCATACCATCCTCCCTCGGGCTCCCGCTTCGCGCGCAAAGCCGAACCGCTACGCCTCCGCCATCTCGCGCTTGAACGCGATGATCTTCTCCCGCATCGCCTCATCGCCCGTGCCCATCATCTGAACCGCGAGAACCGCAGCGTTCTTCGCGCCGTTGATGGCGACGCACGCAACCGGCACGCCCGAGGGCATCTGCACCATGGAGAGCAGGGAATCGAGACCGCCCAGGTCGGAGGTCTTCATGGGAACCGTGATAACAGGCAGCGGGGTGAACGCGGCCACCACGCCGCCGAGATGCGCAGCTTTCCCCGCCGCCGCGATGATCACCTTCATGCCGCGCCCATGTGCGCCGGCTGCCCACTCGTGCACGACATCAGGCTTGCGATGGGCGCTGGCGATCTTCACATCGTAGGGCACGCCGAACGCGTCGAGCTGCTCCATGCACGGCTCCATCGCCGGCATATCCGATTTCGATCCCATGATGATGCCGACCAGCGGCGTCTGCTCTGTCATGTTCGCCTTCCTTTCATCGCGCGGCAAGGCGCGATCCTCGTTTGCGTTTTCGCTATGGTATATCAACTTCCGCGCTTTGGCCGCGAGCCGACGCCTCGCGCAGCAGCACCGCCACCATGCACAACATGAGCGGCGCCGCGTTAAGCAAAGGAATGCAGTATCGCGCGTCGTACACCGGCGCGATCACGCAGAACCCGAGCAGGATGAGCGCGGGCGCGAACAGCACCCCGCAGCGCAACCGATGCCGACAGGCGACGAACATGAGAACCGCGGGAAGCCAGAACACGTACACCACCAGAAGGAGCGGCGCATCGACGCCGGGCGTTTCCGACACCGCCTTGTACGCCTCGTCGAGCCCCTCGCGCAGCCAATCGAGCTCCTCGGGATTCCACAGCATGTAACGATCGTCCTCGCCCATGTGCGTGTCGACCGTCACCATGCGGATGTTCGCCGGACCGCACGGCGCGACGTAATACCCCGCGATGGAGAACAGCGACGCCAGATACGACTCCGGATGACGCAGCCCCTGCGCGGCCCACACCTTCAGATATTCGACGATCTCATCTCCGGTCGCATCAAGGTTGTAGCGGTATTTCACCTCGTCTTGGAAATTAAACGTGTACTGATGAGCGAGGTTGTCGTATTCGAGCAACGCATCGATGGCCTCGCGCTCGTCTTCGGTCACGTCGTCGGGATAATAGAGCACATGGCGCGCCGTTTGCTGGAAAAGCGTGCCGAGCACTTCCTGCTTGCCCCCGGGAGCAACGTTGAGCAGGGGAAACAACACCATGGGGAAGATAATCGTCATGACGATACCGCACAGGAGCGCCTGCGTGAGGTACGCCTTCCACGGCCTGTGATCATGCGGTCGCGCGGCCTGCTCGCGATGGCGGTACCTGATGCCCGAACGATGAACGTGAGAATCCGACCGCGCGTTCCGCTCTCGATGATCCCGCACGAGGCACACGATCATCGCGATCACCGCCGTCGGCACCACCACATAGAGGCCCGTCTTCTTCGTCAGACAAAGCGCGAGCCCCGCGAGGGCGAACAGCACCACCGCGCGCGGCGTGCGCAACGACTCGCCCCTCGTGCGAACCGCCTCGAAGAGCATCATCATGTAAGGGATGTAAAACAGCCCGAACAGGCTGTCCTTCACCATGCACAACGCCCACGTCGATACGAACGGCATGACGCACAGAAACACGTAGGCGAAGAAACACAGCGCCAGCGGGCAAGAGCGCTCGCGCAGATACGCGATCGAGGCGGTGAACGCCACGATGGTCGCCGCGCCCTGCAGGCAGACGAACACGAACACGCCCGCCATCCAGTTGCCCGTGAGCGCATCGGACGCCATGCCGAACGCCCCGTAGATGAGCGTGTCCACGATGGGGTGGTGATCGCACAGGTAAGCGTCGGTCAGCGTGTTGTCATAGCATTCAGCATAGGGAATGACGGCGATGGGATGGTTCTCGGGGTAGCACTGGAAAATCTGGTAGTACGTGTCCCAATACGTGCCACCCGGGTAGTTGGCGATAAGCCAGGGGAGCCAGAACAGCGCCATGATCACACTGAACAAGGCGATGCTGCGCCACGACCAGGCCGGCGTCAGGCGCGCCAGCCTCGAGTAAGGGCGATCGGTCAGGGAAAGCCGGGTGAAGCCGCGCTCGCACGCGACGATGACGATGGCCGCAGCTACCGAGGCGGCGATGCACAGGAGCACGGTGGTGAGCGCGTCGAACGAACGCCAGCCTTGACCCGCGACGTAGGAAACGCCCAAGACCCCGCACACGCCGACGACGACGGAGATGATCGCAAGCGCGGTCCAATCGCGGGGAGCGTAGCCGAGGCGGGCGAAAACGGGGGCGTCGACATCGTTCTCACGATGGCTCATACCGCTGCTCCTATCTCCGAAATCGCTTAACGAATACGAGAAGAGGGGGGTGCTCTCGTTAACAAAACCGCCCGAGCACGCCGACCGATCCGCAAGCTCCGCACCTGTGAAAAGTCTCGCTCATACAAAAAACGCCCCTTCGAGAGGGGCGTTTGAGTTCATGGTGGTCGGAGGGGGACTTGAACCCTCGGCACGCGGATTTTCAGTCCGCTGCTCTACCAACTGAGCTACCCGACCATATGCGAGAAACATCGGTTTCTAACGCGGATTTATATACTAACGGTAAAGTTGAGCCGATGCAAGAACTTTTTTAAACTTACAGCACGCTTCGCACGCGTTAAATCATCAGCGCAACCGCCGCGCCGATGGCAATAGGCGGGCCGAAAGGCAAATCGCGCAAGACGGGATAACCCGATTCGATAGTGGTCAGATCTTTCTCGCCCCACCGCGTGTGCGGCAAGACGATGGCGAACACCAAGCTCACCACGCACGCCGCAAACAAGCATACGACACCGCGCTCGAGGCCTAGGAACAAGCCCACCACGGCGAGCAGCTTGATGTCGCCGCCTCCCATGGCGCGTTTCTTCGTAACCGCTTCGTAAACCGCCGTCACGAACAAAAGACCGCCACCGAGAGCAACCGATCCGATTATGCCGTTGGCGAACGAAATTCCCTTGAACGGAGCGGGCGCGACGAAGGCCGTCACGAAGTCGGTGCCGACGAGCATGCCACCAAACCCGAGAGCCAGCCTCCATGCAACCCAAAGCCCGAGCATCCCCAGCACAAGCGCATTGGGAATGCGCAGCGTTTTCGCATCGACCACCGCAGCTGCGACGAGCAGACCCGCGAAGACGAGATATGCAAATGCCGAGATGATCATGCGCCGAAGATCAACTCCCTTTCCGCGCCCGTGAGCGCAGCGCGAGCCTGGTCGCGCAGGTTGTTCACGCCGATGAAGAACTGGCGCATCATGACTACCATGAGGTAGCGACCCTTCGGCGTGAGCGTCAGCTCGTCGGCGTTATCGACGGCGAAGGCGCCCGAGGCGCGCATGAACGCCATCTCCACGGGCAGACCCACCTCGATCGAGCAACCGAAATCACGCTTGAATTGCCGCTTGTCCAGGCGCAAGCCGAACAGCTGCATCATGAAACGGTAACGCATGCGATCGCGCTTCGAGAACGTGGTCTTGCCCATCATGGACATGCGACCGCTCTCGATGGCCGTGTTGTAGTCGTTGACGGAGAACGTGTTGACGTAGAGGTTCGAACCCAGATACGTGATGCCGCCCGAGCCGATGGCGGGGTACTCCTCGTAATCCACCACGTACTCATCGATCATGGCGTTATCGCCGGCGGCGGATGTGCCGCGACGGTTGAACGTCCAAGCGCTGCCGTGCTCGAACAGGCCCACCTCGCCCTGTGCACCGGGCGCATGGGGTTCCACGCCGGGAAGCGCGCCTGTCAAAAGCTCGCAGATGATCTCGTAATAGCGCTGCTCGCGGTTGTAGTCCACCTTGCCGACGGTGCGGGCGAGCGACTTCTCCACGCTGGGACTTGCCATCAGCGGATAAAACGTGGTCTGGCTGGCCCCCGACTCGATGACACGCTCGATGTCGCGGATGAGAATGTCCTCGGTTTGCGCGGGGAAGTTGAATATCATGTCGGCGTTCATGGATGTGAAATACGGGCTCGCGTCCTGGATACGCTCGAGGATCTCCTGTCCGCAACCGTACTTATCGTAGCGATCCATCTGCTTGAGCAAACCGTCGTCGAAGCTCTGCACGCCGACGGACAAACGCTGCACGCGACCCTGCAGCTTGTCGAGGTAGCTCGGGATGAGGTGGTTCGGGTTCGTCTCGCTGGAGACCTCCTTGATGGAAAACGTCTCGCGGGCGAGGTCGATGGTGTCGCACAGCTCGTCAAGCAGGATGGTGGGCGTGCCGCCGCCGATGTAGACGCTGTCGAAATCGTAGCCGAGGTCCTTCAACATGAGCATTTCCTTGCGCATGTTGGCGAAATACGGCCGCGCGCGATCCTCCGCATAGGGGAAGCGGTTGAACGAGCAGTATGGGCACAACCTTTCGCAGAAAGGGACGTGCATGTAGAGCATGTAGCGCTGTCCCGGCACGGGCACAGGCATACGGCACTCGGTGGTGGAATTGAGCTTCAGATATTTATTCGTGCACTGGCGCACGACCGACGTGAGCATTCTCTCAGATAGCATGAATACCTCTCAGTAATATCGCGCCGCGCAAAAGCGAGGCGAATGCACGGCACGGCAACGTACCGCGACGGCGCCCGACGCGGGCGGGCGGCGAACGATCTTCCATGATTCGCGGAAGCTTACCATACACCCGTTCCGCGATAGACCTCGATCGTAAACGGTAACATAACAAACGCGCCCGCCGTGTCGGGCGGGCGCGATGCTTTTACTCCCAGGCGGAACGGCCCGCGAGGGCTTTCCTGCCTATGTCGCTTCGAAGTTGCTTGCCTTCGAAATTGATGAGGTCGCACGCCTCGTAAGCGCGTTCACGCGCCTCCTCGAACGTGTCACCGAGCGCGACGACGTTGAGCACGCGCCCGCCGTTGGTGACGAGCTCCCCGTCGGCGTTGCGCTTGGTGCCCGCGTGGAACACCATGACGCCGTCGATATCCTCGGCCTCTTCTATCCCGAGGACGACCTTGCCCTTCTCGTAAGCCCCGGGGTATCCCTCGCTTGCCAAGACGACGCACACCGCCCAGGACTCCGACCACGCGAGGTCGATATCGTCCGCGCGACCCTCGGCGACCGCCAGCATGACATCCACCAGATCGCTCTCCAAGCGCGGCAAGACGACCTGCGTCTCGGGGTCGCCGAAGCGCGCGTTGAATTCCACGACCTTCGGGCCCGCGGGCGTCAGCATGAAACCGCCGTAGAGCGTCCCGCGGTAATCCAGCCCGAACGGCGCGCGGGCGGTGGCTGCGGCAGCATCCTCCATGATGCTCACCATGGCAGCCATCTCCTCGTCGGTAACAATCGGCACGGGAGAGTACACGCCCATGCCGCCGGTGTTGGGACCCATATCGCCATCGTAGGCGCGCTTATGATCCTGCGCAGGCGCCATGGGGAAGGACTTCCCGTTCGTCACGAAGCACAGAAGCGAGCACTCGGGGCCGGTCATGCACTCCTCGATGACCACCGTCGCGCCGGCGGAACCGAACGCGCCGTCGAAGCACGCGCGAACGGCTTCCTCGGCGTCCTCGGGCGTCTCGGCGACGACGACGCCTTTACCCGCAGCAAGGCCGTCCGCTTTGATGACGATCGGCGCACCTTGCTCGCGCACATAGGCGAGCGCGGGCTCCTCGGCGTCGAAGACGGCGTACGCAGCCGTGGGAATGCCGTTTTCCAACATGAACTTCTTCGAGTAGGACTTCGAGCCTTCGAGCTGCGCGCCGTCGGCGTTCGGGCCGAACACGGCCACGCCCGCCTCGCGCAGAACATCGGCGACACCCTTGACCAGCGGGGCCTCGGGGCCGATGACGACCAATCCTATTTGACGCTCGCGCACGAAATCCAACACGGCCTGAGCGTCCATCATGTCGATGTCGACGTTGACGGCCAAGCCGTCGGTACCGCCGTTGCCCGGCGCGACGTAGAGCGCGTCGGTTCGCGGCGATGCGGCCAGCGCCCACGTGATCGCATGCTCACGACCACCCGAACCCAAAACCAGAATATTCATCGTTACCTTTCCCCCTATAGAAAGAAACCGTATCGCGCGATGAGCGCGAAGCGAATACCGTCGTCTGCACCCAGACGAAACGCGCGGACCGCCACAGGTCCGCGCGGATGGGCCGACTTTACCAACGACGCATGATCGTCTGATCGCGATCGGGGCCGACGCTGACGATCGACATGGACACGCCCGTGATCTTCTCGAGATACTCCACGTATTTGCGCGTGTTCTCCGGAAGTTCCTCGTAGGTCTTGCACTCGGTGATGTCGACGCCCTTCCAGCCGGGCAGCTCCTCGTAGATGGGCTTGGCGTGGAAGAGGACCGACTGTTGCATGGGGAAGTAGTCGTAACGTTTCCCTTCGCATTCGTAGGCGACGCACACTTTAATGGTGTCGAAGGCGGATAAGACGTCGAGCTTGGTGAGCGCGACGTCGGTGAGACCGTTCACCTCGGCGGCATAGCGGGCGATGACCGCGTCGAACCAACCACAGCGGCGCTTGCGACCCGTGGTGACGCCGAACTCATGACCGACGCTGCACAACGTCTCGCCGTCAACGGCGTCCTGACCCTGGCCGCCGTCCTCGGCGAACAGAAGCTCGGTGGGGAAGGGACCGCCGCCGACGCGAGTAACGTACGCCTTCTGAATGCCCAGCACGCGATTGATGGCCGTCGGGCCCACGCCCGTGCCCGTCGCCGCGCCGCCGGCGCAGCAGCTCGAGGACGTGACGTAAGGGTAGGTTCCGTGGTCGATGTCGAGCAGCGTTCCCTGCGCACCCTCGAACAGGATGTTCTTACCGTCGCGCAGCGCGTTGTTCAGCAGCTGCGCGGTCTCGTCCATGTAAGGCTTGAGAATGCGCGCGTAAGGCAGGTATTCCTCGCAGATCTCCTCGACCGTATAGGTGTGCAGACCGTAAATCTTCTCGAGGATGGGGTTTTTCTGCGCGAGCGCGGTCTCCACCTTCAAACGGAAGATCTTCTCGTCGAGAAGGTCTTGGATGCGGATGCCCTTTCGAGCGGCCTTGTCCTGATAGCACGGGCCGATGCCGCGCTTCGTCGTGCCGATCTGGTTCTTGCCCAAGCGCTTCTCGTCTGCGCCGTCGAGGTCTTTGTGGTAAGGCATGATGACATGAGCGTCGCACGAGATCTTCAGGCGGGAGCAGGAGATGCCCTCGGCTTCGAGCATGGCCATCTCCTTGACGAGCACGCCCGGATCGATGATCACGCCGTTGCCGATGACGGGAACCGCGTTCTCGTACATGACGCCGGAGGGCATCAGGTGAAGCGCGAGCTTCTTATCGCCGTGGATGACCGTGTGCCCGGCGTTGTTCCCCCCCTGGAATCGCACGACGTAATCGAATTCTCTCGCGATGAGATCGGTGATCTTACCTTTACCTTCGTCGCCCCACTGAGCGCCGACCAGCACCGTACTCGGCATGGCCCATCCTTTCGTTATCTTCATTCGCGACGGAATTCGCGGCGCTTCATATCCAAGAGCGCACGATCCGTCTCGTAAGCTTAACAGTATAGTACAGCGCCCGAACACCACGCGGGTGCGCAGGATTCTTACCTGATCAACTCCAAGGTAAACGAACAATTCCTCCGCGGGTATCGGCCTTGATCCGCTAGAGCCTCGTCACGCTCACCGGCAGCTCGGATTCCTCGCCCGCCTGGACGAGCGAGGACACCACCTCCTCGTGGCAGGTGAGCAAGATCACCTGACGTACGCCGGAGAGCTCGACGAGCGCACGGGCCGCACCATGACGGCGCCGCGCATCGAAGTGAACGAGCATGTCGTCGGCCACCACGGGGATGCATCGCCCTACGCTGTCGGAGCATTTGAGCAGGGCCATGCGCAGCGCGAGATACAGCTGCTGGCAAGTCGCCGTCGACAAATGCCGAGGCTCGCGTTCGACACGTGCGTCGTCGACGATGCGAACCTCACCGTCATCGGCAAGGCGAACCCCCGTCCATCGACCGTCCGTCATCAACGACAGCAGACGTCCCGCTTCCGCGAACACCTCGGGCTGGCTCCGGGCCTCCCACGACGACACGGCGTCTTCGAGCATACGGCAGGCGATCAGCAATCGCGCGAAATCGCGCGTTGCGTCCTCAATGCGGGCGAGCACTTCGTGGTAGCGCGTTTTGAGCAGATCGAACTCGTTCTCGTCGCGGAAGTGCGAAAGCTTCTGGTTTAACTCGCCGCTGCGGCGGTTCACCTCGTCGCAGCGTTCGCGCAAGCCGGATCGCTCCGATGTCAGCTCGTTTGCGCGTGCGGCGAGATCTCGCACGGACGCATCGGGCGCGGCCTCGACGCGCGCGCACGCTGCGGCGCGCCTCTCGCTCAACGTCGCGATTCTCAGCTCTATCTCATCCACACGCTGCGAAGTCGCCTGCTGACGTTGCCGATCGAGGGCCATGTCGGCACGCACGTCCTTCGCCTCGTCGAGCATCACGCGTGCGCGTCGAAGGCTTCCAGCGGTTGCAAGACCTGTCTCCTCGAGAGCCCGCGCGGCGTCCGACTGCAAACGCTCCACCTCATCGGCGCAGGCCGCAAGCGTCTTCTCCTCCTGCAGCATCTGCTCATGCGCTGCCTCGAGGCGCTCAAGGCGCTCCGTATCCCGTCGATCGGGTTTGAACAGCATCACGAGCGCCGCGGCGGCGAGCACCAACCCGAAAAACACCATGACCAACCCGAGAGCCGCGTAAGAAAGACTCCCCGCGTTGCGCCCCTGCACGAACAGGGGAACGCCCACGATGACGAGCAGCGCGCACAATGCCGCCGATACGCCGATCTGCACCAGGCGCCGAACGCTGCCGAACGGGGCCTTCGCGCGAGCGCGCGTCGACTCCTCGAGCGCGGCGTACGTCGCTCTCGCGCTCCGGTGCGCGTCACGGGCGGATTCGAGACGATGCCCGGCCTTTGCTTCGGCGTCGATGAGCGCGTCGATGCGCTCGCGCAGCGCACGGTCCTCGGCGCCCGACATGTTCGCAAGCTTGCGTCCAATCGCACGTTCGCGAGAGCGGCGGTCGGCGACGGCGCGGCGCTCGTCGTCGTGAAGTCGACTGAGCTCTCCCTGCAACGAGGTAAGCTCGGCGTCGATCTTTCCCACCTCGGATCGACATGCCGCAAGTTCGTCAAGCTCGGCCTGCACGGATTCCACCCGAGCGTTGAGGGATGCGCGGACCGTCTCAAGGTCGTGAAGCTCGCGCGCCTCCTCGCGCAGAAGATCGGCTTCACGCGTAGCCTGCTCGACCTCGCGCTGCAGCTCGTCGCGACGGATGGTCAAGTTGACGAGCGACTCGCGCGCGGAGGCGGCTCGAGATGTGAACGCAGCAGCCCTCGCGCGCAGCTTGGACAGCACGCCTGCGGGGGACATCTGGGCCCCGGCGCCCGCGGTGAGGAAGCGAGCGGTCATGTCCTGCGCGCCCTTAAGCGCGAGCAGCTCATCGCTGGTCAGGGAGAACATGGTTCGATACGTGTCGCGGTCGATATCGTCGAGAAGCTCGGAATCGCCCTGCACGCCATCGGCGTTGCGAACGCGCCGAAGCTCCTTCGGAGCGCCGCCCTCTTCGCGGCTGGCGAACAGCAACGATCCGGCACGTTCCGCCCCATCGGGCTTGTACGTGTTCTTGGCGCCCCGAGCTTCCTCCCATCCGAACATGACGCCGTCGATGAACGACGCGAGCGTGGTCTTGCCCGCCTCGTTCTCACCGAACATCACGTTGAGACCGCGGCTTAGAGGGCCGACGTTTCGGCAGCTCATGGAGCCGAAACGCTCGATGCGCAGATATTCGAGAAAATGAGTCGGCTCCATCACGCCTCCCCCCTCATCAACAGGTCCACGACGAGATCCTCCGCCTCGGCGGCAACCTCGTCCAGTTCATCGAGGAGCGATGCGGGGACGACCGCGCCGCGCTTGAGGAAGGATTCCTGCAAATACCGGGCAAGTTCCTCCTTGTCATCTCGTTGACGGCGAGCCGAACGAAGGAACGTCGAAGGGAACAAACCCTCGCGCATGAGCGCATCGCGATCGATCGGCGCACGCGTGCGATCGACGAGCGAATCGACGAAGAAATCGGGGTATCGCTCGATCAAGGCGCTGCGAACATCCTCAAGCACACCCGGACGGGCAAGCACGTCGTGAAGTTCCGTCTCGCCGTCGAGCGTGATGCGCGAGATCATCCAATCGCAGCGGCTCGGCCCGTTCGCATCGAACTGAGCGCGCATAACCGCATCGACCATAGCCGAAACCGTGGAGCAGGCGGATACGTCAACGGTAAGCTGCTGCCAGGTAATGCTCGCCGAAGGAACGAACTCGACGCGGTTCGACGCGCCCTCCTCGAGGGTCACCATGTTGAAACCGCGTTTGCCCGTCTCCTTCACATCACGTCCCTGAATGCAGCCCGCGTAGGCGATGCGGGGATTCGATTTGTCGTCCACCATCGGCGTATGCACGTGTCCGAGAGCCCAGTAATCGAACCCCGCGCGGCGAAGCACGCGCGGATCGCTCGGAGCTTTATGAACATCGAGATCAAGTCCCGTATGAAGAATCCCGACTCCGAAAGGCGCTGCATGGGCGCGCACGCCGAGCGCCGCGTCGGCCGCCTCCCGCGTCAAACCCGATGCGATGTCCTCGTCTTTCGGCCAGACGCTGTTCATGAACCCGCGGCCGGCGAGCACGCACATCGGCTCCCCTCCACGCTCGTACAGCAGGTAATCGGGCTTCGAGGCGGCAAGCATGTGCGCGCCCTCGGGCAAGGCGAAGAAGTCGTGGCTCCACGACGAATAAGGGTCGTGATTCCCTGTGCACAGATACACCGGAATGCCCGCTTCGGTCAGTTTCTCCAACCCCTCGAAGAAGCATCGATAATCGGAGAAGGAGGCGTGCGAATTATCGAATACGTCGCCGGCGATGACGACGAAATCGACGTTTCGCTCCAGCGCCGTTTCGACGACTTTCGCATATGCGTTCGGTATGGCCTCGGAAAGGCGGTTCGCCCATCGCTCGGATATCGCGCGCATTCCTCGAAACGGCGCGCCGAGATGAAGATCCGACGTATGCACGAAGGTGATCTTGCGAGCCATGGCGGCCACCTCGCTTTCTCAATTCATGTCGGCGCCGAGCCGGCGCCTTCGCTAGTAGCCTCCGACGCGCGAGTCGTCGACGAAGTCCATGAACTTCGTGTACTCGGGGTTGAAGGCAAGAGTGATATCCTTCGTCGGACCGTTGCGATGCTTCGCGACGATGAGCTCCGCCGTGCCAAGATCGGGGCGGTCCTCGCTTTCCGCCTCCATCTCGTCCATCGAGCGGTCGATGAACATGACGATGTCGGCGTCCTGCTCAATGGAACCCGATTCGCGAAGGTCGGAGAGCATGGGGCGCTTCTTGCCGCGCATCTCAACCGCGCGGGAGAGCTGGGACAACGCGATAACCGGCATGTCCATCTCCTTCGCGAGAACCTTCAGTCCACGTGAGATCTCGCCGACCTCGACGGCGCGGTTGCCGTCCTTACGCGTCGCAGGCGGCTGCATGAGCTGCAGATAGTCGACGATGATAAGACCTTTTCCCGCACCTGAGGCATGACGTAATTCGCGGCGAGCCTTGGCGCGAGCTTCGAGAATGGACAAGCCGGGCGAATCGTCGATGTAGAGCTCGAGTTTCGACAACGAGTTCATCGCCTCGGCGAGAGCGCCCCAGTCGCCCTCGGAGACGAAGCCACCGCGAATCTTCGACAAGCTGACACGCGCCTCGGCGCACAGGATACGCTGGACCAGCTGCGCACCGCTCATCTCCAACGAGAAGAAGGCGACGGCGGCACCCGACTTCGCCGCGTTGATGGCGAGATTGAGGGCGAACGACGTCTTTCCGACACCGGGACGCGCCGCGAGGATGACCAGGTCACCACCGCGAAAGCCGTGAAACAGGTCGTCGGCGTCCTTGAAGCCGGTCGGCACGCCCGCCATATGGCTCTGCTGCTCGGAAAGCTTGGTGATGTCCTCGAATGCCTCGGTGAGCAGCACGTCCATTTTCGTGAAGGTTGAGGACACGCGCTTCTCCGTGACGTTGAAGAGCATCTTCTCCGCCTCTTCGACGACCTGGTTCAAATCGTCAGGCGCGTCGTAGGCGAGGGCGTTGATATCGGCGGCGGCGTAGACGAGCTCGCGTAGGATGGCGGTGCGCTTGACGATTTCCGCATGCCGTTGCCAGTTGGTCAGCGCGAACGTGTTGTCAGCGAGCTCGGCGAGGTAAGCGCGGCCGCCGATCGCCTCGAGCTGCCCTTTCGACTGCAGAGTGTCGGACAACGCAATGGGGTCGACGGGAATGCGCCGAACCGAAAGATCGTAGATGGATTCGAAGATGATGCGATGAGCAGGGCGGAAGAAGTTCTCCGGGCGCAGGCGCAAGACGAGCTCCTCGACGACTTCGGTGTTGAGCATGCAGGCTGCGAGGACCGACTGCTCCGCGTCGATGTCTTGCGGCAGCTGCGCGCGCTTGGCGGGATCGAGAGTCTCCGCAGTCGTGTGAGCGTTGTTTTTTGCCTGGCCTCGCATCTGCCCTCCTTGGATTCGACAGTACCCCCATGGTAACGCATGAGACCCCCTTGCATCTCATAACGCAAGGGGGTCTCAAGTAACAAGCGAACGAATACCGAGCTTACTCGGCGTCCTCCGCAACAGCCTCGGCGGCCTCGGCGGTCTCGACGACCTCCTCGACCTCCTCGGCGGCATTCTCGACCACGTCGTTCTCGCCCGCGACGACAACCTTCACGGTCGCCTTGATGTTGCGGTAGATGGAGACGACGACCTCGTGCTCGCCGGCAACCTTGATCGGCTTGCCAAGCTCAACGCGACGCTTGTCGATCTCAATGCCGAGAGCGGCCTCGATGGCCTCGGCAACCATGGGAGCGGTGACCGAGCCGAACAGCTGGCCCTCTTCGCCGACCTGCGCGATGATGCGCACGGACGCACCGGCAAGCTTCTCAGCGAGCTCGTTCGCGTTAGCGATACGAACCTCTTCGCGCTTGGCGATGTTGTTCTTACGCTCCTCGAGCTGCTTGAGGTTGCCCTTGGTCGCGCGGATAGCGTAACCCTGGGTGAGCAGGTAGTTGTTAGCAAAGCCGGGAGCCACGTCGATGACGTCGCCCTCGCCGCCCTTGCCCTTGAGCTCCTTGAGCAGAATAACCTTCATGTGTCCTCCTTAGCCACGGTTGCGGCGGTCGCCGCGGCCGCTCACAGCGGGGACGGTGTAGGGCATCAAAGCCATCTCGCGAGCACGCTTGACAGCATTCGCGATGTCGCGCTGATGCTGGGTGCAGGCACCCGTCACGCGACGCGGCTTGATCTTGCCACGATCAGTAACATATTTACGCAGCATTTGAGTGTCTTTGTAATCGACATACTCAACGTCGTCTTTGCAGAACTGGCAATACTTACGACGAGGCTGCTTAGCGTAATCGGCCATTTTAACCTCTTTCGTTTCGCTTAAAACGGGATGTCTTCGTCATACACCGAAGAGGAGGCGTCGATTGCGGGAGCAGGCGCACTGTACGCGGGCGCTGCGTTGTATGCAGGCGCCGCGTTGTAGCTCGGCGCACCGTAGTCGTGAGACTGCTGCTGCGATCCGCTGTTACGACTCGACATGAACTCGAGCTCGTCGACGATAACCTCGATCTTGCTGCGCTTCTGCCCGTCGCGCTCCCACTGGCTCCAGCGAAGCTTGCCCTCGATGGAAACCTTGGTGCCCTTGGACAGGTAGTTGGCAAGGCTTTGAGCGCGCTGACCGAACATGGTGCAGTCAATGAAGTTCGGATAGTCCTCCCATTCACCGGTTTGCGGATTCTTACGGCGATCGTTCACCGCAACACCCATGCTCATGACAGGCATGCCCGACTGAGTCTGGCGAAGCTCGGGGTCGCGCGTCAGGTTACCGCTAATGATCACTCGATTGATGCTCATATCTTCCTCTTCTCACACTGGACGGCACGAAGCCGCCCGATTTCACACTAGTCGCGATCGGTGCGGGCAACGATCATATGACGCACAACCGCATCGGTGATGCGCAGCACGCGATCGAGCTCTGCAATGTTTTGCGGATCGGTGTGGAAATCGATGAGGGTGTAGTCACCATCGGTAAGACCATTGATCTCGTAAGCGAGTTTGCGCTTTCCCCACACGTCGACGTTGTCAACGACACCGTTGCCGGCAGCGATCGTGGTCTCGATACGCTTCATAACGCCAGCGCGCGTCTCTTCGTCGATAGCGGGAGCGACAAAAAACAGCAGTTCATAAGCCTTCATCAGCTCACCTCCTTTGGACTTTACGGCCCCGGGCTGGTGAAGGCGCTCACCGGGGCAGGATAACAGCCTGCCTAGTTTAACAAACCGCCTTCGAGTTCGTAAGTCCATATCCTTCTCATCACGTTTCCCACACATGAACGCGTGTCCAACCCGCATCGCTCGGCAGCACGTGCCATGCAACCGCATCGCGACCTTCGGGGGCCGCCCTGTCAACCCGATTACGCCCTCCAGACTTTTCGGTCCGCAGCGGCTCCCGAAGCGCTGGCGCAATAGTAATACGGCGTTCTTTCACATTCATGGCGGAAATCAGACCCGGACCAACCATCAAACCGGCACGTAGGATCACGGACACACGGTTTTTTCCACTCAGGTTCTTTCAGATGCCACTCTCTTAATCGCCATCATACGCAACGGGGGCTGCGCTATATCGCGCAGCCCCCGTCTTCAATCTTGCAGTAAACCAGCAGCGGCCAAGCAGCCCTACAGCTCCTCCGCGACGTCTTCCTCGAGGTAACGCTCCTCGATCTCGTCCTCCGAGTACTCGCTCGCAGCCTTGAGGTTCTCCATGAAGTTCGGAGCTTCGCCGACGTAGGCGGGCTCCTCCTCGAACACGGGATTCTCACCCTCCTCCATGGTGTAAAGGTAACCGACGGCATACCCCGCCTCTTCGCCGGGGATACCGCCCTCGGCAATAAGCGCGTCCATCACGCCGTCATCGGTTTCGATATACCCGTCGTAGCACAAAGCATACGCCTCAGCGCCACGCGCACCGCGCACCGTATGCTTGGCGAAGTTAAAGCATTCCTCGGCGCTATCCCCGGGATGGGATTCGATGAACAGGTTGTCCTTGACCACGAGCGTCGTGAACGGGATGACGTCAGCCCCCTGCGACATCTTGCTCTTCGCCTCGTCGAGAGCGAACAGCAGAACCTTCTCGAGAACCTCGGGGATCTCGGGCACCTCTTCGCTCGAGTTCTCAACCTCACGATCGGCCATAACGGCCCCCTTTCTTAAACGAGACGTTTCGACCCGCTTCAAACTGCATCTTCGAAATGCCGTGGTCTTCCGTCGATACGCTTGCCGTCCCCGCCATGAAGGCGGCCTTGTCTCTATCATTTGAACGTAGTGTATAGGTTCCCCCAGCAACGACCAAGCGAAACGATTTCTTTACGACGTATCTCCAGACAAGCGGAATCGCGTATCGCCCCACCTTGGTGCAAGCGCCTGCGGGCATGCGCCTGAGAACATGCCGCGGGCATGTTCTCAGGGCGGCGCATGACCTCCCGGTTCGAACCCTCCTCGGGATCCTCCGGGTTCTTACGAAAATGAAAAAGCCCCGTCGCCGGGGCTTAGGATGTTCTGGCGGAGGAGGAGGGATTCGAACCCTCGTCACCCGGGTTACGGGTGAAACGGTTTTCGAGACCGCCGCATTCAACCACTCTGCCACCCCTCCGCATGGGGTGTGCGCATATATGATCACCCATAGGTGGAAAAGTCTGGCGGAGAGATGGGGATTCGAACCCCAGATACGCTTTTGGCGCATACACGATTTCCAATCGTGCTCCTTCGGCCAGCTCGGACATCTCTCCGCGTATCAAAGCTGATGCTAAACTGCATGCAGCAGCTACGTAGTATATCGCAGGCATTCATTGGGGGCAAGAGAAATTTTCACCCTTTCTTCCGCCTGTCGGAGGGTGGTCACCGGAAGTTGCCGCCGATGGCAATCGGGCGTCCGCCCGACACCCGCGGGGCGCTTACCAGACCAAGGGCTCGCCGTCGCGCATAACGCATACGTCGTCGAGATAAAGCGTCGGGCGCAAGATAATACCGTCGTAATGGCAATCAGCTTTCGTCACTCCGCCGAACGACGTGTTCGTCCCGAATGCGATGTGCACAGATCCGTACAGCTTCTCATCCTCGAGTATGTTGCCGCTCAAGATCGCGGCGTCGTTGGTCCCGATGCCGAGCTCGGCTATAGTTCCGTTCTCCGGCTTCTCGAACAGAATGCCAAGCTGGTCTTTATACGAGCCGTTTGCACCGGCTCCACGCGCGTCAACGAGGGAGCCCTTGCGGATCTCGACCTCCAGCGGTTCGGAGAGGATGCCGACCCCGACCATCGACCCGTCGATCACCATCGTTCCGTCGACGCCGTCTTCCAACGGCGCAATGTAGGCCTCACCTGACGGAAAGTTCCCGCACTCACCTGGGTTTCGGTACACGCCAGGGCTCGAAACGCCGCGACGTCCCTCCAAATCAAGCTCGAGCACGTGCCCGTCTTTCTCGATACGCGCTTTGCTCGCTTGCGTGAGCAACTCGGTCATCTTCGCCGTCCGCCGTTCGACTTCCGCATAATCGGCGCACGCGGCGCCCTCCTGGAGCATCGAAGCCGTGATCCCCGGCATGGTGACCACTCGCGCGCCTGCGGCGGCGGCTTCGATACGGGCGGACGTGTGGGTGAGCGACTTCGCCGTCGGACACACCACCACATCGGCGGATTTCATGGCGGCGGAAACCGCGGAAGGCGGCTCTTCACCGTTGACGTTGCCCACGGGCATGAGCATCATCGAAGCTCGAACGTCCATAGAGCGAGCGACATCGTAGAGCATACGCCCGATATCGTACGTGTCCTCGTCAGTGACGACGAGCAGCGTTTCATCATCTTTCAGCGCAAGATTCACCTCTATTATCGAGCGAGCGCGTTCTTCGATCGATGCAGTTGAAGCCATGTCCGAACCTTCCTTTCCTGAAACGAAAAAGCCGCCTCGCAGGTGAACGAAGCGGCCTTCGACGCCAAATCAAACAGTACGATACCGAAATCGACCAAGCGGAAGCCGGCCTAGCTCGACGCGGCGGCCGAACTCGACGCAGATCCGTTTTCGGCGGAAGACGCATCGCCCGACTCGGAAGAGGAGCTCGACGAACCCTGATCCTCGGAATCGGAGGAATCAGCCGAGGAGCTCACCTCGGAACCAAGTTCGCCCGAGGTGTCCGAGCTAGACGAATATTTGCTCATATCAATGTAGTAGGACAACCCGGAGGGCATGTCGTTGATAACCACATCGGACGAATCACGACAAGAGGAAAGCCAGTCGCTGTAAGCAGTTTGCTCGTTTTGTTGTAAGACCATGGAGCGAATCGTCTCGACGAACTCGCTGGGGATCTGATCGATGCTCGTGATCTCATCGGGGGCGTTGAACACCTGAGTGCATTTGATGATATGGATACCGTAGCTGCTGGTCACCAGTCCGCTGACCTGCCCCTCCGACAACTCCTTCAAGCCGTTGGTGTACTCGGTCACGAACGAGGACAGTTTATCCCAACCCACGTCGCCACCTTGCGCGGCGGATCCGGTGTCTTTGGAGTACTGCTCGGCCGCGGTGGCGAAATCAAGCGTTCCGGCGTTGATCTGATCGAGAACCTGCTGGGCCGTTTCGGTATCAGACGCATCAAACAGGATATGGGAGGAACGCTTCGCGCCATCGTAATACGTTGCGTAAGTAGAGGCAGCGGTGAGGAGCTGCTCATCAGTGGGAGCCGCATCCTCGGCAAAAGATTCGATCACGCCCTGGTAAAGAAGAGAGAGCTTGATGTTCTCGCGATACTGATCCTCGGTGATGCCGACGGAAGAAAGCGCCGCCTGCCACTTCTCGTCGTTCTCGTAATTCGCCTTCATGGACTCGACGTTCTCATCAACCGTCGCGTCGTCAACGGTTACGCCACGATCGCCCGCCTTCTGAAGCAGGATCTCCTGATTGATGAGACCGTCGAGGACCTCCTCGCGAACCGACTCCGGCGTATAGCCGTACTGGGCCATCCACGTGCCCCACGAATCCTCGTCGGAGAGAGACTGCTGCTCGCGCACGCTGTCGACCATGGCGGTGACCTCGTCCTCGGAGATCTCGGTCCCGTTAACGGTCGCAGCGACGCCGCCGCCCGAGCCGGTTGCGCCCGAACACCCGGCGAGGCTCCATGCGCAGGCGGCCGCCAAACCGACCGTCACCACGCTTTTCGCAAGGGATATCTTCTTCATGACTGCCTTTCTCTCACATAAGCCCGGGGCCGCAGCCGGAAGGCTGCGAAACCGAAACCTTATGGTTGTTTCGGCGTGTATTTTCGCACACGGACAATAGGGCGGGCGAAGCAGCACAATATGCCCACTTTCGATTCACACGGTCGAACAATTCGAACGGCTTTTACCTGGTGTTTTCCGACGGGCGTCGATATGAAAAACTCCCCTTTCCTATAAGAGAAAGGGGAGCTCAGCTCCATGGAGCAATGCATCCTGCAGGCGACTTCTTATCGCTTCGCCGCCTTCTTGCGATCGGTTGCGGAAAGCAAGCGCTTGCGCAGGCGGATGGACTGCGGGGTCACCTCGACCAGCTCGTCATCCTCGATGTACTCGAGAGCCTCCTCGAGCGTGAACGTGATAGGCGGCGTGAGCTGGATGGCCTTGTCCGCCGTGCTCGAACGCTGGTTTCCCAGGTTCTTCGTCTTCTCGACGTTCACGACCATGTCGGCATCCTTGGCCGACTCGCCGACGATCATGCCCTCGTAGCACTCGTCGCCGGGCGCAACGAACAGGCGCCCACGCTCCTGAAGCGTGTCGAGCGCGTAAGCGACGGCCTTACCCGTCGACATGGCGATCATGCCGCCGTTCTTACGGCCGGCCATCTCGCCGGAATAGGGGCCGTATTCCTTGAAGTGATGGAACAAGACAGCTTCTCCGTGCGTCGCGTTAAGGATGCGCGTCTTCAGACCCATGGTCCCGCGAGAAGGAATGCGGAAGG
Source organism: uncultured bacterium (assembly GCA_937890835.1). GTDB lineage: Bacteria > Actinomycetota > Coriobacteriia > Coriobacteriales > Eggerthellaceae > CALADF01. The sequence goes on from CALADF010000056.1 coordinate 49,481, forward strand.
TCAGATGCGTGATAGCCTCGTCGGAGGCCATATCCTCCATAATACCGCCGGCGGTTCCCATGACCTCGATGGCCTTGCCCGCGTAATCGTTGGGCACGTCGATGGTGGCCTCCTCGATGGGCTCGAGCTTGTTGCCGTTCTCGTCGATCTTATATACGACCTGCGGACGACCGACCTGGAACTCGAAGCCCTCGCGACGCATGGTTTCCATGAGAACGGAAAGATGCAAAACGCCGCGGCCCGCAACTTCCACGCCCGTCTTGTCCTCGGTCTCGTTGATGCGCATGGAGATATTGCTCTCCTTCTCGCGCATCAGACGCTCCTTCAGCTGGCGGCCGCCCACGATATCGCCCTCACGACCGACGAGGGGGCTGGTGGACGCTTCGAACACGACGGCCATCGTGGGCTCCTCGACGGCGATGGGCTCCATCTCGACGGGGTTCGCAGGATCGGTGATGATATCGCCGATGTCCGCGTCCTCGATTCCGATAACCGCGACGATATCACCCGCATGGGCGACGGGAACCTCGACTTTGCCCAGATTCTCGAAGGTGTACACCTTGCGCACCTGAGCGGTGTAGGTACCGCCGTCGCCTTTCACCACGAGGACCTGCTCCTTCTCGTGCAGGGATCCGCTGTGCAGGCGACCGACGCCGATGCGACCCTCGTAGCTGCTGTGGTCGACCGTGCAAACCTGCAGCGCAACCGGGCCCTCGGCGTCCACGTCGGGGGCGGGAATCTCGGAAAGGATGGTGTCGAGCAGCGGCACCATGTCCATGTTGCCGTCGTTGGGATCGAGGCGCGCGTAACCGTTCACGGCAGATGCGTACACCACAGGGAAATCAAGCTGCTCGTCCGACGCGCCGAGCTCGACCATGAGGTCGAACACCTTGTCAACCGCACCCTCAGGATCGGCGTTCGGGCGGTCGATCTTATTAACCACCACCACGATGCGCAGACCGCGCTCAAGCGCATGCGACAAGACGAAGCGCGTCTGAGGCTTGGGACCCTCGTACGCATCGACGATCAGCAGCGCACCGTCGGCCATGTTCAGCACGCGCTCGACCTCGCCGCCGAAGTCGGCATGGCCGGGCGTGTCGATGACGTTGATCTTCACGCCTTTATAAGAAATCGAGATGTTCTTCGACAAAATGGTGATGCCGCGCTCGCGCTCCTGATCGTTAGAGTCGAGCACGCGCTCTTCGACGTGCTGATTTTCGCGAAACACGTGCGACGCCCACAGCAAGCGGTCCACAAGCGTGGTCTTGCCGTGATCAACGTGAGCGATGATCGCGACGTTGCGGAGATTCTCCTGCTTCATGCTTTTCTTTCCTGCTCTCTTTGAAAACAACGACGCAAGCATGCGGCCTGCGTTAGACCCGCATTCGCTTCGCATCGGCTATCTACTCTTGGGATTGCTGGTGTATGGTAACACTTCACCCATCATCCATTGGCGGCTTTTAAGGCAAAGGGGCGCCAAGACCGCCGTCGAAAGCGCAAGAACAACGAGATCTCCACAGTTGCCCGTAACATGCGTTGCCGGCAGGGCCCCTTTCGCAATGAGAGCAGGTGCGAAATACAGCAGATCGAACGCCGTATGAGCGACGATGGAAAGCCACACGGAACCCGTTCTCACCATGAGCGCCGTCATGCAGAATCCGAACATTCCCGCCTGGAGTAACTTCAGAGCGATCTGCGTGACGACGATGAACCCTGCGAGCTCCCCTTCGACAACAATCGGGGGGGAGCCGACGACATGCAGCAACGCGAACAGCACGGATCCCATAAGCGCCGCGGATGCCATAGGCGGGATCGCCTTGCGCGACCCTCCGGCGCTCTCCTCAACTGTGTCGCCATTATGGATAATCAACCGGTTGTACAGACAAGTTACGAGCAGTCCGCGAAAAAGAGCCTCCTCGAACACTCCCGTCGCCGCGCATATCAGCGCACCCACGCCGAACGCCTCCCATGCCGAGGCGACACTTCGGTCTCCATACGCAAAAAAGCTCGTGCCGGATGGCGAAACGACAACCGAGCAGATCGCAGCGAGGGCGCCGACCGCGACCACGCCCGCCGCCAAACGCACAGTCGAAACTGCGGGGGCGCGCCACCGCGCAAGGTCGGGGATTAAACCGAGAAGAAGGGCCATCGAGACGACGGCGGAAGCGACCGTGCTCATCAGCTGGTTAGCGAGATCGGAGCCCGTCGCCACACTCCCCGCCGCGCCGACCAGAATCAGCGAGCCGAACAACGTCGCGAGGGGAAAGCGCTTGGGGATGTCGGTTAATGCCATGATCATGGGTAAAGTATAATCACACTTCAGGCATACGGCGAAAGGGCGTCCATCCCATCACCACGCGACATATCGAGCTTCTCCCTTAAAATCATCGCCATCGTGGGCATGACGGGCAACCACGCCGCTTATGTTCTCGGGCCGTATCTTCCCGCGTGGGTTACCGTGATCATCTTCTCCATCGGCGGCTTAACGTTTCCCGTTATGGCCTTCCTCATCGCGGAGGGCTACCATCACACTTCGAACCTGCGCCGATACGCCTCCCGTCTCGCCTTGTTCGCCTTTATATCCCAGATTCCCTATGGCTTGCTTTGGGGTTTTTCGGGCAACGTGCTGATCACGCTGCTGCTCGGCCTTGCGAGCATCCACGCGATCGAACGTCTCTCATCCCCGCTTTCGAAGATCGGAGCGGTGAGCATCGCCGTCGCCGCTAGCTCCTTCTGCGATTGGGGCATCATCGGACCGCTGCTTATCTGCCTGTTTCACGTGAAACGAGGGGAGGGGCCGAAGGGAATAGCGACGTCCATGGTACTGCCCCTCGTCGTATTGGGCTTGCCGGCCGTGGGGTATTTTTTCGCGATCGTCGGAGGTCAGGAGCTGACCTTCTCGCCCGCCGCGTCAGCAGCGCAAGTCTCCACGCTGGCGGCTTTAGGACTCCCCACGCTTGCAAATGCGACGCTCATCGGAGATGCCCTTTTCTTGCTTCCGGCGCACACCATCGCCGCCGGTGAGATCGGTTACGTTTTCGCGGGCGTTCTCGCTGCGACGATCCTCCTTACCCGATACAGAGGAAGGCGAGGGCGTCCGCTCAAATGGTTCTTTTACTTATACTACCCGCTCCATCTTGGAATTCTTTGGTTGGCCGGCGTCGCGCTGTGCGGTTAGGGAAACCTGATAAGTCGCGGTGCGAAATCGCTCCAACTTGCCGCTCGGCGTATTGCAGCCGGCGCGCTTGTCTTTTCGATGTCGCAGTCGCCTTTGCGACCAATCATCGCAAATCATCTGACGGCGCGGGCAGATGATCTGAAAGCGTGAAAAAAAAATTCAAAATAGTTCTTGCAATACTTTAAATTATGGGGTTATAATAACCAGGCACTTTTCGAGAGGGCCCGTAGCTCAGTTGGTTAGAGCGCACGCCTGATAAGCGTGAGGTCGCTGGTTCAAATCCATTCGGGCCCACCATTTTCTTTGCGATAAACGCTCCACCGTGAGCCGAGTTAGCCGGTGGAGCGTTTATTATTGAATAGGCTTTTTCTTGAGAAGTTATTGGGGCATTAGCTCAGCTGGGAGAGCGCGGGCTTTGCAAGCCTGAGGTCAAGGGTTCGATCCCCTTATGCTCCACCATTAAATACGCAGGTCAGACGGGTAAAATCGTCTGACCTTTTCTTTTTTCCAGTCTACTTGAACGTGATGCGAACCCCGCTACGATCTCCGAGAGCGCGCTCTGCACGATTCGATCGGGGAAAACCGCCTCGGAGAACCTTCCAACCGCTCATACCGCCTATTCTCAACAGGGAACAAGCTCGCGAAGGGAGGAAAAGGCTCGCGCCTCTCGATCCCGATTTCAATCGGACGCACGTCGCTAAAACCCGAGAGAACGAGGCATATAGGCAAAAAAGTGTGTCTGCTACCTAGTCGATGGCGTATGGGTACGGG
>CALADF010000057.1 GCA_937890835.1 uncultured bacterium
GCATTCTGAATGGTTCGATTGAAACGGTCAAAACGCGATAAGAAGACTATAGGAGGACTTATGGGCGAAGACGACGCGAAGAGCAGGTTGCGCCGCGTAATTGGCGACGCAGGCGTGGATCGCCTGGACAGCGCGTGCGTCGCGGTGTTCGGCATCGGCGGCGTGGGCTCTAACTGCGCCGAAGCGCTGGTGCGCGGCGGCGTGGGAGCGTTGATCGCGGTCGATCGTGATTGCGTTTCGGAGAGCAACATCAACCGGCAAGCGGTCGCGTATCTGAGCACGGTGGGTCGTCCGAAAGTGGAGGTCATGGCGGCGCTTGCGCGTGAGATCAACCCCGAGGCGCAGGTGATCACGCGCGAGGTGTTCGTCATGGACGACGTGGCGGCGGTGCTCGACGGCGCGCCGCGGCCTGATTACATCGTGGACGCGGTCGATACGGTGACGGCGAAGATCGCGCTAGCGCAGTATGCGCAGGAAGAGGGCATTCCCCTGATCGCTGCGATGGGCGGCGCGAACAAGGTCGATCCCACCAAGCTCGCCTTCGCCGATTTGTTCGAGACGAGCAATTGCCCGCTATGCCGGGCGATGCGCAAGCGTGCGCGCGCGGTGGGGGTGAAGCGGCTGCCCGTGCTGTATTCCAGCGAGCGGCCTGTGGAGGTGAGGGAGGCCGAAGGAGCCGAACGTCGCGAGAGAACCGAGCTCGGGACGATGTCCTACATGCCTCCCATCATGGGTCAGATGCTCGCAGGTCGCGTGATCTGCGACCTGCTTGCGGGGATAGATCCGTTTTAAGCGTTCTTTACGCTCATGGCGCGCATGGCGTTCAAGATGGCGAGCACTGCTACGCCCACGTCTCCGAACACGGCAAGCCACATGTTGGCTATGCCGATGGCGGCCAGGACGAGAATGAGCACCTTCACGCCGATGGCGAACACGATGTTCTGATGCGCGATGCCCATGGTCTTGCGTGCGATGCGGATCGCTTTCGCGATGCTCGTCGGCTTGTCGTCCATGAGCACCACGTCGGCGGCTTCGATGGCGGCATCTGAGCCGAGCGCTCCCATGGCGATGCCGACGTCGGCACGTGTGAGCACGGGCGCGTCGTTGATGCCATCGCCTACGAAGGCGAGCTTGCCCGCGTTGCGTTCTGCGGCAAGCAGGGTTTCGACGCGTTCGACTTTATCCTGCGGGAGCAGCTGCGCGTGGTATTCGTCGATGCCGAGCTTGTCGGATACCGCTTGGGCTACTTCACGACGGTCGCCTGTAAGCATGACACAGCGGGCCACGCCTGCATTATGAAGGTCTTCGATGGCCTTCGCGGCATCTTCTTTGACGGCGTCGGCGATGACGATATGCCCCGCGTATTCCCCGTCGATGGTGACGTGGAGGATGGTGCCCGCAAGCTCGCAGTTCTCGAACTTGCTGCCGTATTCGCGCATGAGCTTGTCGTTGCCGACGACGACCAGGTTCTCACCGATGCGCGCGCTCACGCCGTGGCCCGAGGTTTCCGTCACGTCCGCCACGCGCGAGGGGTCGATGTCGCCTGTGTAGGCAGCCTTCAGCGATGCTGCGATGGGATGGTCCGAATACGCTTCGGCATGGGCTGCCATGGACAGCAGGTAGGCGGGGTCGATGTCTTTTTGGCTGTGCACCGCGACAACGTCGAACGAGCCTTGCGTGAGGGTGCCCGTTTTGTCGAACACCACGGTGTCGACCTTCGCCAAAACCTCAAGATAGTTCGATCCCTTGATGAGCACGCCGGCGCGCGACGCTCCGCCGATGCCGCCGAAAAACGACAGCGGAACCGAGATGACCAGCGCGCAGGGACACGACACCACGAGGAAGGTCAAGCCGCGCAGGATCCAGTCGCTCCATGGACCCATGCTCAGAAGGGGCGGCAGAACAGCCAGCGCGAGCGCTGCGAAGCACACGATGGGCGTGTAGACGCGGGCGAAGCGCGTGATGAAGCTCTCGGTGCGCGCCTTCTTGTCGCTTGCGTTCTCGACGAGCTCGAGGATGCGGCTGACCGTGGATTCGCCGAAGGGCTTGGTGGTTCGGATGCGCAAAAGCCCCGACATGTTCACGCAGCCCGAGATGACCTCGGCGCCCGTCTCCACGTGACGGGGGACGGATTCGCCTGTAAGCGCGGAGGTGTCGAGTTGGCTGGCGCCATCAACGACGATGCCGTCGATGGGAACGCGCTCGCCCGGCTTCACGACGATGATATCTCCGATGGCGACGTCGTCGGGATCAACTTGCTCAAGTTGGCCGTCGCGTTCGATATTGGCGTAGTCGGGGGCGATGTCCATCATGTCGGCGATTGACTTACGGCTTTTCTCGACCGCATAGCTTTGGAACAGCTCTCCTACCTGATAGAACAACATGACGGCCGCACCCTCGGCCATGTGCGGCTCGGCATCGGGGAAGGCGATCATCGCGAACGCGCCAATTGTGGCGATGGACATGAGGAAGCTTTCGTCGAACGCTTGGCCGCGTAAGATGTTGCGCCCCGCTTTGCGAAGCACGTCGTAGCCGACGATGAGGTAGGGGATGAGGAAGAGGATGAAGCTGGCGTAGAGCGCGCCATGCTCGCCAAGCGGGCCTACGAGCAGGTCGAAGGCGTCGATGAGCATGAACGCCGCGAACAGGGCGCCCGCGACGAGGATGCGGACGAGCAGCTTTTTCTGCTTTTTGGTCACGAGGGGGATCCTTTCGAGCGAAAGCTGCTAGCGCACGATGGCGCAGTCGGGTTCGTATTTGGAGCAGATGCTCTGCGCTTGGTCGACGATGGCTTCCATGCCGGCGCCGTCGACATCGGCGGTGATGGCGAGCTTTTGCGTCATGAAGCTGATAGAGGCCTTCTCGACGCCTTCGATCTTGTTGATGTCGCTTTCCATTTTGGCGGCGCAGTTGGCGCATTCGAGATTCTGGAGCTTGAAGGTTTTGCGCATGATGAGTCCTTTCCTAAGGGTTGGTTATTCGCAGATATGAGTCATGCCCTGAGCGAGCATGGTGTAAACGTGATCGTCGGACAGCGAGTAGATGACGTTTTTGCCGTCGCGTTGGAACTTGACGAGGCGCGCTTGCTTGAGCACGCGCAGCTGATGGGAGACGGCGCTTTGCGTGACGCCGATGATGTCGGCGATGTCGGCAACGCAGCGATCGGTTTCCATGAGCGCGTAAAGGATCTTGATGCGCGTGGTGTCGGCGAATGCCTTGAACAGGTCGGCGAGGTCGTAGAGCAGCTCGTCGTCGGGCATGGTCTCGAACATGTGCTGGTTTTCCTGCCGATTGCAGCCGCAAAGGCACTCGTCTGCGATCTCTGGCGAGGCAAGAAGTTCGCGCTCGCTTGAGGACGGTGCCTCCTTTGCTTCGGTCATAATAACCTCCGTACAAATAAACATATGAGCAACTATTCATAAGTATAGGGACGGAGCACGCTTTGTCAAGCGTTGCAAGGGGAATGGGGAGGAGTTGTTGCGCGGTTGCGGGGCGGGGTGAGAGTTGGAGGCGCCGAGCGCGTGCGGGATGCGGGGCGAACGCGCGCGAGGCGCGGTATTGCCGTGCGCGGGGGAGTCGCGGCTTGGGCGCCGCATGACGTGGGACGCGAAGCCTCCTTATGATCGTGCGTTAAGGCGGCGAGCTGCGCCGCTGCGGGCGTGCGCTTCTCCACGCGCGCCGCATGCCGTACTATAAGCGGGATTTGAATTTGCCGGCGAAGGAGGCTCTTTTGAACGAAGTCGTCGAGGTGGTCATCGAGAACGAGTTTCTGCGTGTTCGCATATCCGCGAAAGGCGCGGAAATGCAGAGCATCGAGCAGAAGGGCGCGGGTTGGACGGATGCTTCGAGTGAGGTAATCGCCGCAGGTGAGGCGGGCCCTGCCGACGTCGAAGGCGGAGCGGATGCCGCAGATGCGCAAGCGGGGCTTGAGCGCTTGTGGTGCGCCGACCCTGCCGTTTGGGGAAGGCATGCGCCGATTCTCTTTCCGCTGATCGGGCGCTTGCGCGAGGGGTGCTACCTGCTCGGCGGCAAACGCTTCGACGCGCCGACGCATGGGTTTTGCCGTGATAGGGTGTTTGCGGTCGAGCGGCTTTCCCCAACTGCGGTGAGGTTCACCACCGTCGATGACGCGCAGACGCGCGAGGTGTACCCGTTCGCTTTCTCGTTTTCCGTCGAGTACACTCTCGAGGGGAGCGCGATCGTGAAAACGCATCGTGTGGAGAACCGGGGCGAGGGCGCCATGCCTTTCGAGGTCGGCGGGCACGAAGCGTATGCGGTTCGTCTTCTTCCCGGTGAGCGCATGGCGGATTATTTCGTGCGGTTCGAAGGGCTCGATTGCCTTGAGGCGTTCGGCATGGACGAGCGGGGCATCTTGTCGTTGCCAAAGGGGTGCATCGAGCTGGATGCGGGGTGCCTGCGCCGCACGCCCGAGCAGCTCGGCCTCGACACCGTGGTGCTGGAAGACGTGCCGGGGCGGAAGGTGACGCTGGGATGCGACAAGAGCGACCACGAGGTGACGGTTGAGTTCCCCGACTTCCCGTACCTGGGCATTTGGACGGCGCAGGGGAAGGGCGAGCCGCGCTATCTGTGCATCGAGCCGTGGTCGGCGTTGCCTGACGGGCACTTTGCGTCACGCGAGTTCTCGGAGAAGCCGGGCGTGCGCACGCTTGCGTCGGGCGAGGTTGCCGAGTTGACGTATCGCATGGAGTTCAGATAGGCGATGGGCGTCCCGGCGACAGGCCCGTGGATTGAGTTTGCGGAATGTTTCCGTTTTGCAAATGTTTCGCGTGGGTTTCGTCTGATTCCCCCGAGGCTTTTCGTTTCGGCTAAACTGTCAACGAATTTTCTCTCGCATCGCCATCGTGCCTTGTGGATCGGCAGGGGGCGCTGCGAGTTCGCCGTGAGACTAAGGAGCCATCTGTGGCTAACGTAGCAACCGACCAAAAGGTCATCGTCGTCGACTTCGGCGCGCAGTACGGGCAGCTCATCGCCCGTCGCGTGCGTGATTTGGGCGTTTATTCCGAGATCGTGCCGTGCGATGTGACGGCTGAGGAAGTGCGCGCGATGGCGCCCGCCGCCATCATCTTCTCGGGCGGGCCGGCAAGCGTGTACGCTGATGACGCGCCGACCATCGACCCGGGCATTTTGGAGCTGGGGATTCCCGTGCTCGGCTTCTGCTACGGTCAGCAGATCATGGCGGCGACGCTCGGCGGCAAGGTGGGGCATACCGAGAAGGGCGAGTACGGGCATGCGGTCATCAAACGCTGCGACGGCACTACTTCGAAGCTTTTCGGTAACACTCCGTTCGAGCAGCAGGTGTGGATGAGTCACCGCGACGCGGTGACCGAGGTGCCTGCGGGTTTCGTCGTGACGTCGCATACCGACGTGTGCCCTGTGGCCTCCATGGAGTGCGCCGAGCGCAAGCTGTACGCGACGCAGTTTCACCCCGAGGTGAAGCACACCCCGCACGGCAACGAGATGCTGGGCAACTTCCTGTTCGGCGTGTGCGGGCTTGAGCGCAACTGGACCATGGACGGCATCATCGACGAGGCCGTGGAGGCTATTCGAGCTAAAGTTGGCGGGGACCGCGTGATCTTGGGGCTTTCGGGCGGCGTGGACTCCTCCGTGGTGGCGGCGCTGTGCGCACGCGCCATCGGTAAGCAGCTGACCTGCGTGTTCGTGAACCACGGTCTTTTGCGCAAGAACGAGCCGGAGGAAGTGGAAGAGGTGTTCACGCGCCAGTTCGACGTGGACTTCGTGCACGTGCACGCCGAGGAACGCTACGCCGCGCTTTTGGCGGGCGTGACCGAGCCCGAGGAGAAGCGTCGCATCATCGGCACGCAGTTCTGGGAGGAGTTCTTCGCGGTTGCGCAGGAGCTGGCAGAAGACGGGCGTCCGGTGAAGTTTTTGGCTCAGGGGACCATTTACCCGGATATCATCGAATCGGGCGCGCGCAAGACGGGCGGCAAGGCGTCTACCATCAAGAGCCACCACAACCTGATCCCGTTCCCCGAGGGCGTGCATTTCGATTTGATCGAGCCGCTGGATCACTTCTTCAAGGACGAGGTGCGCGCGTTGGGAACCGCGCTGGGTCTGCCCGATCATATCGTGCATCGCCAACCGTTCCCCGGCCCCGGCCTTGCCATCCGCATCATCGGCGAGGTGACGCCGGAGAAGCTCGAGATTTTGAAGAACGCCGACGCCATCGTGCGCGAGGAGCTGGATGCGTACAACGAGCAGTTGCTGGCGCGTTCGGGCGGCCGCGGCGGAGAGGTCGCGCGCGAGGGCGCGGGCGGGCCTGAGGTTGAGCGCCCCGTGTGGCAGTACTTCGCGGTGCTGCCTGACATCAAGAGCGTGGGCGTGATGGGCGACGAGCGCACCTACGCGCGCCCGATCATCCTGCGCGCGGTGGAGAGCTCAGACGCCATGACGGCTGACTGGGCACGGCTTCCCTACGACGTGCTGGCGAAGGTGTCGGGGCGTATCGTGGCCGAGGTGCCGGGCGTGAACCGCGTGGCGTACGACATCACGTCAAAGCCCCCGGCGACGATCGAGTGGGAGTAGAAAAAATACGTGCAATACACGTGCATGACAGTCCAGATAGCACCCATGGCGCAGTGCGCCATGGGTGCTATCTTTGTGTATCGGAGCGGGTCGCGGCATATTCCGGTCGCCACATGACGGATTTCCGTCATGTCATGACGAATCCCCAGAAAATCCCGCCTCCTGCACGTACGATTCCATGCAACGAACTCATAAGGCAAGGAGGTCCGCATGGAGACGGTCAACGTCACCGTACGTATGGAAAGCAGACGAGGGACGATGCGGCGATGCCCTTCTCGGAGCTCGGCGTCAGTACCACCCAGGCGATCAACATGTTTCTCAAGCAGGCAGTGAGGGAGCAGAGGATCCCCTTCGAGGTCGCCGCCAGGCCGGCCGTGGGCCATCGAGCCGAGAGTCTGGAGGAGCAGAACCGGCTGACCGCATCGACCGCCGCGTCCTCGGAACCCTTTCACCCCTAAGCGGTCAAGACTTCGCAAGTAGAATTCATGTGCTATAATTACATGTTAGTTAGCCCCGGTACGACCGCTGATTCAAGTCGCCGGGGCTCAATTGTTTTCTGAGGAAAGGTCTCCCATGCCGAACGCTCCGAAGATAGACCGGGCGCACGTCATATCGTGGCTTTCTGAACCGAGATATAGCAAATATCTCGAAGTAACGCGTGGCGATGACGCCGTCGCCCTCGACCTCTACCTCTGGAACATCGGCCTTGCGCAGGCCGTCTTGAAAGACGTTTCGTTCTTTGAGGTCGCCCTCAGGAACGTGTACGACAGGGCAATATCCTCCACTTGGAGCGGGTCCGACCACTGGCTGCTCGACGACGCCTCTCCCGTAAGGCGCCCAATCCTCAGGACGAATAAGCGCGGACAGGTCAACGACGCCAACCGACTGAACAGGAATTCGATTGACCACCTGAGAAACGGCCTTCGCGAGAACGCGACCGCGGACGACATCGTCTCGAACCTAACGCTGGGCTTCTGGGCCCACATGACGGACCGCAGCCATGAACGCGATTTGTGGATCCCAATCATCCATAAGGCATGGCCAAAGGGAGCAGACCGAAACGACGTTAATGAACGGATAGCGGGAATCAACAAGATCCGCAATCGCGCCGCTCACCACGAACACCTCTTCGCGCATGCGGGATGCGAATGCGGGACTTTGCGATCGTGCCGAGACGCCGCTTTGCTGTTCGCCCAGCTTGAGCCAATTGCACACAGCTATGTTTACAAGGAAAGCATCAATAGATGCTCGGT
>CALADF010000058.1 GCA_937890835.1 uncultured bacterium
ATGAGCGCCGCTTGAGAACTTTATTTGACCGTCCAACTTTTGGGGTCTAGTTCAATATGGGGCGCTTGTGAGTTTGGGCGTTGTTGGCGGCTGTCGGATTGCCGGAAGGTCGCTATGGTGTGGTAAACCGGGGTATAGCTCGATAAGCGTATCTGAAGATCAGGGTCAACCCGTCGTCTCGGGTCCGCCCAGGTGAGGCTTCTGCTGTATCCATCCCGCTTTTAATGGGCAATATCTTCGCCAGAAAAGCGCGATGGGCATTCGGACGTTAGGTCGAGCCGTTTTGCTCGAGGGCGGAGGTTCTTCACTGCGTTGGAAACCTCGCGATAATACGCGGTGAGGTTACGCCGGTCGGCCCTTCAATGCAGCCCGCCGTCCCCCTGCTTTTTTGAAGTCAGTCGGGCGATTAGAGAGGTTGCCAGATCCTGACGAGACATTGCTTGATTTGCGTTCCCCCAAGTGGCGTATGGTCTATATTCGAATACGTAACGACGCGCGAGGTGGAACCCGATGAGGCCAAGTAGTCTCCATAGTCGGTCGCTCCATCCTCCACGTCGAAGGCGAAATACTGTTTGTTCGCGAAATCTATTCCGCATACAGCCGACGTTGATTTCACCATGAACCAGTTTCCGCACCATGAAGGGGCTGCGGATGGCGTCCTTGGGAAGCGGAACCAGGTCGATCCGCTGTAAGATAGAGCGTTGAATTTTGCGGTTGAAGCCGCTGAGAGCGCATTGTTCTCGGCGAGGGTTCGCGGCTCTTCTTCCGTTGAGCTTGAACCGTTCGGATTTGCTGCTCCTTCTGAGAGAACCCCGGTTGAAACCTCTCCAGCCGGGGTGTATGTGCCGAGGTTGGCGATGCCTCCGCCGTAGTTGTAGATGCTCTCGAAGCTGAAGGTGAAACCTGTTTCGCCGAAACCCGCCTCAAGCGGTTTCATGGAGGCGGGAAGGACGAGCGCGTCGGTTACCGCTCCGGTCGAAGCGTTGATGTTCGTGAGTTGGTAGTACGTTCCCGACGTGTCCGCGCGCGGTGTGATGGTGACGGAGTCTGCGCCTGCGTAGGGCGCGGTCGCCATGCGGCCGCGCGAGGTGTAGACGGTTTCGGAGTTGGATGAGCCGAATGCGGCGCGCTTGAGGAGGGAGTCCTCTGTTTTCGTCGGACCGTCCTTGCGTGGGATGCACTGCCAAAACGCATGATCGCCGACGGCGGCGAGGGTCGGCATCTCCCAGTCGCTATCGCCCTCTTCTGCGAGCGCGGGCGTGCCGATGGACGAGCCGTCGGAGCTTGCATGGTAGATCCGCCAGGTTCCTTCGAGGATGTCGGCTTCCGTCCAGATGACGCCTTTCGAGCATGCGCGGACGTCGTAGATCTCGAACCCTTCGGATTCCCCGACTGCGTTGGACACCACGGTGACGTAATTCCCCGTGCCCAGGGCTAACAAGGCGATTTGCGCGAGAGGCTTGGAGGTTTCCGTGGGGAGGAGGCAGGCTGCGATGTCGTCGTTCGCCCAGACGAGCGAACCGTACGGTAGCTCGACGGATGCGGAAAGAGACATGACGCTTGAGGCGTCTTCTATTTGCGTGCAATCTTCGGAGGTGAAGACTGCGTTCTCGGGGACGTTGAGGGTCGTGACGTCGCCCGAATCTTCGTTGGATTGCATGTATGCGTAGCCGCCGCCGAGAGCGGCGAGTGCGGCGACGCCGGCAACGCCGTAGAGAAAGTGGCGCCGTGTCAGCAGCACCTCTCCTGCGCCAGGAACATTGAGCTCGACCCCGCTTGCGCCGTTTGTTCGAGGCGTGACGCTCCGAGCGCTGTGAACGCCGGACGCGTTGTTCTTGCTTCGAGCGGGTTTTCCTCCAAAACGCTTGCGAGACGCTGAGGCGGACGGTTGCCGTTTCGCAGGTTGGTTCGTCGGCGTTATAGCAGATGGACGCGATGAATGGCTATTTCTCGTTCTCTTCTGTGGCATGGGTGTATTGTGTCATTTCACGTACAGCTGATCGCTATGAGCGGGGCAAACGCTACAATAAACGCAAATGCCACCTGCGTGGTGCGCGTTTACGATGAAACGAGCTTAAGGAGAGATCCATGAGCAATGAAACACGACGCATCCTCCTCGTGGAGGACGAGAAGAATATCCGCGATGCGGTCACCGCGTATCTCGAGCGTGAAAATTACTGGGTTACGGCTGTCGGAGACGGCCAGGAAGCCCTTGACGAGTTCTCTAAACATCACTTCGACCTGGTTATTTTGGACCTGATGCTTCCTCGCGTTCCCGGCGAACGCGTGTGCCGCGTCATTCGCGACACTTCCGACGTCCCGATCATCATGCTGACCGCCAAGGGCGAGGTCGAGGATCGTATCATCGGCCTCGAGCTCGGCGCGGACGACTATCTCGTCAAGCCGTTCAGCCCTCGTGAGCTGGTCGCCCGCGCCCGCGCATTGCTCCGTCGCGTGCATGCCGACTCCGAGCCACAGCGTGAAGTGCTCGAGTTCGGTGAGCTGACGATCGATGTTTCCGGTCATAAGGTCCTCGTCTCCGGCGAGGAGATAGACCTGACCGCCAGCGAGTTCAAGCTTCTGACCACGTTGTCTCGCTACCCTGGGCGCGTTTACTCCCGTATGGAGCTGGTGGAGAAGGTGCTCGGGTACGATTTCGAGGGTTACGAGCGCACTATCGACTCGCACGTGAAGAATCTTCGCGCGAAGATCGGCGACAACCCGCGCAACCCCAAATGGCTGCACACGGTGCACGGCGTGGGCTACCGTTTCGAGGATCCCACTAAAAACGGTCAGTAGAGCGCGCTCTCATTCCGTGATCTCATGGTCGTAAGCAGGTTGTCGTAAGGCGTCCTCTTACGACCATTGTTTGTTTAACGGCAGGTATGCTTAAGGAGCCTGGGTGAAAGCATCTCCCGATTCCACTCCGTCGACCGACCGCGTTATGGTCAGCAATACGGAGCCGAAAATCCCGACCGTCGATATGGGCGCGGTCGATTCCGCGCCGCGGAAGAAAAAACGCGCGAAGGTTCGCTGGTCGAGTTTCTCCTACACGACGCGCATGACGCTCGCTTTCGCTTTCATTGCCGCGATGACGGCGCTGGTGGCGATCGGCGTGGTGTCGTTTGTGTGGGAGCAGCACTTCCAGACGTATACGGCGGATAACATGGAGACGCTCGCCGACACGACCGCGAACCGCATTGCGGACAACTACGAGCACACGGGGGATTTGTGGAACCCCGACACTACCAAGCCCGCAGCTCAGGCAACCGAGATGACCTCGGGCGTCGGCGTGAAGGTGATCGATGCGCAGGGCGGCGTGCCCTATGATTCCTCGATTACGGCGGGCAAGGAATCGGGGGGGTTGCAGAAGTCCTTCGAACCGAAGGACTCGTCGCAGGTCGCGATGGCCAACATCATCGTCGACGGAAAGGCGATCGGGTCTGTTCACATCTGGGTATACGGGTCCGATACGCTCATGCGCCAGCCCGATCAGGAGTTTCGCAATAACTCTTATCAGGCTATGCTCCTCGCGTCCGTCGTCGCGATGATCCTGGCGTCGTGCATCGGGTATCTCTTCGCGAGGAATCTGGTCGCGCCGATCAACTGCATGACCAAGACGGCCCGCGCGATCAAGGAGGGCGACCTCTCGGCGCGTACGGACTTGCACGGAGAAGACGAGATCGCGCGTTTGGGCGAGACCTTCGACGCGATGGCGGAGTCGGTGGAGAAGGACCGCGAGCTGGAAAGGCGCCTGACGACCGACGTGGCGCACGAGCTGCGGACGCCGCTCATGGCCATCCAGGCGACGGTGGAGGCGATGGTAGACGGCGTGTACGAGGCTGACGAGGAAAGGCTGGTCACGGTCAACTCCGAGGTTCAGCGTCTTTCTCGTTTGGTCGATGCGCTGCTCAAGCTTTCGCGATTGGAGAGCAGGTCTCAGCCGATGAAGGAGGACATCGTCGATGTGGGCGAGCTCATCGAGGGCATCGTCTCTACGCACGAGATGTTCGTTTCCGACTCGGGCCTGACGCTTGATTACCATGCCGAGGACAACGTCTTGGTGGTCGGCGATCCCGACATGATCAGGCAGGCGACAGCCAACCTCATCTCGAACGCCGTTCGCTACACCCCCGAGGGCGGGCATATCGATGTGACCGTTCGCCGTGGCGACATCATGGCATCGATAGAGGTCAAGGACACCGGCATCGGCCTCACGCGTGAAGAGGCGAAGATGGTGTTCTCGCGGTTCTGGCGCGCCGACGCCGGCAGGACGAGGGAAAGCGGCGGATTGGGCGTGGGTCTTGCCGTGGTGAAGGAGATCGTCGATCGTCACGGCGGTTGGGTTCAGGTCGAGGGTGAAAAGGGCGAGGGCGCCTGCTTCACCATCCACATTCCGCTCTACGATCCTGAGCGCGCTCGGCAGGCGGAGAAGGCCGCAGCGCGTGGCGGTCGCCAGAAGCAGCAGAAGAACCGCGCGCGCGACGCTCGCTGACAAGGTTCGCCCCGCAAGCGCCGTGCGCTGCCCGGGGATTTGGAGCCCGCCTTCGGATTGGACGCCGAGGGCGGGCTTTTTGCGCGTCGGGTGCTTTTCGTCTCGCGGGCGGAGTCCTGCGCCCGCTCCGTCCCGCGGCGGCGGGAGAGTTTGAGACTGTCTGCGTTCGCGGGCGCGTATGAACGTGGGCCGTGGGCGTGGGTGCGGGCACGAGCTGAATAATGCGGGGAATTGCAGGATGCGCGCGCAATGGGGGCGATATTGCGCAATAATGAGGAGATACGCAAAGAACCGAGAGGAGCGTCAAGGAGCACCATGTCGCAGCGAAACCCGATGAACGAACGTTACCAGTCCGAGGAGCATACCGGCGTCTCGCGAAAGAGCGCCGCGTCCGCCAAGCCGAAGGCAAAGGCGGCGGCTTCGGTGATCGTGCAATCGAGCGAGAAGTCGCCGCAGCAGAAAAAGGCCGAGCGCAAGGAGGAGAAGCGCAGGCTGAGGGACGAGCAGCGCGAGCTCGACCGTAAATACTACAATCCCGACACCAAGCGCTATAAGAACCTGAGGCGCGCCTGGTGGGCTTGCCTCATCGGCGCGATCCTGTGCACCTTCGCATCGTTCTTCGGTCGAGGGCTGTTCCCCGATTGGCTTTCGCTGGTCACGCTGTTTCTGGCTTACGCTCTTATCATCCTGGCCTTCTACATCGACTTCTCGAAGATCCGCAGGGAGCGCCGCGCTTATCAGGAGCGTATGATCGCGCTTGAGGAGAAGCAGAAGAAGGCCGAGCGCGCGGCGGCTCGCTCCGGGCAGCAGCACCAGGGGAAGAAGGGATCGGGTAAAAACGCCAGCCGAAACCCCAAGGTTCAGGCCAAGGCCGCAGAGAAAAACGCGGAGGAGACGGCGAGCGAGGAGGCTCCCGAAAAGGAGACGCCGAAGAAGGGCTTGTTCGGGGGCGGGCTTCGCCTTTCCGGCCGCAAGGAGAAGGCCGAGAAGCAGGCTGCGAAGGATGCTGAGGAAGCCCGCAAGGCCGACGCCGAGAACGAGGGCGAATAACGAGTGATCAACCTGCGATCATGCGCATGATCGCAGTCAAACCGAGCGATTGACGGCAACGAGCGGAAAGGGTGGGACCGGTGGTCTTACGCGTCTATGTTGAGAAGAAGCCCGGCTTCGACGTTGAGGCTCAGCAGCTGAAAAGCGAGCTGAAGGACATCTTGGGCGTGAGCGCCTTGAGCGGTTTGCGCTTGGTGAACCGCTACGATGTGGAGGGTATCTCGAAGGAGCTCTTCGAGCAATGCGTTCCCACGGTGTTCAGCGAACCCCAGTCCGACACGGCTACGTACGAGGCACCCGCCGCCGACGGTGCCGCTGTGTTCGCGGTGGAGTTCCTGCCCGGTCAGTTCGACCAGCGCGCCGATTCCGCAAGCGAGTGCATCCAGCTCATCAGCCAGGGTGAGCGTCCCTTGGTGCGCTCGGCGAAGGTGTACTACCTTGAAGGCGCATTGACCGCCGAAGACATCGATGCCATCAAGCATTACGTCATCAACCCCATCGAGGCGCGCGAGTCGTCGCTCGACGAGCGCGAGACGCTGGTGATGACGTATCCCGAACCTGCCGACGTCGAGGTCGTCGATGGGTTCACCGATCTTGACTCCGAGGGTCTTGCGGCGTTTATCGCCGATCGCGGATTGGCCATGGACCTGGCCGATATCGAGTTCTGCCAGCGGTACTTCGCCGATGAGGGGCGCAACCCCACCATCACCGAGATCAAGATGATCGACACGTATTGGTCGGATCATTGCCGTCACACGACGTTCGGCACGGTGCTCACCGACTTTGAAATCGCCGACGCGGCGGTGAAGGCTGCGTTCGAGAAGTATTTGCAGATGCGCCATGAGCTCGGTCGCGATGAGAAGCCCATCTGCCTGATGGACATGGGCACCATCGGCGCGAAGTGGCTGAAGGCGCACGGCATGCTGAACAACCTGGACGAGTCCGAGGAGATCAATGCCTGCACGGTGAAGTGCAAGGTCGACGTGGACGGCGAGGTTCAGGACTGGCTCTACTTGTTCAAGAACGAGACTCACAACCATCCCACCGAGATCGAACCGTTCGGCGGCGCGGCTACGTGCGTGGGCGGCGCGATCCGCGATCCCTTGAGCGGACGTAGTTACGTCTACCAGGCCATGCGCGTGACGGGCGCGGCTGATCCGCTGGTTCCGGTGAGCGAGACCATTCCGGGCAAGCTTCCGCAGCGCAAGCTGGTGACCACGGCGGCGGCGGGTTATTCGTCTTACGGCAACCAGATCGGCCTGGCTACCGGTCAGGTTCACGAGCTGTATCATCCTGGTTACGCGGCCAAGCGCATGGAGATCGGAGCGGTGGTCGGCGCGACGCCCGCCGATCATGTGCGTCGCGAGACGCCTGCTCCGGGTGATGTGGTGGTGCTGCTGGGCGGTCGCACGGGCCGCGACGGCATCGGCGGCGCGACCGGCTCCTCCAAGGCGCACAACATGGATTCGCTTGAAAGCTGCGGCGCCGAGGTGCAGAAGGGCAATGCTCCCATCGAGCGCAAGATCCAGCGTCTGTTCCGCCGCGGCGACGCGTGCCGCATGATCAAGCGCTGCAACGACTTCGGTGCGGGCGGCGTAAGCGTGGCCATCGGCGAGCTGGCGGACGGTCTGTACGTCAACCTCGACGCCGTTCCGAAGAAGTACGAAGGTCTCGACGGCACCGAGCTTGCCATCGCCGAGTCTCAGGAGCGTATGGCGGTTGCTCTGGCGGCCGAGGACGTCGACGCGTTCATCGCCTTGGCTCATGAGGAGAATCTTGAAGCGACGCCCGTGGCGAAGGTGACCGAAGAGGCGCGTGTTCGCATGGACTGGCGAGGCAAGACCATCGTGGACGTGTCCCGCGAGTTCCTGGCGAGCAACGGCGCGCCGAAGCACCAGCGCGTGAGCGTTCCCGAGCAGGGCGCGTATTCCCGCACGTGGGAAGGCGATACGCTCGAGGAGCGCATGACCGCGTTGGTCACCGACATCAACGTGGCTTCCAACAAGGGCCTCTCCGAGCGCTTCGACTCCACTATCGGCGCGGCGACGGTGCTCATGCCCTTCGGCGGCAAGCATCAGCTGACGCCTTCCCAGGCGATGGTGGCGAAGTTCCCCGTATTCGGCGAGACCACCACGTGCTCCGGCTTAGCATGGGGCTTCAACCCGTACCTCACCGAGGCGGATCAGTTCACGGGTTCGTATCTGGCGGTCGTCGAGTCGGTGGCGAAGCTGGTGGCCGCAGGCTTCAAGCGCAAGGACGCCTACCTGACGTTCCAGGAGTATTTCGAGAAGTTGCGCCAAGACCCCGAGCGTTGGGGCAAGCCCGCGGCGGCGGTCCTGGGCGCGCTCATGGCGCAGATCGATTTGGGTGTGGGCGCCATCGGCGGCAAGGACTCCATGTCGGGCAGCTTCGAGGAGCTTGACGTTCCGCCGACGCTGGTGAGCTTCGCCACGGCGGTCGGCAAGGTCGATCGCGTGACCAGCTCCGAGTTCAAGGGCGCGGGTCATGCCGTTTACGCCGTGAAGCCGAAGTACGGTGCCGAGGGCAAGCGCTCGGTTGAGGCGTCCGTGCTGAACAACGAGGCTTCGGCGGGCATCGGCGCGCGCCTCGGCGGCGGCGGTATCGTGTTCCAGGGCGGGTTCGCCGGAAGCGACCTTATCCCCGAGCCCATGAGCGAGGGCTTCGCGATGAACGTCGTCGAGGAGCTGATCGGCAGCCGCGCGGTGTTGGCCGCGTCGACGATCGGCTACGGCGGTGCCGCGGAGGCGCTGTTCAAGATGTGCGTCGGCAACGG
This sequence comes from uncultured bacterium, assembly GCA_937890835.1. Classification (GTDB taxonomy): domain Bacteria; phylum Actinomycetota; class Coriobacteriia; order Coriobacteriales; family Eggerthellaceae; genus CALADF01. The sequence goes on from CALADF010000058.1 coordinate 8,340, forward strand.
AATCGGCTTCGAATGCGCCGAGGGCGTCGATGCGGATGAGCTGTTCGCCCCTGCTTACGGCTCGTTTATCCTGGAGAGCTCCGACGGAGCGAACACGGCACGTCTGCAGTCGAGCGGCTATTACGAAGTCGAGCTGATCGGGCATACGACCGAGGCGTACGAGCTCCGCGTGGGCGGCGAGGCCGTCGATCTCGCGAAGCTTCAGGAGGCGTGGGAGAGCGGCATCGAGTCGGTGTTCCCGTATCGCACCTCCGGGGAGGAGCGCGCCGAGGCGCCTGCTGTCGAAACGATCTCGTTTGAGGCGAAGGCCCCGCATGTTTTCGCGGGTCCCGCCGTCGCACGTCCTCGCGTGGTCATCCCGGTGTTCCCGGGTAACAACTGCGAGTACGACTCCGCGCGCGCGTTCGAGCGCGCGGGAGCTGTGGCCGACGTGTTCGTCGTGAACAACCTGACGCCCGATGCGGTTGCCGAGAGCACGCGCGAGCTAGCGCGCCGCATTCGCGAGAGTCAGATCGTCATGATTCCCGGCGGCTTCTCGGGAGGCGACGAGCCTGACGGCTCGGCGAAGTTCATCACGGCGTTCTTCCGCTCTCCCGAGGTGACCGAGGCGGTTCGCGAGCTTCTGCAAAAGCGCGACGGGCTGATGCTCGGTATCTGCAACGGCTTCCAGGCGCTGGTGAAGCTGGGGCTGGTTCCCTATGGCGACATCCGCCCGATGGACGCTGATTGCGCCACGCTTACGTTCAACAACATCGGCCGTCATCAGAGCCGTCTGGTGCGCACGCGCGTGGCGAGCACGCTTTCGCCGTGGATGAGCAAGATGCAGGTGGGAGATATCCATACCGTGGCCATCAGCCATGGCGAGGGGCGTTTCGTTGCGCCGGAGGCGCTGCTCGACCAGCTGGTCGCAGGCGGCCAGGTTGCTGCGCAGTACGTCGACGAGGCGGGCGTGCCGTCGATGGATCTTTCGGTGAACCCGAACGGATCCATGCGCGCCATCGAGTGCATCACCAGCCCCGATGGTCGCGTTCTGGGCAAGATGGGTCATTCCGAGCGCAGCGGCGCGGGTTTGTACAAAAACGTTCCCGGCGATCTGCACCAGCCGCTGTTCGAGGGCGGCGTGGCGTACTTCGCGGAATAGCGCGGCTGTTTGACGATCGGCGTCTTCGGCAAGCTTGCGCAAGCGCGAATAGGCGCTGTGATGTCGACGAGCTGCGACGTCGGGCCGGCAGGTGGTGCGATGCCGCCGAGCGGCGACGTCGAGCGAGAATAAAACGTAGGGGGGCGAGTCCGTATGGGGCTCGCCCCCCCGTTGTTTCAGGGGAGCGCATCATTTTCGCTTTCCGTTGCGTTTTGAACGAGCGGTGGACGCTTCTTCTGTCAGTTGCGCATCTTTGTTTCCGAATTAGAACTTGACGCACAATCTGTCATCTTAGATCAACTTAATCTCAACTTTCTTCAACCTCATATTCAACTAATTGGGCGATTCTATCATCTTTGCAAGAGCGCAAGATGGCGTCACGGCTTCAAGGAGCCACGTTTCCGAAGTTCTGAGGAGAGAGGGAGAGGAGACGGTCATGAGCGAAGTTTCCATGAAGGGTGTTCTCAACAACACGGTTGATGAGAACGGCATCAGGTGGCGTCGCACGCGCTGCTTCATGTGCCACATGAACTGCGGCGTATGGTGCGGCGTCGACACCAAGACGGGTCGGCTGGTCGAGCTTCGTCCGAATGAGGAAGAGGGCACGGTGCTGTGCAACCGCCTCGGCGAGAAGGGCGAGCGCGCCATTAAGTTCCACTACCACCCCAAGCGCATCAACCATCCTATGAAGCGCGTCGGCGAGAAGGGCGAGGACAAATGGGAGGAGATCTCCTGGGATCAGGCCATCGCCGAGATTTCCGAGAAGCTTTTGGCGCTTAAGGAGAAATACGGCGCCAAGACGCTCGTTTCCTCCGAGGGCACGTATCGTTCCGACCATCTGTGGGCGCGTACGCGCTTCTTCAACTTGTTCGGCAACCCCGGTAACGTGATCGACCCGGGAACTATCTGCTGGTGCTGGAACTACTCGCTGAACATGGCCATGGTCGGGTGGCCCGTCGAGGCGATCATGCCCGTGTCGCCGCAGCATTCGGGCACTATCGTCAACTGGGGCAAACGCTGGTCCGAGGCGTATGCACCCGAGGGCCCGCTGTGGCGCAGCATGAAATCGCGCATCGACGTTCACGAGGAGCAGCCTGCTCAGTACATCAACGTCGACACCACGTGCATCGACGGCTCCGCTGCAGCCGACATCTGGATGCAGCCCTACCCTGGCACTGACTGCGCCATTTCCTTCGCATGGCTCAACGTCGTGTTCGAGGAGGAGCTGTGGGATGATCAGTTCGTGCGCTATTGGTCGAACGCTCCCTTCCTCGTTCGCAAGGACACGGGCAAGCTTCTGCGCGCCGATGAGCTCGAGGGCGGTAAGCGCGAGGACTTCGTGGTCGCCGAGGAGTCCACGGGCGACGTGAAGGTTTGGTGCTCCGACGAGAACAGGTATTACGCCGATGGCACCATCGTTCCTGCGCTGCGTGGCACCTATCAGGTGAAGCTCGCCGACGGCTCCGAGGTTGAGTGCTGGACGGCCTTCGAGGCGATTGAGGACCGCTTCAAGGAGTGGACGCCCGAACGAGTCTCGAAGATATCCAACGTCCCCGCTCGAAAGATTCGCGAGTCGGCGCGTCTGTACGCCACCAATGGCCCCGCGTTCATCGGCTGGGGTTTGGGCGGCGGCGATCAGCACGGCTTGAACGCCTCCCAATTCGGCATCGCCAAGACGATGCTGCGCATCCTGACCGGCAACATCGATAACCCCGGCGGTGAATACGTCGGCCAGCCCGCCGATCCCGACGATACCGAGAAGCTTTATCCCGTGCGTGACGCCGAGCTTGAGCTCTCCGAATTGCTCACCGATGATATTCGCAAGGATTACATCGGCAACGACCGCTTCCGCGTGATGGCCTGGCCGGGCTTCCAGGCGATTGACAAGAATTACCGTAAGATGTTCGGCCTGCCGCGCCCGATGCTTCATCAGATGCTGTGCTCGCCGTCTTTGGTGTGGAAGGCTATTCTGGACAAGGATCCCTACCCGATCACGGCGATGATCTGCTGGTCATCGAACCCGCTCGCATGGGCTCCGAACACTAAGCGCGTGTACAAGGCTTTGAAGGCGCTCGAGCTTCTGGTGGTCGTCGATTACTGGAAGACCCCGACTGCGGCCATCGCCGACTACATCATCCCCGCTGCGGACTGGATGGAGCGTCCCTGCTGCACGACCGCTGAGGACTCCAACGACTTCATCACCACGGGCGATCGCGGCGTCGAGCCTCTGTACGAGCGTCACATGGACTTCGACTTCTTCCGCGCGCTCGGTATCGCGTGCGGGCAGGAGGAGTACTGGCCGTGGGAAACCTACGAGGATCTGATTGAATACCGTCTCGAGCGCGTCCCCGACATGGATCGCGAAAAGGCGACCAACATGGGCAACTACTTCCCCTACGGCACCGACTTCTACAAGTACGGCAAGCCGTTGGCCAACGGTCAGCTGCGCGGCTTCGCGACCAACTCGCGCAAGGCGGAGCTGTTCTCGAGCGTGCTGGAGGATCTGGGCTACGACCCGATTCCGACTTACACCGAGCCCGAGACGCCGCTCGGTAATCCGGAACTTGCGAAGGAGTACCCGCTGCGCTTGACCACGTCGGGTCGCATCAGCCCGCTGTACCACTCCGAGATGCGCACTCCCGGCCATGGCACGCGCTCGGTGGTTCCGTGGCCGATGGTGTGGATGCATATCAACGATGCGCGTAAGCTGCACATTCGCGAGGGAGACTGGGTGTGGATCGAGACCCGTATGGGCCGCATCCGCCAGAAGGCTCATGTCGGCTGGGACGTTCCCGAGGGCATGGTTCAGGTTCCGCCTTCATGGTGGTATCCCGAGCTTCCCGCCGAAGAGCCGTGGAGCCAGGGCGTGTTCGAGTGCGCCGCCAACGTCCTTGTCGACGACGATCCTGATCTGGCCGACAAGATGACGGCGACGTGGAACGCTCGCGGTCTGCTGTGCAAGGTGTATCCGTGCATCAACCCGGAGGATCAGTCCGACGAGGCGGTTCCGATCAGCGCGTACGATAATCCCGAGGTCGAAACCACGTGGGATCGCGCGTACAAAGAGCTCGGCTGCTGGGAGCTTAACGGCAAATAGGCCGAAAAGCCGAGCGAGGCTCTGACGGTCGAAGCTTATCTTCTCGGCAGGGTCTTGTTTGAGAGCGTCGTGGACGGCTCGGTGGACGAGATGCTATCGGGCCGTCGAAAGAGAACGGGTGGGGAGCGCATTTGCTTCCCACCCTGTTTCGGTTTTAGGAGGGTGATCTGCTTGGTATATGGAAGGCCTTGCGGTTTCGTGCGCAACAAGCCGTGCGTGCGCATCGATCGTGCGTACTGCACGGGATGCGCGACGTGCGTTTCCGTATGCCCGCTGAAACGCGTGATCACCATGGCGCGAGACGAACGCGGTGCTTATGCGCAGGCGGCAGACCCCCGGTTGTGCGCAGGGTGCGGGAAGTGCATGTTCTCCTGTCCGACCCACGCTATCGGCATACGCTTGGTCTGATCATCCGCGTGCGTGCGAGGGCGGGGTGGTCGCGACTGCCGGGCGAAGCGTGGCGGGCGCATCCGCACGCAAGGCTGACGTCGGTTTTTTGGGTGCGCGCGTTGCGCTCGCCTTGGAAACGAAGGACTTGTTTTGGTTGGCAGGTTCTTCGGCGTGTGCCAATATGAACGGGAGATTGCAAAGCTGCTTGCGGATGATCGGTTGGGGGGCAGACGTTGGAAATGCACGGGGATGGAGAAGGCCTGATCGGTTCGGCGGATCTGCCCATGATCCCGCTGGTGGCGAAATCGATGCCCATGCCAAGCTCGGCGGACGTTACGCCGCGCGAGCGGGTCATGGGTCTTTTCGACCAGGGTTTGCGTAAGAAGATGACGTTTGTCTGCGCCGATGAGGGATTTGGCAAATCGACGGCTCTCGCGGACTGGCATCGGAGGCGTTTAGACTCGGGGGCGTTGTCGGTCTGGTTCACCGCGGATCGTCACGACCGCGATCCGGAACGGTTTTGGATGAACTTCGTTTACGCGGTGACGGCGGCGCTTGGAGAAGAAGCCTTTGTCGAGTCGAAGGATGCATGGGGACGCTCGCGTCACGCGGCGGTGTGGATGCTGTCGAACGATCTGTGTGCGATAGCGGCGCGCGAGGGGGGGCTGAGCATTATCGTCGAGGGCTTCGACACGCTGAGGGGGTCGATGAGCATCGAGGAATTCATGCTCATGGCATCGGCCCTTTCCTATGACGTCCACCTGTATCTTTCTTCGCGCCTTGTATTCACCAAGCACAGTTTCGAATCCGTCCGCATCATCGAGGCGCCGCTTTTCATAGGGGCATCCGACCTGTCCTTCACGCTTGAGGAATTAACCGAGGTGATGCGCGACAGGCTCGGACGGAGATTTACCGAGGAAGTGGCGAACATCATCTTCGAGAAGACCGAGGGGTGGCCCTACGGTGCTCTGGAGGCCGTCGATTACCTGGCCGCCTCGGAAGACCCTCTTGCTGCGGCGCGTGATTTCTCGGGAACGATCGAACCTCTGTGGGAGTTTTTCGATCACGAGGTGTATGCGGGTCTTGCGCCTGATGAGCAGAGTTTTCTGCTGCGTGTGGCGCTCCTCGGCAGACTCGATGCGCGTTTGTGCGGCTACGCTCTCGATGACCGGGACGCTGGGAAGAAGCTGAACGCGCTCAGCAGGAAGAGCACGTTCCTGCATCCGGAAAACGCACGTCGGGCGGCTTTTGCCATGCTTCCGCTGTTCTGCGATTGGCTTGAGGAGAAGGCGCTCGATTTGCCCGTGTCGGAGCGCAGGATCCTCAGCCAACGTGCGGCACGGTGGTATGCCCGTCACGGTTTCATGGTGGAGGCGGCGCAGCATCAGATCCTCGCGACGGAGCGCGCCGACGTCTTCAATTTGGCGCGAGCGGCTTTTCCGCAGTTTACCTCGGGCGATTTGGCCGATAGCGTGAAGTTCAGAACGGTTCCGCCCGAAAGCGAGCTCGATCCTTGCTTCTCGCTTTTGGCGGCTTGGTCGTACGTGTTCTCCGTTGAGTTGGAGAACGCGTCGTATTGGCTGGAGAGACTCGAGGGCCTCGATCCGTCGCTCAAAACGAAGGAGCTCTCGTATTCGATACTCGTGATACGGGTCAAGCTTCTATGTCTTTCGAGTAGGTTTGACGAGGGGATCGTGCTGGCGGACGAGGTCGATGCGCGTTTTGGCGACTCATGCAGCGAGGCGACGCGCATCATGCTGCTCAACTGCCGCGCTGAGGCGTGCGATCTGTGCGGAGACTTGGCGGGTGGCATGCAATGGCATAAGGGCATGAACGCGCTGACGGAGGGATGTCGTCTCGATTACATGGAGGCCATCAATCTCTACGAGATGGCGTATGCGTTTTTTCTTCAGTGCGAAATGGCCCGTGCGCTTCAGCTGTGTCGCCTCATCGACGGATCGTTCGCCGATGATTACCCTGTTCGCGGTGCCGCTTTGTCCCTTTGCGGCTTGATACGCGCGTTGCAGGGCGACTTCGAGGAGGCGGAGGCGCTGCTTGACCGGGCGCACTCGTTCGTCGCGAAGAATCGAAATGCCGACATGTATCTCGATTGGTGCAACGCGAGGGCGTGGCTCTCGGCTTTGCAGAACGACATCGATCGGGCTGAGGAGATACTGCTCGAGACTTCCGAAGCGGTGCGTTTCTCTGCGCATGTGGTGCCGCGCGGTGCCGCATGCCTGCCGTTTCAGAGCAGGGCGCTGCTCAAGACGTTGACGGGAGACGGTGATGCTGCATCTGCGGTGCTTCGCGAGTTCGACGCCTTGGGCATAGGCGAGACGGCTTTGATGCGTATTGTCAGGGAGCACGCTGAGATAATGGGCGCAGGCGATGGGGGCGACCCCGATCGCCTGGCGTCGCTTGCGGACAGGGCGCAGGCTTGCGGGTTTTGGCTGGTTGTCTTGCGCGTTCGCCTGCGTTGCGCGTCGCGCTTGTACGAGCAGGGGAAAAGGGCGAAGGCGATGCGTGCGCTTGACGACGTGATCAAGTTGGCGTCGAGCGAGGACATCGTCGGGCTGTTCTGCGGTTTGGGGGGGCCTGCGCGTCGCCTTCTGGGCGCGTACCTCGCTTCAGTGAAGACGAGCGGCGCGAACCGCAGATTTGTGCGTCGGCTGTTCAAGCTTCCCGAATTCGACAATTGGGAAACGGGCGACCTAGCGGAGGCGGTTGACGTCACCGCGCGTGAGAAGGAGGTGCTCGCGCTCGTGATGTCCGGTTGCTCGCGCTCCGAGATCGCGTCGGAGTTGTGCGTCAGCGAGGGCACGGTGAAATCGCATCTCTCGCATTTGTACGCGAAGTTCAACGTGAACCGTTTGGCCGATTTGCTCGATCGCGCTTCCGATCTGGGATGTTTCGGGGATTGATACGCTGGAGCAGCGGTGGGCTCGGCGGAGGCGGCGAATCTGCCGTCGCCGGGTGAAACGTGGGGGCTTGGCGCTGTCTAGCGCCCGCGCTCGCTTCTCAGGTGCGCCGCCGCGCGATCGACCGCCGCGCCGATGAAGGTCTTGCCCGCGTCGATGAGCGTGTCCCGGTCGGATACCTCGGCCTTCTTGAGTGCATCGACCAAGATGGCGATGCTTTTGCTGCCGCCCGAGAGAAGGTCTCCCGCATCGTCGGCGCCCGACGCCTCGATGGCGCGGAAGACCGATTCGACGACGGCTTCGCGTTCGCGGTCGTCGAACCGCGCGAGCCATGCGCGCAACGACTCGGCCATGAGTTTTGTCGATTCGGGCATCTCGCCGGCGTAGGCGAAGTCGTCGAGCGCATCGTCTACCTCCCATGAGAACACGCTGTGTTGGTCGAGTCCTTTCGCGCGGCTTTTCACCACATGCACCGGGGCCTGCGATTCCAGCAAAATGCCCACGAACGACTCGGTGGGGATGGTCTTGTGGATGCGGCCTTGAAGCGGCTCGTAATCCTTGTCCGAGAACGTGCCTTCTTTGAAGCCCGGGCCGTCGTGTATGAACACGCGCTCGATACGCGCTTGCGTTTCGGGCGATGCCTTCAACGCGGCGTACTCGGCGAGATTGCCGCCTTTCGAGTGGCCGCCGACGTAGAGCGGGCCGGTTGTTTTCGCGGCGATGGCTTCGAGATAACGCTCTGCTTGGTGCTGCGCGGGCACGGCGTCGGCGAACGCCATGTTGAAGTTCTCCTTCCAACCCGCAAGCGAGGTATCGGTGCCGCGGAAGCCAACGTAGACGAACTGTTTTTTCGCCGTGAAGGTCATGGCTGCGAACTGGGTTTCCTGCTCCGCGTCGAAAAGGCTGAGGTAGTCGTGGGCGCACATGGTGCGAAACCGCGGGCTTGCGGCGAGCGCGAACAGGTTGAGCTTGATGTTTTTCGGATCGAGCCCGGTGAACATGCCGGGGAAATGCTCGGCGAGCAGCATGTCGCGGATGGGCACGGGGCGCGTCTCTCTCGACGTGACGTTTCTCAGAATGGCGCGAAGCCCCGCGAAGGACTTGCGTTCCTCGAGCGGAGGGAGCACGTCTTCGCCGCGCACCATGCACAGCTGCGTGAGGGCCGCCGAGTCGACGGGGTTCAGGGGCTCGTCTTCGAAGGAGGCGAGCTTTGTCTCAAGGTAATCGAGCAGGTAGGGCATGGGCGTCTCCTGAATTCGGCGTGGGATCGGCGGGCGCGTTGTTTGCGATGCCGGATCCTCCCGTTCGGTGAATACGCCCCGTTTCGTCTTTTCGCGTGTAGGCGCAAGTGCAAGCGGGGCCAAGCGGGATCGGTCTTTTCGTCGCCTTCTATTATGTCTCGCCTTGCGCGTTACGGAAGGGGGAAAGAGAGGCGCCTCGTGCCCGGTGGCAGAGGCGCCTCTCTCATCGAAGCTGTGGTTCGCGCGGTCGTCGTCCATCGCGGGCGACACGCTGCGCGCTGGAAACGCGGAGCGTCGCGCTTAGGCGTAGATCTCCTTCTCGACGACGAGTTCGTTTTTGATCTTGCCGACCAGCTTTTGCAGCGCGTCGATGCAACGCGGGCGGATGTCGGCGCCGATGAGCACGTACATGAGCGAGTCGCCCACGTTGCAGACGCCCTCGTTCAGCCAGACGCGCACGTAGTACACGCCCTCCCAGGTGAGCGCCTCCTCGACGGCGGCCGCGAGACCTTTCTCGTCGTAAGAGAATTCGACCTGCGACACCTCGCCGAGCCCCTCGACGCCCTCGCGAACCTGAGCTTTCGGAGTGATGCGCACCACGCCGTTGTGCGTGAGGAACATGCCGCATTGCGCGGCCTTCGGATCGGCCTTCGCCTCTTTGAGCCACTGATCGACGGACGGTTCTTGCTTAGCCATGAGGACCTCCTATGGTCGGATGCTCGCAACATGCGGGATGCTAGCATGAATTATGCCAGGTTCAGTATACCTATTGTTCTCGCATGCGAACGGGCGCGGTGCGTTTATCCCCGGGTTTTTAACGAGTGCGAAAACGACGCGCGGTGCGTTGCGGAAAACATCGAGCGGACGTTGCGGTGCTTCGGATATTTAACGCGAAGATAATCGAGCGTTTCGGTTGAACCGGTACCATGTTTGCGATAAACGAGCGCGGACGCTGCCGCGCGGCTTTGATGACCCCCGCTGGAAGGAGCAGCATGTCGCTACCCGCATCCGATTTGAGCAAGCAGCCCGACAACCGCACCACCATGGAGCTCGGTGCGGTTCTTCCCGAGACCGCCGAGGTGCGCGATGGGCATCTGTTCATCGGCGGCGTCGATATGGTCGAGTTGGCGAAACGCGAGGGCACGGCGCTGTACGTCTACGACGAGGCGGACATTCGCCATCGCATGGAGCGTTATCGCGACGCGTTCAGATCGCGTTACGGGAACGCCGACGTCATCTACGCGTCGAAGGCATTCCTCAACAAGGAGGCCGTGCGCATGGTCGCCTCGGAGGGGCTTTGCCTGGATGTGTCGGGCGGCGGCGAGTTCGCTTGCGCGCTTTCGGTTGGCTTTCCCGCCGAGCGCGTGTTCATGCACGGGAACAACAAAACGCCGCGTGAACTGGAAGAGGCCATCTCCGCAGGCATCGGGCGCATCGTCATCGATAGCCGCATCGAGCTTCGCCGCATCTCCGAGATAGCGGGGCGCTTGGGCGTCGTGCAGGATATTTACATGCGCATCACGCCGGGCGTGGAAGCCGACACGCACGAGTACATCTGCACGGGCTGCGAGGACTCGAAGTTCGGCTTCAACATGCGCGACGACTTCGCCTTCAACTGCGTGCGCGACGTCTTGGACACGCCGAACGTGCGCTTGGCCGGCCTGCATTGCCATATCGGGTCCCAGATCTTCGCGCTGCACTCCTTCCGCGAGGCGGCGGACGTCATGGTGGAGTTCATCGCGCGCATTCGCGACGAATACGGTTACGTCATCGAGGAGCTCGATCTGGGCGGCGGCTTGGGCATCGCCTACACCGCCGAGGACGAGCCGTCCTCGATCGAGGACTTCGCCGAGGTGACGGCGACGGCGGTCAAGGATTTCTGCGAGGCGCGCGACCTGCCGCTGCCGCGCCTTTTGGTGGAGCCGGGTCGGAGCTTGGTGGCGAACGCCGGCGTCACGTTGTATACGGTGGGCATTCTGAAGACGCTGCCGGGCATTCGCAAATACGTCGCAGTCGACGGCGGCATGTCCGACAACATCCGCACGGCGCTCTACCATGCCGACTACGAGCCCGTCGTCGCGAACAAGGCCGATCAGCCGCGCACGGAGATCGTCACCATCGCCGGAAAGCATTGCGAAAGCGGCGACGCGGTGGTGATCGACATGCCCATGCAACATCCCGACCTGGGGGATGTCGTGTGCGTGTTCGCGACGGGCGCGTACTGTTACACCATGGCGAGCAACTACAACGGGCAGCCGCGTCCTGCGATCGTATTCGTGCGCGATGGCGAGGCTCGCGTGGTGACGCGCCGCGAAACCTACGAGGACCTGCAGAGGCGCGATCTGTAACCGCGTTCTTCGACGCGCCGCGCCTCCTCGCCGCTTTTCGCGTTTTTACCGTTGTGAGCGCCCGCGACCTCGGTTGCCGGGCGCTCGCCTTTATAATGGGTGCACTGAATGGTAGGGCGCGGTGTTGACACGCCGCGGTCGGTCGGACGACGAAGCGCCTCAGCTCGCCGTTGGCGATGCGCGCTTGCAAGTCAGAAGGAGCAGGACATGGCGGTAAAAATCGGCTTGGTCGGAACGGGTACCGTGGGCGGTGGCTGCATCGACATCATGTTGAAGCACGAGGAGTCTTTCGAGCGCCACTTCGGCATCGACGTGGAGCTTGTTCGCGTTTGCTCGCTGGACAGCGCGGAGGCCGAAGCGCACGGCGTGGGTCATCTGTTCACGAGCGATTTCAACGACATCATCAACGACCCTGAGATCGACATCGTCATCGAGCTCATCGGCGGAACGACCTTCGCCCGCACGGTCGTGCTCGGCGCGCTCGAGGCGGGGAAGAACGTCGTCACCGCCAACAAGGCGCTCATGGCGACGTGCGGCGAGGAGATCATGAGCACGGCGGCGCGCATGAACAAGGAAATCGCGTTCGAGGCGAGCGTGGGCGGCGGCATCCCCATCATCGATCCGTTGAAGCATTCGCTGATCGCCAACGAGATCCAGTCTGTCATGGGCATCGTCAACGGCACCACCAACTACATGCTGACGCGCATGTCCGAGGACGGCATGAGCTATGAGGAGGCGCTTGCGGAGGCGCAGGCCAAGGGCTTCGCCGAGGCGAACCCGTCTGCCGACGTCGACGGTTTCGATGCGGCGGCGAAGATCGCCATTCTGGCGTCGATCGCTTTCAACTCGCGTGTGACCATGGACGACGTGTACACGCGCGGCATCACCAACATCACGCCCGTGGATTTGGAGGCGGCGCGCGACATGGGCTACGTGGTGAAGCTGCTCGCCATTGCGCATCGCACCGAGGGCGGCATCGACGTGCGCGTTCATCCCACCATGATCCCCGTCGATCATCAGCTCGCCACGGTGGGCGGCGTGTTCAACGCCATCTACGTGGTGGGCGACTTCGTGGGCGAGACCATGTTCTTCGGCGAGGGCGCGGGCGCAGGCGCTGCGGCGAGCGCGGTCATGGGCGACGTTTTGGAGGTGGCGCGCCACATTCAGCAGGGTATCGCCCCCATCGTCGGCTGCACGTGCACCGATAAGCTGCCCATCTTGCCGATCGAAGAGCTTTCCATGAAGTACTACATCCGCTTCTCGGTTGCCGATCGCCCGGGTGTTTTGGCGGCCATGGCGGGTGTGTTCGCCAATCACGGCGTGAGCGTTTACTCGGTGGTTCAGCGCGGCAAGAAGGAGAGCGGCACCGTAGATGTGGTGTACGTGACCCACGTGGCTCGGGAGCGCGCGATTCGCGAGGTCATCGAGGAGATTCGCGGTCTTGACGACGTGCTTCACGGCGATCCTTCGCTCATTCGCGTAGAGGAGTAACCGTTTGATCCGTCCGTCCTACGGGGCGGGCGGGACGCTCCGATGTTGCGATCTCCCGCGATGCGTCGCCTTGACGCTGCGCGTTCTGCGTACGCGCCGAGGCTCGTTTCGTCGGGTCCTCGCGTCAATCCTTGCGACCTGCGGATCTTGAGATGCGCAGGTCGCGTTCGTTCTCACCGGCTTCTAGCGGGTGATCGAGAGAACCTATTCGAAAGGAGCCCTCTTTTGGCTGGTAGCGCGTTCGGCGTCATTTTCGATTGCGATGGAACCCTCGTCGATTCGATGGGGGCGTGGCGCGAGCTGGAGGCCGATTTGGCGCGGCGCGTGGGCGCTGAGCTGGATAAGGAAGACACGGATGCGCTCACCACGATGAGCATTCCCGAGTGCGGCGCATATCTGCACGGGAAGTTCGGGCTTGGAGAGTCTCCCGAGGAAGTCGTGGGCATGATCGACGGCTTCATGATGGATTATTACGCGAATCGAAGCGTGGCTCGCCCCGGTGCGCTCCGGTTCGTGAGGGGGCTTGCGGATGCCGGCGTGCCGATGGCGGTGGCGTCCTCGACGCCGAGCGCGCTTTTGCACGCGGGCATCGAGCATGCGGGGTTCGCGCCGTACATGCGCGCCATCGTATCGGTGGACGATGTGGGGAAGTCGAAGCGGGAGCCTGCCGTTTACGATCGGGCGCGTGAGGCGCTCGGCACGACGCGCGCGCAGACATGGGGCTTCGAGGATGCGACGTACGCTCTGCGCACGCTGAACGCAGCGGGCTACCATACGTTCGGCGTGTATGATTGCGATTTGTCGGGAACGTTGGAGGAGCTTGCGGGCGAGGCTGATATGGTGGCGCGCTCGTTCGAGGACGTGTCGGCGGCCGATTTCTTGAAAGCTGCGAACCCTCATGTCCGCGTGGTGTACAAGCCGGTCGCGAAGGCGGGGGAGATCGGCGCTGCAGGCGGTGTTGGCGCCACAAGCGCCGCACGCATGCGAGAAGACCCCTTCCTTCGCGCTGAAAACGAGGACGACGACGGCTACGATCCGTATTCCGATCGCCGTGAAGAGGCTCCGCTGTTCGAGGCGAGCCCCTGGGATTAGCGGGCGCTCTTGCGGGCGCTTCGGCGGGCGCGCTTGCGCTCCTCGCATCGCCCGCGCCCGCGCCGAAGCTCGCCGGCACCCCGCGTCGCCTTTTCGCCTCGATGTCTCTTTCCCTCGTGAATTTGTTATCAAGTACTGATTATTCCCCCATGAAATTGCGGTATCGGGCGAATAATTCCCTCATGAAATTGTGAAATACCTGATCAGGAGCGTTCCGCCTCTTCCTTCTCGCCGATGGCGTCGATGTCGTAGGGCGTGGTCTGGTAGACGTAGTAGTTGAGCCAGTTGGTGTAGAGCAGCTGCGCGTGCGAGCGCCAGGTGGAAGCGGGCAGGCGTGACGGGTCGTCTTCGGGGTAGTAATGCGCGGGCAACGCGACGTCGAGCCCGCGCGCCACGTCGCGGTCGTACTCGGCCTTCAGCGTTTCGCGATCGTACTCGGGGTGGCCGAACACGAAGAAGTTCGAGGAGTCGGTGGATTTGGCGATGTAGACGCCGGCTTCCTTCGAGGTGGCGATGATCTCGAGTTCCGGGTGCGCCTCGATGTCCTCGGCAAGCACCTCGGTGTAGCGCGAGTGCGGCGCCTTGAAGGTATCGTCGAAGCCGCGCGTGAGCGGGGAGGTGCTTTTCACCACGTCGTGGTCGAACACGCCGAACACCTTCTTCGGCAGCTCGTGCTTGGGCACGCCGTAATGGTAGTAGATGCCCGCTTGAGCGCCCCAGCAGATGTGCAGCGTCGAGTGCACGTTCGTCTTGGACCATTCCATGATCTCGCACAGCTCGTCCCAGTAGTCGACGTCCTCGAAGTCGAGCAGCTCAACGGGGGCTCCCGTGATGATGAGACCGTCGTAGTGCTTGTCGCGCACCTCGGCGAAGGTGGTGTAGAAGGTCTCGAGGTGCTCGGTAGCGACGTTTTTCGCCTGGTGGCTGACGGTTTGAAGCAGCTCGACCTCGATCTGAAGCGGCGTGTTGGCGAGCTTGCGCAGGATCTGGGTCTCGGTGGTGATCTTCGTGGGCATGAGGTTCAGCAGGAGGAGCTTCAGCGGGCGGATGTCCTGGTGCATCGCGCGAAACTCCGTCATGACGAAGATGTTCTCGCTCTCGAGAGCGGCGGTTGCGGGCAGCGAATCCGGAATGCGGATGGGCATGGTGAAATCCTTTCGTAACGTGGTGCAGTGCATACTATAAAGGAAGCGCGGGCGGCGTCGGGCGTCAGGCGTCCGACGATACGACTGCGGGCGATATGATGTTTGCAAGGCTGGTTATCTGAAAAAACGTTAATCGAATTATCGCTTTCGCAACTATAATGGCATGACGTTTTAATGTCGAAGAGCATTTCGTCGTCTGCGCACCATGATTACGATCGCAACGGCCTTGCGCGGTGCTGCTTATTGCAAGCGGGCTTTTGCGTTCAGCCGTATAGAAAGAAACGGAGCTGACATGACCCAATCCATAGAAACCGTCTGCGTGCAGGGCGGGTATCGCCCGGGCGATGCCGAGCCGCGCCAGATTCCCATCTATCAGAACACGACGTGGAAGTACGACACGAGCGAGCACATGGGCAAGTTGTTCGATCTTGAGGAGTCGGGCTATTTCTACACGCGCCTGCAAAATCCCACCAATGACGCGGTGGCGGCGAAGATCGCCGAGCTCGAGGGCGGCACCGCCGCCATGCTGACGTCGTCCGGCCAGGCGGCCAATTTCTTCGCCGCGTTCAACATCGCAGGGGCGGGCGACCACATCGTGTCGTCGGCCTCCATTTACGGTGGTACGTACAACCTGTTCGCGCACACCATGGCGCGCATGGGCGTCGAGTGCACCTTCGTCGATCCCAACTGCACCGACGAGGAGCTCGAAGCGGCGTTTCGCCCGAACACGAAGTGCGTGTTCGGCGAGACTATCGCCAATCCAGCGCTTACGGTGCTCGACATCGAGCGTTTCGCCGCGGCAGCGCATGCTCACGGCGTGCCGCTGATCGTGGACAACACGTTCCCCACGCCTGTGTTGTGCCGCCCCATCGAGTGGGGCGCCGACATCGTCACTCACTCCACCACCAAGTACATGGACGGGCATGGCGCGTCTGTGGGCGGCGCCATCGTGGATTCCGGCAAGTTCGACTGGGCGGCGCATGCTGAGAAGTTCCCGGGGCTTTGCGAGCCCGACGAGAGCTATCACGGCGTGGTGTACGTCGAGCGCTTCGGGCTCGAGGGGGCCTATATCACCAAGGCGACGGCGCAGCTCATGCGCGATCTGGGCTCCATTCAGGCGCCGCAGAACGCCTTCCTCGTGAACGTGGGGCTCGAGAGCTTGCACCTGCGCATGGCCCAACACGCCGCCAACGGCTTGGCGGTTGCCGAGCACCTGGCGCAGCATCCGAAGGTGGCCTGGGTGCGTTACCCCAAACTCGAGGGCGATTCCGAGTTCGAGCGCGCGCAGAAGTACCTGCCGCATGGTGCGTGCGGCGTGGTGAGCTTCGGCGTGGCCGGCGGCCGTGCGGCGGCGGAGACGTTCATGAAGAACCTCAAGCTCGCGCAGATCGCCACGCATGTGGCCGATGCGCGCACGTGCGTGCTGCATCCGGCGAACGCGACCCATCGTCAGATGAACGACGAGGAGCTGAAGGCCGCGGGCATCTCGGCGGATCTGGTCCGCTTGTCGTGCGGCATCGAGTCGGCGGCCGACTTGATCGCCGACATCGATTCCGCGTTTGCGGCGGTGTAGGGCCAAAGCGCGAACTCGTTTCGCGATATCGCTGTTGCTTCAACGAGGGGACGCCCGATCGGGCATCCCCTCGTTTGCTTTGCGGCGAT
>CALADF010000059.1 GCA_937890835.1 uncultured bacterium
ATCGAACCCGCAACCCACTGATTACAAATCAGTTGCTCTACCGTTGAGCCACGCCGGCGTGTTTGTGGAGTTGAGCGTGTCGAGATATTTTACGATATGTCCGCTTCCTTGGGAAGAGGTCAAGATTATCTGAGAAGCTTGCACTTCCTCAGGCGTTTGCGGAGTCGACGGTGCCTAGTCGACTCTTAGCGGGCGCTTCCTCCTCGCCTGCCAATTCGGTGAGGTCGGCCCAGAACCTTTTCGGCATGAACTTGACCCTGAGCTCCGGGTTGTATCGGGATTCTATGGAGATCGCTCGGTAGAATGCCCTCCAAGCTTCTTGAACGACCTCTTCTTCGGGCGACTCGCTGACTGCTGCTGACGACATGCTCGCGTTTTCCGATAGATCGGCGAGGCACCAGCGGTTTCCGTCGTAAACCCCCGCCATGTGATGCCTTTCGTCGAGTAGGGCGAAACGCTCTTCGCCGAAACGGCGGGCGAAGTGGCTCATGACGAGAGGTACAACCGCATCGCGAGGACTGCACTTTGCATACCAGATGCCCATGTGGCCGTCATCGAAATGCTTGAACCGTGCGAATTGGCGTACGTGTTCGCATTCGTTGTCGATGCTCCGCGTGATGTCGAACAGGGGAGAAACATCGGGATGCGCGATGTTTGCGAGCGCGTGGCCTTTGAGTTGCGCGCAGTAGCGTGCGTTGACGCTTGCGCAATTGCGCGATGTCTTGCAGGTGTCGCAGCTGCGAATGCGATGTTCGTCCATGGCATAGCGAACGAATCGAAATATCGCATAGGGGGCTCCGCTCTTGCTTGAGAGGGATGCTTTGCGCACAGCGTCGAACGTTTGCTTACCGCATGCTCGCGTGATTCCTCTCATGACGCGTCGGGCTTGCGTCGCGTTCGTTTCCACCATGGCGATACGCTGGGAGAGCCGAGGCTGCAAGCTGCCTTGGAGCATGATATCGGAGGGTATCTCTTTGTTCTCGTAGGAAACGAATATAGCGCAGAGCAGTCCTTCGAGAGTTCCGTCGTAGCAATACGCCACCTCGTCGAAAATCTCCGCGTTGTTCATGCGAACGCCTCCTCAGGGGTTGGGGCCGGACTGGCAGAGGAAAGCTTTGGTTGCACGTGGTCTTCGAACAGACTCATCTGCCCGGGGGTGATGCGCGTCGACCTTCTCCCATGGCGTCCTCCCTCGATTGGCTTTGCGAGGCGCATGCGCAGCGCGTCTCGGCTGAAATCGATGCCTTTGCATGCGTAGGCGCCGTTGCAGGTGATGAAATACCGGGCGCGCTTCAATGCTATACCCAGTTTTCTCAGCTCGCTTTCACCGAGCGTCGATTGCTTTCGCGCGCGCATGATGAGCTTGGCGCCTCTGACGCCGATGCCGGGAACACGCAGCAGGGTTTCGTACGATGCGGTGTTCACCTCGACGGGAAACAGGTCGAGGTTATTGAGCGCCCAGTTTGCCTTCGGGTCCACCTGGGTATCGAGAAACGGGTGCTCCTCGTCGATTATCTCGCGGACGTCGAACCCGTAGTAGCGCATAAGCCAATCGGCTTGGTAAAGGCGATGTTCGCGATCGAGTTGAACGGCGCCGTCGTTCGGAAGCCGCTTATCTTCGTTGACGGGTAGGTAAGCGCTGAAAAACACGCGCTTCATAGACACGTGCCGGTAGAGCGCTGCGGACAGCGTGAGTATGTGGAGATCGCTTTCGGGGGAGGCGCCGATGATCATTTGGGTGGACTGACCTGCCGGCGCCCATGCTCGCCGCGCCTTCACGTTGGGTGCTTTCGAAAGATAGAGCGTTGTGCGCTTTTCGCGTAGCGCCTTGCTCTGCGCATCTTCAGCGATGGATGTGGAAATTTGACGCATGGGCCCGATGATGGACGTGCGTGTTTTTTCGGGCGCGAGCAACGAGAGGCTTGAGCTTGACGGAAGCTCGAGGTTGACGGAAAGGCGATCGGAGAGAAGCCCGAGCTGGTCGATAAGCTCGGGTGAAGTCCCCGGAACGGTTTTAGCGTGGATGTAGCCTCTGAATCTATGTTCGTCGCGCAGGATGCTGAGCGTGCGGATCATGAGTTCGGTGGTGTGATCGGGGCTGCCTGCGACGCCTGAGCTGAGAAACAAGCCTTCGATGTAGTTACGTCGGTAAAAGCCGATGGTGAGGTCGGCAAGCTCGCGCGGGGTGAAGGCGGTTCTTCGAATGTTTTCGTTGGATTTTCTGTTCACGCAGTACGCGCAATCGTATACGCACATGTTGGTCATAAGGACCTTCAGGAGCGTGACGCACCTGCCGTCCGGCGTGAAGCTATGGCAGCATCCGGCTTGCGTAGCGTTGCCCACGCTCCCCAACCCACCGGCCCTTCCGACGCCCGATGACGTGCAGGCGACGTCGTATTTCGCCGCATCTGCGAGAATGCTGAGTTTTTCTACGATATCCATGCTGCACCCTGAAAACAAACAAATGTCTGTACGAATATTTGTTCGCTATTGTAGGCGGATGGATGTTCGCTTGTCAATAAAAAGCCCTCGAGCATATGCAGTTGCTCGAGGGCGGGGGTAGCCGTGCGGACGTTTTTCGTCCGCCGTTTTAGCTTGGTTCGTCGATCCTATGCTTTAACGCCGTATTGATCGTAATACGCGTCGAGCGCCGCTTTCACCTCATCGTCGATGACGACGCGACCGTTCACCTCGCGATTATGCAGAAGCTCGACGACCTCGGCCATGCTCACGATGGATGCGACGGGGAACCCGTATTTCTCCTGCACTTCCTGTTGCGCGGTCACGACACCGCCCTTGCCGACCTCCATGCGGTTGAGGGAGACGATAAGTCCCTTGACGTCAACGTCGGCGGCGGCCTTCAGGATGGGGTAGGTTTCGTCGATGGATTTGCCGGAGGTGGTGACATCCTCGACGATGATGACGCGGTCTCCGTCGTGGAGGGTGCATCCGAGAAGGTTGCCCGCGTCGGCTCCGTGGTCCTTCGCTTCTTTGCGGTTCGAGCAATAGCGGACTTCCTTGCCGTAAAGCTCGTCGATTGCCATGGTGGTGATGACCGACAGGGGGATGCCTTTGTAGGCGGGCCCGAAAATAACATCGAAATCGAGCCCGAAATTATCGTGGATCGCCTGAGCGTAGTACAGCCCGAGGCGATGGAGCTGCTCGCCGGTCACGTAGGCGCCTGCATTCATGAAGAAAGGCGACTTGCGACCGCTTTTGAGCGTGAAATCCCCGAACTTCAAAACATCGCTGGTCACCATGAACTCGATAAACTCTTGCTTGTAGGTCTCCATGAGCCGCCTTTCTGAACTCGCTCGCATCGGTCGTCTGCCTCATCGGACCGACTGTTTCCCCTTATGATACTACGACGCGTGGGTAGAGGAGCATCGGCTCGGTCGATTGCGGCTTCGGTGTCCGGTGAGCCGGACCGGTGATCCACCTATCATCAAAAGCTCTTATAAAAACGCGAACATTTGTTCATTTTTCGCTTGCTTGTCATCATTGAGAGTGTATGATGGAGGCATGGGAGGGGATGGCTTCGTCGGGTTGTCTGCTATCATTCGATAATCTGCCGAAAGGGAAAGCGCTATGGCTTTCGAACCGATCGGCTCCTTAATCGAGCCTCGGGGACCTGAAGCCCCGAATGCGCATAAGATGAACTCGGGGCGATGGGGGCGAGGTTCCAGCCGGTGTTCGGATGGAACCGTGTTCGCGTCTGCTTATCTGATAGGAGATGCATATGAAGAAGAAAAACGAGAAGTTTTTGAAGAAGCTCCTGGAGACTCCTTCGCCGACGGGCAGCGAGGAGCCTGTCGCCGCTTTGGTCAGGGAGCGCCTTTGCGATGTCGCAGATGAGATTCAGACCAACACCATGGGATCGGTTCATGCCGTGCTCGATGGGAAAGGCGAGGGTCCTGCGCTCATGCTCGCCGCGCATATGGATGAGATAGGGCTCATGGTTCGCTACGTCAGCGATGACGGATTTCTGTCCGTGGCGGCCGTTGGCGGCGTTGACCCCGCGATTCTTCCCGGGATGCGCGTCGACGTTCACACGCGCAAGGGGTCGTATCGAGGTGTTGTAGGGCGCAAGCCCATCCACCTTATCGATGCTGACGAGAGGAAGGCCGTCATGCCGCTCGACAAACTCGTGATCGACCTTGGCATGCCCGCGAAAGACGTTCGTGAAATTGTTCGCGTGGGCGATGTCATCACCTTCGGCGTCGGGTACGAGCGCTTCGGGAAGGGCATGGCGGTTTCTCGAGCGTTCGATGACAAGTGCGGTGTATGGATAGCTTGCCGCGTCATGGAGAAGCTTGCAGAGCGCGGTCGCGCAAGCGGGGCGTTCATTGCGGCGGCCACCGTGCAGGAGGAGATCGGGACGCGCGGGGCGATGACGAGCGCGTATGGCATCAACCCCGATGTCGCCTTGGCGTTCGATGTCACTCATGCTACCGATTACCCTGGGATCGACAAAACCAAGCATGGAAAGATCGTCTGCGGCGAGGGGCCTGTTATCGCGCGCGGGCCGAACATCAACCCGCTTGTTTTCGAGCGTTTGGTCGCGGCTGCTGAAGCCGAAGGCATCCCGTACCAGATAGAGGCGGAGCCCTCCATCACGGGTACCGACGCACGCGCTATTCAGGTCACGCGATCGGGCATCCCGACGGGATTGGTCTCGGTGCCTCTGCGCTATATGCACACGCCGACGGAAGTCGTTTGCTTGAAAGATCTTCAGGATACCGTGAAGCTCATCACCCGCTTCGCTCTGGATCTCGACGATGGCGCGTGCTTCGTCCCCGGGGTCGCCGAGCCTCTGCGTCATGTTGGGGAGCAGGATATGCTTGAGGATGCAGCGGGGGATAAGTGCTTCTCCGATGAACTGACGGGGAATTAACCATGAAGCAAAGAGAGGAAAAGCTCATCGCGAAGAACAGGCGAGCGTTTCATGATTACGAAATGATTGAAACGTTTGAAGCGGGTATCGAGTTGACCGGCACCGAAGTTCGGTCTCTTCGCGACAACAATTGTCAACTGACGGACTGCTTCGCCCTCGTCCGTCACGGGGAGGTTTGGCTGAGCAACGTTCATATCGCTCCGTTCGCGCAGGGTAATCTCAGCAACGTTGATCCTGATCGGAGACGCAAGTTGCTGCTTCATAAGCGCCAGATTCGCTATCTGGAGTCGAAGGTGTCGGAAAAAGGTCTTGCCATCGTCCCTCTTAAAATGTATTTCAGTCCGAATGGTTTGGTTAAAGTCGAGATTGCATTGGCGCGTGGAAAAAAGACCTACGATAAGCGGGCGAGCATGAAGGAGCGCGATTCCAAGCGGGAGATCGATCGCGCTTTGAAAGAGCGCTCGAGATAGGAGCAATTCATGGAAAAGGTTAAAGGCGAAACCGACCGGCAGAACGCAGCGGTCGATGCCGGCGGCGGGGAGGCGGTTGCATGCACACGCGACTCCGAGGTTTATCTTGCCGATGATGAGCTTGAATCCCAGCCGATCGAGGCGGTTGAGGACGCCGAAGGCGTGAGCTGCGAGGAATTCTACGAGGTCGAGATAGACGAAGACGAGATATACGCCTACATCGTCGACGAGGATGATAACGAGATCGGCTTCATCCTTCTCGACGAGGATGGTGTTGAGCAGGAGTATTATTACGCTGAGGAAGAGATCGATTCGTCGAGCGGAGACGCAAAACCCCGCGAGGACGCGTCCGGCGGAGATGAATACGATCTTGGCATCACGCGTGAGGGCGTTGCCGAGGCGACGGCGGACATGAACGCTATATACAAAGACGGAGTGGCCATAGCGTCTGAGTTGAAGGGCGCGTTCGATGATATAGCGGCTGGATTCGACTTCCTGAAGAAGAAGTAAGCGCAAGGGCCTCTCGTCGCTCTCTTTCGGAGGAGGGGCGTGCTTTCGAAAGGCCGGAGCCCCCTGCGCATGGGAACAGCAAGGGGCTCCATTCGGGGTTTTCAAGGCGATATCCGAGGGATCGTGTTCTCAAACTGGCCTATCTCTGCGCGGCATGCTCGCTCGGAGATTGAAGCATGGGTTAAACGTGAACCTTCACCACTATTTTTCGAACGAGGCATGCGTCTTTCGCGTGACAGCCTGGCTTATGCGCGTCTTCGGGTGCCGCGATTGCAAGCTCGCCGGCGCGTAGGTAGATACGGCTGGCGTAATCGGGAGTCGAATAGAGCCCGAAATCGTTTTCATCGTCGAAGGGTTGCGTCTCGCTGAGCCCGTCTAGGGGGGCGACGTAGAGAGCTTCCTCTCCTCGCACGACGAATTGCACGTCGTAGTAAAGCTTATGAGCCTCCATGTCTTTCTCGTCGGCGTCGACGGTTTCGTACTCCATGACGTTTGCGAAAACGTCATCGCCTTTGATCTCGGTACGTCCAAGGGGGAGCGCATCGAGATCGTTGTCTCGCAGAAACGCGATGGCCTTCTTCATGTTCTCGCTCAAGTAGTCGTTTGCATCAGAGAAGTCGATCGTAGAGGTTAGCATGCTGCTCCTATCCATGGGGTTTAACTGGAGTAAGTATACGCTTGGGATGGTTGCTTGCATGATGCTTGCGCGAACATCAGGATATGTCCGCAATCTCGTTCGTCGAGTTTGCCCTATGCTTTGCTGTATGGCGCGGGGGGGCGTAAATAATATGTGCATCGCGCCGGGATGCTATCGCGACGTCATCATGCCGCTATCCTTGCCTACCATGGAAAACGCGAGGGGGATTTGTGAGTAAAGTTGCGCGAAGGGGAAAGCGCGTCGTCAACGCAGGCAGAAGCCTTGGGGGGCTTGTTCTCGAAAACAAGGCGGTGGTCGTGCTATGCGTGTGCGTCGTTGTTTTCATCATGTTGCTCGAGGGTGTTCTCGAGGGTGATCTTCTCCGCATTGATGTGATGGCTTACGGCGTCATCGTGGAGCGCCTGCGTTTCGAATGGCTCACGCCGATAATGGAATCGTTTTCGGCGCTTGCGACTCCGGTTGCGCTGCTCGTCATGCTTTTGCTTGTCGCTGCGTTCGCGCCGGGCAGGCGACCCGGCGCTTGCTGCACGCTCAACCTGGCGCTAGTAGTTGCATTGAACCTGTTAATCAAAGGCATAGTGCAGCGGCCGCGTCCTGAGGGGATATCCCTGGTTACCGAACACGGTTTCAGCTTCCCCTCGGGTCATTCGATGGCGGCGATGGCGTTCTTCGGGCTTCTTGTTTGGCTGATCTGGCATTACGAGAAGGACAGGCAGATGCGCATAACCTGTTGCGTTGCGCTGTCGGTCGTCATCGTCATGGTTGGCGTGAGCAGGATTTATCTTGGCGTTCACTACGCTTCCGACGTCATAGGCGGCTTTTGCGTCTCCCTTGCCTGGTTGGCGTTGTACACTCGAATAGTCGCGCCGCTTTTCCTCGATCCCGCCTTGACCCGGGATGATCGCTAGTTTGTGAGGTTTCCGAATCCGACAACGAGTCGCGTTGGCGACGGTTGGGAGCATGCATGACCGAATTGCTGAATAAAAAACAAGATGCGGAAGCGGTGGATCCCCGCTCCGATGCTGATAACTCCGCTTCGACGAGCGACAAACGGGAGACGGAGTGGCCGGAGGTTTACGCGAACGCCGTCAAGAAGGCCGAGGATCTTATTGACGACCCCGACAACCTCATAGATGTCGATGAGATCATGGAAGAGGTCGAGCGTCATAACGCCGACGCCATTGCGGGGAAGAAGGTCCCCTTCGCGCTTAAGATCGTCGGCGTCGTCAGCATCCTCGGGAGCCTTGTTGGCATTGCGGACGGCGTGATGATGGGCTTGGGATTTTGGTTGCTCTGGAAAAACGGTTACTTCGTCGATTACTCGACTACGACGCTCGTCGTGACAAGCGTCATGGGCGTGGCGTTGTTCGCCCTGGTCGTCATGCTCCTCGTGCTCGGCGTACGCTTGTTGAGGAATAGGCGCAGGAACGCCGCCCAGCAGACGTGGATCATGATAGCGTTGCTCGTGATCGCCATCATCTGCAATCTCATGCTCTTCGGCATTGACAAGGATCTCATATTCTTCGGTATCATGGCGGTTTTGCTGCTGGCTCTTTCGAGCTATTTGGATCCGGAGCTTTCTCGCGAGCGTAAGCTGCGCCGTGAGCTGCGAACGCTCGGCACCAAAGAACGCGTTATCGACGGTACGCTCGGTCGCGATGAGACCGGGAAAGGATATATCTCGCTCGATTTCTTCAACCTGTTTTGGATTTTCATCGTGGCGAGCGTTCTCGGCCTCATCATCGAGATCATTTTTCACATGGTCGTCGTGGAGCCGGGCGTGTACCAAGACCGAGCCGGCGTCCTGTTCGGTCCCTTCTCTCCCATATACGGGTTCGGGGCGGTGCTCATGACGCTTGCCCTTAATCGCTTTCATAAAGCGAACGTGTTGGTCATTTTTCTGGTTAGCGCTGTCATCGGCGGCGCGTTCGAGTTTTTCGTCAGCTGGTTCATGGAGGTCTCGTTCGGTGCGGTTGCGTGGGACTACTCGGGGACGTTCCTCTCGATCGACGGTCGTACCAACGGCATGTTCATGGCCATGTGGGGCTGTCTGGGCGTATTCTGGATAAAGGTGTGCCTTCCGTACATGCTGAAGTTCGTGAATATGATTCCGTGGCAGGCGCGCTATACGGTCACTTCTGTATGCGCTGCCCTGATGATCGCCAACGGCGTCATGACGCTCCAATCGCTTGACTGCTGGTACGAGCGTTTGTCGGGCAAGACGCCGGGGTCTCAGATCGAGTTGTTCTACGAGCGCAATTTCGACGACGATTACATGGCGAACCGTTTTCAAAGCATGACCATCGTGCCCGACGATTCGTCCCGCGCGGATAAAGAGGGGGATGTTGCCTCTCTGGCTGCTGCGGAGCGGGGTTCGCAAAGTTAGGCTTCGACGATTGCCGGTTTACGTCAAGAGTTGAGTTGCAAACGCTCCCGCAACAACGAGGAGAGCGCAGGCGATGCGTTCCCCCATTCCTCTGAATCGTTCGAGTACGGGGTATCGTCTGCGTAGCTCTCGCTTGTCAAGTAGAAGGTAGACGAGGGCGCCGTTCATGACGATGAAAACACCCCCGAAGGCGATAAGCCTGTTTACGAGGGGGGTCGATGAATATTGAGCGGTTGGGTATACGGCGCATGATATGCCGCAGAGCGCTCCGAAGGCGAAGATCGTCAGCAGGGCGGTGTTCCTGATGCGGCTCCAGACGCTTCGCTTTGAAGCCCTCGGCTTGGAGGCGTCGTGAGACGAAGCGGAGCTGTCATCCGTTGCAGGGCTTTGCAGGCGGAGAGGCTTCTCCGTAGCGCATGCTGCTTCGTTCAGCGCTCCTACGAGCTCGCGGGCGTTCGCGAAGCGATGCTTTGGGTCGAATTCCGTTGCTTTGACGATGATGCTTTTGAGCGTCGGCTCGGCGAAAAGGTCGGGAAAGCCTTCCGCGTGGAGGCTCGTGCTCGGCGTTTTTCCCGTAATGCAGAAATAGAGGACCATGCCCAGAGCATACACGTCGCTTCGTTCGTCGGTTTGGCCGAATCCGAACTGCTCGGGAGGGGCGTAGGGTCGCGTTCCGAAATGCGTCGTGTCCTCGGTTGCGTCCTCGTGCCAGCTTCGGGCTATGCCGAAATCGATGATGGTCACGGCTTCTCCCGATACGATGATGTTCGACGGTTTTATATCACGGTGTATCAAGGGCGGGTCGAATGATTCGTGAAGCTCCGCCACGGCATCGCAAAGCGGTGTTGCCAGGCGTTTTGCCAATGCCGACGAAGGTCCTCTCCTCGCGACGAACTCGGCAAGGGTTTCTCCCGGCACGTATTCCATGATCACGATGAGCTCGCCATTTCGCTCGAAGCAGTCGAAGACGCGAGGGACGTGCTTGAACCTCCTCCCGCTTTTCCATGCGGCGAGAATGCGGGGGTAAGCTAATCCCGAACGTCCGTCGAGAGGAATGGTTTTCCTTATGAACGGGCCGAAGCCCGATCCGTTGCCGCCGACGAACGAGACTATCTGCGTCGTTTCGCCGGCGGATCCTCTGAGGGTCTCTTCGGTACGAAAACTCTCATCGACGGCAAGGGAGTTGAGGTATTCGTTCAATTCGTCTTGTCTCATAGCCTGCATGATATCAGAGCGATAGCGGGCGGTTTCAGCAGATCGTGTCTTCGCCGAGGCGGTAAAGCTCTTCGTTGGTCTGGTAGAGCGAGCAGCCTTTGCTCAGGCAGAAGGCTATGATGGCATCGCGGCGGCGCTTGCAGTAAAGATCGTTTACGCCTGCTGCTTGGAGAAGGCGACTTGCTTCCTTCAGGGAGAGGGCCATGGCGAAGGCGATCTGCAACACCTTGTTGCGCGATGGGTTGCGTTGGCCGGTGAAGATCTGGTAGCCGAACGTTTCGTTGAGCCCGGCGTCTCGTATGACGTTCGACCTCTTGAGGTGTTTGAGATCGAGCAGGTGAGCGAGGTACTCTGAGAGCGTGGGTGAATCGAGGTCGTATTTGTCGACGAAAGACGATGCGCTCGGTGATTCGAGAAGCTCCCCGAGTAGTTCGTCGGTAAGCGGTTCTTGCATGATTCGATCCTGATGATGTAGGCGGTCTTGCCTTATGATAGCAAGAATCCCCGCATCGGGCACTTGCGCTTGATGCGGGGATGGCTAGAGCGCGATTCTTGTTGGAGGCAGCGCGCAGGTGAAGCCGGCTTGGCGAGGGCGCTAGAAGCCGGTGACGTCGGCGACCTCGAACGTCGCCGGTGCCGCGTCGCCGCTCACGCTGCAAAGAGCCTCGTACTTCCACACCCCGTCCGCTGCAAGGTTGTTGGTGTTCGCGAGTCCGGTTCCGATCTGCGCACCTGATTCATCCTTGAGCACGTACTCGATCTGCACGTATTTCTTCTCTGTTCCCGAGTTGTTCGTGAGCGTGCCCGTGATGTAATAGAGTCCGTAGCCCTTATCGACGAGCTGCTCGTCGGTGAGCGCGTAGGTGGCCTTCTCGGGTTCCGCTTCGGTCGTTGAGCCGTTCGAAGACTCCGCGTCTACGGTGCTGCCCCCGCCTGATGAGCATGCTCCTAGTCCGATGAACCCGAGAACAGCGATGACGACGATGACGATGAGAGCTTTCTTCATGGTTTCCCCTTTTCCGAGCTGATGTTTGCGTAACGAGGGTATCGGATTGACGCTTGCGAAACATTAGCTGCGAGCTAAGGATCTTCGGCCTGGCCGATAACGGCGCGTCGTGTTCTGCATCGTCTCGGTATGCACCCTCGATGCTTCTTCAGCGAGCCGGGTGAGCGCGCAGGTTTCGGATAAGACGTATCCCGCATGTTTCAGACGATTACCGGAAGAAGTGCAAACACGATTTTTCCCGCGAATCGAGGCGCAGCTCGGGGCGAAGCGCCCGAAACGCCGCGACTCTCGTTACCGGCAGATTACCAAAACAGCCGAAATTGCCCCTAAATTGCCATATTTTCATAAAAAATAGTTTTAGGATAATGCAAATAAAAAAGGGCTTTCATCAGGCAAAACCCGAAAAAGCCCTGTTCAGCGATGGTGGAGGCGCGGAGAATCGAACTCCGGTCCATACTAGACGATCCGTGAGGCTCTACAAGCTTAGCCTGCGATCGGTTTTAAGGATGCGTCGGTTCGCAGGCCAACGTTTTCATCCCGAGTCGGTTCAGTCTTTTCCTTGGCCATACCGGCTACGTGCCAAAGAGCATTCCCCTGAGTTGATACCTTGCCCGAATCGGGGAAAACCCGGGTTCGGCAGCCAGGTGCGATTAAGCAGCCATGGCGAGCGCCGGAGCGCTCTGAGTGTTCTTTTTGCCAATTAACTTGACGGTACCCCTGTTTAACGTGGCGAGGAGACCACGACCTGCTCCTCACTTCAAGCCTACCATGTCGAAACCAGTCGCCCCCGTTACGGGATCATGATATATGCAGTATCATGACGGTAAACTGAATTTTTTATTATACGTTCCCGGCTCTCTATGTCAATGCTACGGCACGAATGGTGCTTTATAGTTATCCAAAGGGAGCATGTCCTGAAATCGCGTGAATCGTACGCAAAAGTTCCACGAAGATGAACTCCGGGATTGTTTACAATGTTCGAACTAAGCGCATGACAGCGAGGTTAGATTTCATGGAGAAGAAGTTCGGGGGAAAGCACGCGGCTCCCAAGATGGGCGCTGCTGCGAGAAATCCCCGTGATAACGCA
>CALADF010000060.1 GCA_937890835.1 uncultured bacterium
CGCAGGCCCCGGGAAGGCCCCGGATCCGACGAGGATCCGGGGCCTTCCTGCGTTTTAAGAACTAATTTGCCCATCCTGGATTATTCCCTAAGGTTTTAAGGTGATTGCCTTCTGAAGATAAGTGCTCTTTCCGTATTCCGCGGTAATCGTGCTTTAGCGGTGACCTCCTAGGCTGAGGTTATGCGGGTGCGATTCTCCTGTTTTGCTTTTTCGCCCAAATCAGATGCATCACGGCTCTTTGCACCCGGTCGTTGCTCTTTTTCGGGCGTTCAAGGGAATGATCTGGACTTTAGATTTCTTTGCTTCGGAAATACACGAGAGCCGCCTTGACGTGCTTACGGCTTGAACGTTCGCAGTTAGCGCGACTTCTTCGAGTTTGCCTAAAAGCATTTGAGAATTGGCCGGGTATGCTTGTATGTCGAGCATTGCCTCAGCGGAAACTGTTCGACGGAGATCAGCGCAAGTCTGACTCTTCGCTTGGTAACTGCTTTGCTCGTTGGGGGAGTAGAGTGGTTCTGTACAATTAAGACTATCGATCGGGATCTTTTTTCTTCGCTTTGGTATGCCGTGGGCTGTAATGATGACGCAGCACGGGTTCAAGGAGATGGAGTTTTCCGATAGCGAATCCGGTTATCGCTGCTGCCATGATGATGGCTGTAACGCGCGCGAAGCCGTCTGATTCGGCGAGAACGATCGAGCAGACCGAAAGCGCCGCAGTCCACGCCCACATTATGCCAACGGTTGCGTTTTGCGAGAATCCTGCTCGTAATAGACGATGATGGATGTGCCCGGTATCCGGCTGATCGACGCGTTGGTGCGCGCGCTTTCGCCTGATGATGGCCACGGCGGTGTCCGTGACGGGAACTCCGGCAGCCAGGATAGGGACGAGAAGCGAGATGAATAACGTGGATCTTGCGATGGCGAAAAGAGACACCACGCCGAGCGCGAGCCCAAGGACGAGCGATCCCGAGTCGCCCATGAAGATGGACGCCGGGTGACGATTGCTCTTCAAGAATCCTATGCACACACCCACGACGATGATGCTGAGGAGCGCGGCTTCGTAGCGCCCCGCGAACACGGAGAACGTGAAGATGGTGCCTGCGGAAATCGCGCTGATGCCCGAAGCGAGGCCATCGAGTCCGTCAATGAGGTTGATGATGTTCGCGAATGCGACAAGATAGAACACAGTGATCGGATAAGAGAGGATTCCGAATTCGATGAACGCGCCTTCGACAAACGGGTTTTGAATATTGCTGAGCAGAAGACCCGAGCTTGCCACCAGGCATGCTGCGATAACCTGACCGATGAGCTTCAGCTTTGCGCGTAGGTTGATGACGTCGTCGACGGCGCCGACGACGAACATGAAGACGAATCCGATTCCAAGAAGAACGTAGTTGATTTCGAAATCATGGTGAGGAACGAACGGGTTTGTCCACCCCCAAATGTTTACTCCGATGGCGATAACGCAAAGACTTATCACGACGCCCCCGAAGATCGCGATGCCTCCCATGCGGGGGATCGGCTCGGTGTTGACGCGTCGTCGATCGGGGTAGTCGATTGCATCGAATTTCGTTGCGATAAATCGCGCGAAGGGCGTGAGGACAACGGTGGTGATGACGGCGACGATGAAAATGACGCCGCATTCGAACCAGTTCATTATCGTTATCCATTCCTTCTGTTGGGCGCGTTTGAGAGCGCGTGGCAAACAGAATTATTATAGCGTTTAAGGTCGGCTTCAGATGCATCGAGATACCTTGCGCTAGAATCAACATCATTCGTGTACACTGTATCGCTGCCTGCGTCCAATTACTGCCGACAGCGTGTTTGAACTGGGGGAATTCTTGATGGACAAGGTTGCGATCATCGTCGTCACATACAAGCGTCAGCAGCTTTTGTCCGAGTTGCTCGATTCCTTTTTGAAGCTTACCGTCGCGCCTTGGCGCGTTGTCGTGGTGGATAACGAGAACTCCGTCGAAACGGCGCGCGTGGTCGAGAATTTCAGGGAACGGCTGAACGCTTACAGCGCGACGGCGCTGTGGCACGACGGCGGGGATGCGGTTGTTTACGCCCCTCAAACGGAGAACACCGGCGGGGCGGGCGGCTTTTCCGCGGGCGTTCAGATTGCGTATGAGATGGGGGCGGATTGGTTCTGGCTCATGGACGATGATGTGGTCGTGATTCCCGATTCGT
This sequence comes from uncultured bacterium, assembly GCA_937890835.1. GTDB lineage: Bacteria > Actinomycetota > Coriobacteriia > Coriobacteriales > Eggerthellaceae > CALADF01. The sequence continues at coordinate 2,191 of CALADF010000060.1, forward strand.
TGAAGCGTCTCGGGAAGTGGATGCCGGATCATGGCGTTGTTCAGGGAAGCCGGCTCGACTATGACGGCGGTCCCTTCTATTGGCAGTACCGCTTTATCGAGCCGCTTTGCATCTACAACCCCGTTGCCACGGCGAAGTTCGACGAGTCCGGCTTCAAGCCGACAAACACGGCATGCTTTGAAGGCGGTTTGTTCCGTCGCGACGTCGTCTCGAAGATCGGTTTTCCCGACAAAAGGTTCTTCATTTACTGGGATGACTGTATTTACGGCTATCTCGCGAGCAAGGTGACGGACTCGGTCGTCGTCTCCGATGTGATTCTGAAGCGCTCTCGAGAGGTGAAGAACTGGGAGGTGACGGGAGTTCGTCAGCTGAACTCTTCGTCCGACATGACCCGTTTCTACATCATGCGCAATCGCGGCTACATGGCGCGGTATTTGAAGTTGAACGGCGACTACAACCCTGTTGGCTATGCGTTGGGCACGGTGTTGAGCTTCGCGAAGGAGTGCATCCGGCTGATCTCGGTCGATCGTTCTTGCTTCAAGTCGGGTTCGAAACGGCTTATCGCGGGATGGAAGGAGTCGCGCAGGATTCTGCACGACGCGAGTTGGGCTCCCATGCCCGCACCTGCGAGTGAGCGGGAGGCGGCGTCCGAGTAATCGATACGCTTGGGGCTTGCGGGCGCTGCGGCGAACGGCAGGGGCGGGCGGTTGATCGCGACGACTCCGCCGGGTCTATCGCGACCGCCCGCTCCCGCTGTGCTGGTCGGGCGCTGAAAACGCCCCTGCCGCGTTCGCGGCTATCGGCCGCCTGTGCGCTTTTTGTACTTGGCGAAGTAGTTGCTCACGGCGTCGAGCGTTCCCTTGAAGCCGATGTTGCGCAGGTTGTAGACGCCTTGCTCCACGAGGTTCGCGCCATATTGGAGATGGTTGACCTTCGGCTCGGGCAGTTCGCGAACTTCGGCGAACAGGCGCCTGCAACCGGGGGAGATGTGCGGATATTTGAACACGAGATCCGCGTCCATCCGTTTGAACATGCGCTCGATCTGCGCACGGACGGCGGGATCGTCGGCATTGTGCTGTTCGAGGACGCCGCTCATGTACATGAATCCGCGGCTGTAGTGGGCGCACAGGATACGCTCGTCGGTGATGCCGAGGTCTTCGATGATGTCGAGCATCTCGTTCCAGCGGTCGAAGGGAATGTCGGGGTTGTTCTTGTGGAAGTTCGCCGATTTCTCCTCGGTATCCTCTCGATAGCAATAGTAAGGCTGATCGAGGTAGACGATGCTGCGCGCGCGGCAAAGCGTTTCCACGAGGAAGGGGTTATCGGCCCAACCTGCTCCGGGGATGGGCTTGAACCGAATGTCGAACTCGTCGAGGAAGCTCTTCCTGTAGATAGCCGACCAGATGGACGGGTGGTGGTGGAGCAGGTGGATGGCGTCGGTGATGACGAACGGCTGCTTATCGACATGCACGCGTCGCTTGTAGCTGCATTGGAGCTTTTGCTCTGCGGGCGTGTCGGCGTCTTTGATGCGCCAATACGGCGTCTTGATGATGTCGATTTTCTCGGAGAAACCTGCCGCGAACTCCAGCATGTCCTTGAACATGCCGGGTTCGATCCAGTCGTCGGGCTCGAGGATGGCGATCCACTCGCCGTGCGCTTCCTTCAGGCCGCGATTGCACGTGGCTCCGTAACCCTGGTTTTGCTTGTCGATGATGGCGATGCGCTCGTCGTTTTCGGCGTGGCGTTGCATGATCTGCAGGGAGTCGTCGGTCGAGCCGTCGTTCAAGCAGATGATCTCGAGGTTGTCGTGCGTCTGGCCTTCGAGGCTGTTGAGCGCCTGGTCGAGGTAGGGGCCCGCATTGTAGATCGGGACGATCACCGAGACGAGCGCATGTGGGTCGTTTACGCGCTCCTTTGCGGAATCGTAAGAGTAATACTTGTTGTTATTGCTCGATGGCATGGGGTGTCTTTCTTCGTAGATGTCGGTATTGGGTGGAAATTATACCGCAAGGGTGGCCGGGTCCGGTTCGTTGGAGCGCCGCGTGCATCGATTCGCCTATAATCGTGAAGCGACGTGCATGCTCGCTGCGATGATCCGCCGCGAGTCGCGCTGCCTTGCGTCGCGTCCTCGCCTGCTGCGAACTTCGTCTTCCTCGAAGGCTGGAGATTGAAGCCGAGGGCGTTGGCGAATCGACATGAAGGCTGATCTGGTCGGCCTCAAGGAACCGATGAAAGGGATGTTCATGAAGAATCATTACGATTACCTCGTGGTTGGCGCGGGCATTACCGCGGCGGTGTTCGCTCATGAGGCGGCTCTTGCGGGGAAATCGTGCTTGGTGATCGACCGTCGCCCCCATATCGCGGGCAATATCTACACGAAGGACGTCGACGGCATCAACGTTCACGAGTACGGCGCTCATATCTTCCACACCTCCATCAAGCCCGTGTGGGATTACGTGAATCGGTTTGCCGAGTTCAACAACTACGTGAACTCGCCGGTGGCGGTGTACAAAGACGAGCTGTACAACATGCCGTTCAACATGAACACTTTCTCGAAGATGTGGGGCATCCGCACGCCCGCCGAGGCGGCGGCCATCATCGAGGAACAGAAGGCGGCGTGCGCGGTGGAGAACCCCGCCAACCTTGAGGAGCAGGCGCTTTCCCTGGTCGGGCGCGATATCTTCGAGAAGCTGGTGAAGGGCTACACGGAGAAGCAGTGGGGTCGCGACTGCAAGGAACTGCCGGCATCCATCATCCGTCGTCTTCCCGTGCGCTTCACGTATGACAACAACTACTTCAACGATCGTTGGCAGGGCATTCCCATGGGCGGCTATACCGCCATGGTGGAGCGCATGTTCGGCGACACGGAGATCCTTCTCGACGTCGAGTACAAGGAGTTCAGCGCCGAGCACGAGGGTATTGCGGATCGCGTGATCTACTGCGGCCCCATCGACGAGTACTTCGATTACAAGCTGGGCAACCTCGAGTACCGCAGCTTGCGCTTCGAGAGCGAGAAGCTCGATTGCGAGAACTGGCAGGGCAACGCGGTGGTGAACTACACCGAGCGCGAGGTGCCGTTCACGCGCATTATCGAGCACAAGCATTTCGAGTTCGGCCGCAACGCGGCGGGGGAGACCATTCCCACCACGGTGATCACGCGCGAGTATCCGGCGAACTGGCAGCCGGGCGACGAGCCGTACTATCCCATCAACGACGAGCGCAACACGAAGCTTTACGAGGAGTACGCGGCGCTTGCCGAAGCGGAAGGCGACGTGGTGTTCGCCGGCCGTCTGGGCGGCTACAAGTACTACGACATGGACAAGGCCATCGCTGCGGCGTTCGACTTGGTGAAAGCCGAGCTGGGCGTTGACCTGATGGAGGCGTAGGGCCTGGTAATTGTCGCTGAGGCCCCCTTTCGGGCAGGATGCAGAGGGGTTCGTGCTTGGAGGGTCCGTCGATCCTGCGCGGCCTGCCATAGGGCGCGGCGTAACTGCACGTGATTTGAAGCGGTTCTCCCGTTTGGGGGAGCCGCTTTTTTTACAGGCAGGGGCTCTGATGCGAAAGCTCGGGCTCTTCGCGTGCCTACGGACGTTGCGCGTGCTACGGGCGTCGAACAAGAGGGTGCAACACGACGGCTGTCTGCGTGCGAAGTGCGTCGAGATGATCGAAGATGATCGAAGGTGATCGAAGGTGCACAAGAGATTGCGTAATGTTCAAGGGCGCACAGGAGATTGCGTAATGATTGAGAATGT